>JBCCET010000084.1:0-16353 GCA_039030095.1 Pseudomonadota bacterium | reverse complement strand
GGTCGCGCTGACACGCCCATCATGCGGGGCTGTGACGGGCCGTAGATGTCGGCGTCCAACAGGCCCACACGCCGCCCAGACTTGGCCAACGCCACCGCCAGGTTCGATGAAACGGTGGATTTCCCCACCCCGCCTTTGCCGCTGGCAATCGCGATGATCCGGTCCACGCCCGCAATCGGGGCTTTGTCGTCAGATGGCTTTGGATGTCCGCCGATTTTCAGGTTTGGTGGCGCTTTGGGCGGTGCCTTCGGGGCCGTATGGGCGGTCAGCAGAACGCTGGCGGACTGAACCCCGTCCAGTTCTTCCACAATTTTCTCCGCCGCTGCGCGGATCGGTTCCATATACGGTCCGAGTTCGGGCGAAACTTCCAGAACAAAGCGCACCATATCGCCATCAATGGACAGCGCGCGAACGAAGTCCGCCTCCACAATGTCCCGCCCGTCGGGCAGTTTCAGCACTTTGAGTGCCCGCATAACCGCGTCTTTTTCTATTGCCACTGCCGGTAAGCCCCTGTCATTTGACTGCTTGCGCTTTCGCGCCTGTGGGCCTTACCTTGTATGACCGAGCAGAAAGGGCAAGGGCACCGGGAATGGAAATTCTGACCACAGCGCTGGAATTGATCTTGTCCGGGGACGCCGAACTCGGCCAGATCGTTGGTTTGAGCCTTGCTGTTTCTTTCAGTGCGACACTTTTGGCGGCACTTTTTGCGGTCCCCCTTGGGGCGGCGCTCGCGATCGTCCATTTTCCAGGCCATCGGGCCGTGCTGGTGCTGGGCACCTCTATGATGGCATTGCCGCCGGTTGTTGTGGGGCTTGCCATCTATCTGCTTTTGTCGCGCGCGGGTCCGCTTGGCCCATTGGGTCTGCTGTTCACGCCTACGGCCATGGTGATTGCTCAAACCGTATTGGTGTTTCCGATCATCTTGTCGCTCACCCATCAGGCTATTGCCCCCCTTGCCCGTGAATACACGCCGCTGTTCCAAGCCTTGGATACGCCGCGAGGGCGCCAGGTGTGCACGCTTATCTGGGATGCCCGCTTTGCCGTGTCGGTTGCGCTTTTAGCGGGTTTTGGCCGGGCCTTGGCGGAGGTTGGCGCCGTCATCATCGTGGGCGGTAACATCAACGGTTTGACCCGAGTGATGACAACCACCATCGCTTTGGAGACATCCAAGGGTAACCTGACCTTGGCGCTGGCGCTCGGTCTGATCCTTGTGTCGATTGCCATTGCAGTTAATGCGGTAACCCACGCCCTGACCCGTCTGGGCGGGCGTTATCAGGTATCTCGCTGATGCCCGTGCTAAGTCTATCAGGGGCCATCCAAAAAATTGATGGCAGGGCGTTTTTGGGGCCGATCACCTGGCAAGCCGACCTGTCCGGTATCACATGTGTGCTGGGGCCGAATGGGGCGGGCAAATCGCTGTTCCTGGCCTTAACCCATGGGATGCGCGCACCCGATGGTGGCGCCGTGACCTGGGATGGCGCCGCCGCCACTGCCACCCGTACGCGCCGCAGCTATGTGCAACAGCAGCCGGTTGTGCTGCGTCGAACCGTGCGCGCAAACGTGGCCTTTCCTTTACGCGCTTATGATAGCGGCCGCGTTGATCGCGCACTCATCGAGGCTTCGCTTCAAGACAAGGCAAAAAGCCCCGCAGCCACTCTGTCAGGCGGAGAGTTGCGGCGCATGGCGCTGGCGCGCGCTTTGGTGACGGACCCACAGGTTTTGATCCTGGACGAACCCTTCGCAGGGCTGGACCCTGCCAACGCAGCGACAATCGAGGCTGCGATCACCTCGCTCAGCGCGCGCGTACCGGTACTGATGTCGACCCACGATCTTGTCCAGGCCCGAAGGATCGCAAGCCAGATCCTGTTTGTGGCAGATGGGCAATTGCTGGAAGCCGGGGATGCCGGCAGTTTTTTCGAAGAACCACGGGACCCAAAGGCGCGCGCGTACCTAGCTGGAATGCAACTGTAAGACGGCCCCCAAAGGGCGAATTGAACTTGCGCCAACGCTTGGTCAACCCGCGCCTGATTTCGGTGAACTTGGCACTTAATAGCCATGCATTAAGCGCATGGCTGACTTGCGATATTTGCGATTGTTGCTGCGCTGCAGCGAGACTATATTCGTACCAAGAAAGATCGGTTGGTAAGGTTACCTCCCTCCCAAACCTCCAATCGGTCGCCTTAAAGGACCATTTTGGTTCCAAAACACAGTCCTGCAACCCTCCCAAATCGCAGGCCTGTATTCCTGAAGCGGTAGCGCAACCTCCCAGCGCTGCCGCTTTTTCTTTTGCGGTGCAGCATTATTTTTCGCACCGGTATGCATTAAACACATATCGGTTTTGCCTAAAATCTGACTACACTTCCTAGGGTGCATGCCTAAATTGAGGGCATCAAACGAACGAAATCACCTGATAATGAGGCCCTAAGATGGCAACGCTTACAACAAACTCAACCGCCCGTTTCGGCACCTTTGCCGTCATCGCAAACGCTGTCTCTAAGTTCACCACTGAGGTGCAGCGTCGTCGCGTACAGCGCACAACCCGCTTGGAACTGTCACGGCTGTCAAACCGCGAACTGGACGATTTGGGAATCAGCCGCGGCGACATCAATCGCATCGCTTTCCAAGCATCCCGCAGCTAATTGTGGCAGGCGGGCAATTGCCCGCCTAAAACGGCACGTCAGACGGCGCGGTCACATACCCCGCCAGGACCTTTTTCGTGCCAGCTTTTTCGAAGGCGATTTCGAGTTTATCGCCTTCGATCCCAATCACAGCTCCATAGCCGAACTTCTGGTGAAACACCCGGTCGCCTAAGCCAAAGGCAGACACTGCTTCGCTGTCGATGATCATATTGCCAGCTTCACGCGGCTGGCTTAGCCCACGCTGGTTCGATCGGGCCTGCAAGCGTCTCCAACCCGGAGAGTTATAGACATCCGCACGCGCCGCGCTTTCTGTCAGATCTGATCCTTCAAAAGTGTTGGCTGATGCCGTCGCGCCAAAACCACCCTGATTCAACCCCGGCGGCGTTAACACATCCACATGTTCAGGTGGCAGCTCATCGATAAACCGCGATGCGAGCGACGATTGCCATTGGCCGTAGACACGGCGGTTGGCCGCAAAGCTAATGATACAGTGCTCTTCGGCCCGCGTTATTCCCACATAAGCCAACCTGCGCTCTTCTTCGACACCTTTCAAGCCGGTTTCATCCATGGATCGCTGTGACGGGAACAGACCGTCTTCCCAGCCGGGCAAGTAAACCACCGGAAACTCCAGCCCTTTGGCGGCGTGCAAAGTCATGATCGACACTTTGTCGGTCACGTCGTCGTTGTCGTTGTCCATGATCAGGCTGACGTGTTCGAGAAACCCTTGCAGATTATCGAACCCTTCCAACGCCTTAATCAGTTCTTTCAGGTTGTCGAGCCTACCCTGCGCCTCCGGATCCTTTTTGGACGCCATCTGCTGCCAGTAGTCGGTGTACCCGGATTCTTCGAGGATTTGCTCCGCCACTTCGATGTGGGTCAGTTCATTGGCGCGAACCAGGTCATGCCAGCGCGCAAACCCTTCACAGAGCTCGCGTAACGCAGCCCTCGCCTTTGGCGTCAAGCCACCCTCAGCCACCACAATACGTGCGCCTTCCAGCAGTGACACGCCGTTTTCGCGCGCCGTGATTTGTATGACCTGCTGGGCCTTGTCGCCGATCCCGCGCTTGGGGGTGTTGACGATACGCTCAAAAGCTAGCCCGTCATCAGGGCTGACGGCCACGCGGAAATAGGCCATGGCATCGCGGATTTCCATGCGCTCATAAAAACGCGGGCCGCCGATGACCCGGTACGGCAGGCCAATGGTCAGGAAACGATCCTCAAAGGCACGCATCTGGTGGCTGGCGCGCACCAGGATCGCCTGATTGTTCAGCACAACCGGCGCATGGCCGCGGGTGCCACCCAGAAATGCCTCCACCTCTTCACCGACCCAACGCGCCTCTTCATCGCCGTCCCAGTGGCCGATCAGGCGAACCTTTTCCCCGTCGTTTCGGTCGGTCCAAAGCGTTTTACCAAGCCGATTTTCGTTGCCTTTGATAACACCCGAAGCCGCCGCAAGAATGTGCGACGTGGATCGATAGTTCTGTTCCAGTCGAACCACCTTGGCGCCCGGAAAATCCTTTTCAAACCGCAGGATATTGCCCACTTCGGCCCCACGCCAGCCATAGATCGACTGATCATCATCGCCCACGCAACAGATGTTTTGGTGGTCCTGGGCCAGCAAGCGCAGCCACAGATACTGGGCCACGTTTGTGTCCTGGTATTCGTCGACCAGAATATAGCGGAACCAGTTTTGATACTTCGCCAGGACATCAGGATGGCGTTGAAAGATGTTCACCACATGCAGCAGCAAATCACCGAAATCGCAGGCGTTTAGTGTCAGCAGCCGTTCCTGATACGCCTCATAAAGGTCCGTGCCTTTGTGGTTGTATGCGCTGGCCTCCGATGCGGGTATCTTGTCCGGTGTCAGGGCGCGGTTTTTCCAGCCATCGATCAGCCCCGCCAGCATGCGCGCAGGCCAGCGTTTATCGTCGATATGGTCCGCCTGAATAAGCTGTTTAAGCAGGCGCAACTGATCATCGGTGTCGAGGATCGTGAAGTTGGTTTTCAGGTGCTGGGTGCCGGCCTCATTGGTGATGAGCTCCGCGTGGCGGCGCAGGATTTTCACGCAAAGTGAATGGAATGTACCAAGCCAGGGCATGCCTTCCACCATTTCGCCCAGCAAGGCACCCACTCGATTTTTCATCTCCCGCGCGGCTTTGTTGGTGAACGTCACAGCGAGGATTTCGTTGGGCCGCGCGTGCCCGGTTTGCAAAAGATGCGCGATCCGGGTGGTCAGCGCTTTTGTTTTGCCAGTTCCGGCCCCCGCCAACATCAGCACCGGGCCGTTTAGCTGTTCCACAGCTTCCCGTTGGGCTTCGTTCAAGCCATCCAGATACGGCGCCGTACGGGCGGCCATCGCCCGCTGGCTCAGCGGCACGGCGGCCGCCTCAAAGGCATCAGATTCGTCCCAACTGCTCATTTGGGGACCATAGCGCCAGCAAACCACAAGATAAAGTGTTTCGTTCGCGGTATGTTCGCACTGCTTTCAATGTGTCGCCACCACGAATTTTCGGCGAAATCTCCTTGCTGCAGCGCAGAAAAAATTATGCTGCGTTAGCGATAATTTTGTTGTTTGCATGATCCCGCGCCCTTAAGACCCTGATATCGCTACGTCACCGGGGGCTGCCAGATGAAAACTTTCCAGAAAATCCTTGTTGCGAACCGGGGTGAGATTGCCATCCGGGTCATGCGCGCGGCAAACGAGATGGGTAAAAAGACCGTCGCCGTTTACGCCGAAGAGGACAAACTGGGGCTTCACCGGTTCAAGGCAGACGAAGCCTATAAAATAGGCGAAGGCTTGGGGCCCGTGCAGGCCTACCTTGCTATTGAAGAGATCATTCGCGTGGCGCAAATGGCCGGTTGTGACGCAGTCCATCCCGGCTATGGCCTGTTGTCTGAAAACCCAGATTTTGTGGACGCCTGCACCGCCGCCGGTCTGACGTTCATCGGGCCGAAGGCTGAAACCATGCGCAAGCTGGGCGACAAGGCATCTGCCCGGCGCGTGGCGATTGAGGCAGGCGTGCCTGTGGTCCCCGCCACCGAAGTATTGCCTGACGACATGGACGAGGTCCGCCGCATGGCCGATGCGGTCGGGTATCCGTTTATGCTCAAGGCCAGCTGGGGCGGCGGCGGGCGCGGGATGCGTCCGATCATGCATGAAGGCGAACTGGAGGAAAAAGTCCTCGAAGGCCGCCGGGAGGCCGAGAGTGCGTTTGGCAACGGCGAAGGCTACCTGGAACGAATGGTCCAGCGCGCCCGTCACGTGGAAGTGCAGATCCTCGGCGACAGCCACGGCGATATTTTTCACCTCTGGGAGCGGGATTGTTCGGTCCAGCGGCGCAACCAGAAAGTCGTAGAACGCGCACCGGCACCCTACTTGAGCGCGGAACAGCGCGAAACGCTCTGCAATCTGGGTCGCAAGATTTGCGCGCATGTGAACTATGAATGCGCGGGCACCGTTGAGTTCCTCATGGATATGGACACCGGTGAATTCTTCTTCATTGAGGTCAATCCGCGGGTTCAGGTGGAACATACTGTGACTGAAGAGGTCACCGGCATCGACATCGTTCGCGCCCAGATCCGTATTGCCGAAGGGGCCACACTTGCAGACGCCACAGGCGTTGCAAAACAGGAAGACATCCACCTGCGCGGCCATGCGATTCAATGCCGTGTCACGACAGAAGATCCGCAAAACAATTTCATCCCCGACTACGGCCGCATCACGGCCTATCGGGGCGCCACCGGGATGGGCATCCGCCTAGACGGCGGGACAGCTTATTCAGGCGCGGTAATTACGCGGTTTTACGACTCGCTTTTGGAAAAAGTCACTGCTTGGGCGCCAACGCCTGACGAAGCGATCGCCCGGATGGACCGTGCGCTGCGCGAGTTCCGCATTCGCGGGGTCTCCACCAACATCGCATTCGTGGAAAACCTGCTGAAGCATCCGACGTTTCTGAGTAACGAGTACACAACGAAATTCATCGACACCACACCGGGCCTCTTTAAATTCAAACGCCGCCGGGACCGCGCAACAAAAATCCTGACCTATGTGGCGGACATAACTGTCAACGGGCACCCAGATGTGGAAGGCCGAGCAAAACCGGCAGCCACAGTCAAAGCACCGAAGCCCCCTGTCCTGCGGTTCAAATTGCCGGCACCCGGCACGGCCGACCTGTTGCGGGACAAAGGGCCTGATGGGGTGGTGGACTGGCTTCACGCACAACCCCAGCTGTTGATCACCGACACCACCATGCGCGACGGGCATCAGTCACTTTTGGCGACCCGCATGCGAAGCCTCGACATGATCAAAGTGTCAGAGGCTTATGCCCACAACCTGCCGCAACTGTTTTCTGTCGAATGTTGGGGCGGGGCGACCTTTGACGTGGCTTACCGCTTTTTGCAGGAATGTCCGTGGCAGCGCCTGCGCGACATTCGGAAACGAATGCCCAATGTCCTTACGCAGATGCTGCTGCGGGCCTCTAACGGCGTGGGCTATACCAACTATCCGGACAATGTGGTGCAGGAATTTGTGCGCACTGCGGCCGTGACCGGTGTTGATGTCTTCCGCGTGTTTGACAGCCTCAACTGGGTCGAGAACATGCGGGTCGCGATGGACGCCGTGCGCGAAAATGGCAAGCTCTGCGAAGCCACGATCTGTTACACAGGCGACATTTTGAACCCGGATCGGGCCAAATATGACCTGAAATACTACACAAACATGGCATTGGAGCTGAAATCGGCCGGGGCCCACCTTATCGGTTTGAAGGACATGGCGGGGCTTTTGAAACCCGCCGCCGCCCGCGTGCTGATCAAAGCCTTGAAAGAAGAAACCGGATTGCCCGTGCACTTTCACACCCACGACACCTCTGGCATCGCCGGTGCCACCGTTCTGGCCGCAGCAGAGGCCGGGGCGGACATCGTAGACGCAGCAATGGATGCATTTTCGGGCGGCACATCGCAGCCCTGCCTAGGCTCCATTGTAGAGGCGATGGCCCACACCGACCGCGACACCGGACTGGATATGAAGGCTGTGCGCGACATATCTGACTATTGGGAAGGCGTGCGCCAGCAATATGTGGCCTTCGAATCCGGTCTTCAGGCGCCCGCGTCCGAGGTCTACTTGCATGAGATGCCGGGCGGCCAATTCACCAACCTTAAGGCGCAGGCCCGGTCCATGGGGCTGGAGGACCGTTGGCAGGAGGTGGCGCAAACCTATGCCGATGTGAACCAGATGTTCGGCGACATCGTAAAGGTCACGCCCAGTTCCAAAGTGGTGGGCGACATGGCGTTGATGATGGTCAGCCAGGGTCTGACCCGCGCGCAGGTGGAAAACCCGAAGACCGACGTCGCCTTTCCGGATTCGGTTGTGGACATGATGCGCGGCAACCTCGGCCAGCCGCCGGGTGGCTTTCCAAAAGCAATTGTAGGCAAGGTTCTAAAGGGGGATACACCCGCCACCACACGTCCGGGCGCCCATATGGAACCGGTCGATCTGGAAGCCCAGCGGGCGGACGTTTCAAACCAGCTTGAGGGATTTGCGGTCGATGACGAAGACCTCAACGGCTACCTGATGTATCCTAAAGTGTTCCTGGATTACATGGGAAGGCACCGCATCTACGGCCCGGTACGCACCTTGCCCACAAAGACGTTTTTCTATGGCATGGAACCGGGTGAGCAAATTTCGGCAGAAATTGATCCTGGCAAAACGCTGGAAATCAGGTTGCAGGCGGTAGGCGAAACAGATGAGAGCGGCGAGGCGCGGGTCTTTTTCGAACTAAACGGCCAGCCGCGTACAATCCGGGTAACGAACCGCAAGGCTGCGGCCAGTTCTGCCCGGCGCATGAAGGCGGAGCCCGGTAATGACGCCCATGTGGGTGCCCCGATGCCAGGCGTGATTTCATCAGTGGTTATCGCAGGTGGCCAGGCCATAAAAGCCGGAGACCTGCTTCTGACAATTGAAGCGATGAAGATGGAAACCGGCATATATGCCGAAAACGACGGTGTCGTTAAAGCTGTGCATGCGCCTGCGGGCAGCGCAGTGGACGCCAAAGACCTGTTGATTGAATTTGAAACCTAGGGGCACGCAACCATCAACATTTGATCCGGCACAGCCAAGCTCGTTTAGTTTCGAACCCCATCACTTGGCTTTCGCCCCTCGACCGTGGCTGCCGAATTTCTGGCAGCTGGGCAATTCCAATCAGAGAGCCGCAACAAGACATTAACTGCGACGCGTCATACAAGACGCGTCGTGTTTGCTAGGTTGGTGCCCTGCAAAGCACTGAAATCTTTACATTCAGGTCTTTGACCAATGTCACCTGCCGCCTCCTAAAATCAGCATACTCGAACATCTTCATCCACATTTTCCTTGCCCGAAGTCCGCGAATCTGTGTCAGTCGCACCATGACAAAACTGCTTGCTTTCACCGACACGCACCTTCGTTCCGAAGGGGAAACCATCATCGGCCTAGACCCCTACGCCAAGTTCGCTGGCGCCCTAGAACATGCCCAAAGGCGGCATCCAGACGCGACCCGGATTGTGGTGATGGGCGACCTCGTCAATTCGGGCAAGGCCGAGGAATATGAGCGCTTCAAACAGGTAATTGATACCGCCAAGTGTCCGGTCACCATCATCCCTGGCAACCATGACGACCGCAATCAATTGGTCGAAAGCCTGAGCCTGACCCGCGATGACGCTGGCTATGTCCAGTCCGTGTTTGACACAGAAACCCACCGGGTCATCGCAATCGACACCGTCTTCGGCGAAAAGTATCTCTCGTTTGCATCGCTGGGCCAATATAATGAAGCCCGGCTAAAGTGGCTGGACGCGCAACTGGCCGCGGCTGACAAACCCGTTCTGCTCTTCGCCCACCACCCTCCTTTCAAAGTGGGCTTTGACGGCATGGACGACATTCGTATGCGCGATGATGAGGCCTTTGCCGACGTTGTTCTGGGCCGCGTGGCTCATATCATCTGCGGACATGTGCATCGGACGATTTCCGGCAATTGGCGAGGGCTCAGCTATTCGATTTTAAAATCCACCTGCCATCAAATGCCCCTGGCCTTGGGCGACGCCGGGATGTCCCTTTCCACCGATGAACCCAGTGCCTACGGGGTCATTTTATTGTCCGAAGACAACGTGATCGTGCACACCGAAGACTGGGAATTGGCCAAAGACGAATTTTTCTCATCAGACGACGCAATCGCACAGCCATAAGGTGCAACTTTTCCCTTGCAGCCGCCCTGATCCCGGCGCTATAGGGTGCGACACGATAGGACGCGGGCGTAGCTCAGGGGTAGAGCATAACCTTGCCAAGGTTAGGGTCGTGAGTTCGAATCTCATCGCCCGCTCCAATCGTCTCTCCGGAAAAAAGAAGCATATTTGCGTCCGAAAGTGCGCGTTGCATCTGAGTCACGATGCCAAAAAACCGGCGTCTTGGATGATCTTGGCGAGCCGTTTTGCCGCCGAGTTCACAGATAGATAGCTAGTATCCAATTCAAATTGCGACTGCTTGTAGAGGTCTTCACGGCCTTGCAGAATGGTTGTGAGCTGGTGCATCGCCTCTGGGTTATCTGCCATAGGCCGGTGGTCACCTTGGGCCAGAACCCGGTCCATGTGTTCTTTGGCCGATGCCTTGATCCAGACCGTATTGAAGTGCTTGAGAAGATTATCAAAGGTGCGCGGCTCTTCTACAATCCCACCCGCGGCTGCCAAGATAACGCGGTCGTGGCGTTGCACCACCTGCTCCAGCGCCTGCCGTTCTAATTGACGGAAGCCATCAAGGCCATAAAACGCCAGAAGCTCTGCCACGGGCATGCCGCCTATGGCCTCAACTTCGCGGTTTAGTTCCAGGAATGGCACATCAAATTCAGCGGACATCAGCGGCCCAAGCGTAGATTTTCCCGCCCCGCGCAAACCAATCAGGCAGATACGTTTGGCGCGCGAAGGGCTAAGCGCGTTTGCGTCCAAAAGCGCATGTACCGCGCTACGCGTTTCGGGTGTCGCTTCAGCAAATAAATCGGCCACTTTTAACGTCTCTGACGTCCACGGATCCTCCGGCCCCAAGAGCCTGTCGATCCGTTGATCCAGAGCGTTGGCGACCCGCAAAAGCAGTCCGATGGAGATATTGCCGGTCCCGGATTCCAGTTGAGCCAGGTAGCGTTGTGAAACGCCAGAAACCTCGGACACCACACGGCGAGGCAACCCTTTGCTACGGCGCGCGGTACGCACGCGGTCGGCCACCCGAGCCTGCAACGCGTGAACGGCTTCATCCATCTGGGACTGGCTGGTCCGTCCAGCAGGCTTAGAAAAGGACTTCGTGTTCTTTGGCATGTTTTACTCGGTCATCGCATTATATTGCACATAGATCATTGGCAGCAATGAGCCATACTCATCTAACCTTTTTGTAAATTTTTTTGACCCCGATTTCGACGTATTCAGCGGCATGCAGAAATATAGTGCCTGTCTAGCCAGCCCCAATCGTGTATTGAAACGAAGCCTTAAGGTGCGAGGTCAAAGGCACTTGCCAGTGGTAGCCCTCTCGCGGCGCAACGCTGCAAGAATGGGCTAACTGACCACGCAGTTGGATCTTCTACTGCCAGATCTTCCAGTTCCGAAATGAAGTGATGCGCACCCACTGTATCAGCGTAATACGCGACACCGCCCCGCCATCGTGGGAAGTGGAGTGCAAGAACGGAAACCAGATCCACGTCCGCCGCTGATCGCGCAGTGCCGTCGCGCAAAAGCTTTGCAGTTTCATTGATCATTGCACAGATTACGCGTCGCTGGATCTCTTCCGGATCATAGTCCGTCCGCGTCCGACCGGCGAGGTAGGACTCTTCAATCGCCAGGTCCGCTACAATTGGATCATCTACTTTCATCCCACCGGGATAACGGTACCACCCTGCACCAGATTTGCGCCCGTATTTGCCAAGTTCCATCATGCGGTCTGCAATTGGAACTGCTCGCTGAGGATTTGATTTCAAGGCACGATAACGTTGGCGCATAGGATGCACGATATCCAGACCAACCAAGTCTTGCGCTTCATAGGGCCCAACCGCAAAGCCGAAGTCGACCAATGCCTCGTCCACCTCCCACGGGGTCGAGCCGTCCATGAAAACCCTGTCTGCGGCCTCATACGCGCAGGCAAGCAGCCGATTGGCTATGGACTCACTGCCATTGCCGACAACAACAGGGATCTTGTGCAGCCGCTTCGCCATAGCAAATCCGGCTGCTATGGCATGCGGGTGAGTTCGTTTACCTCGCGCAATTTCCAGCAACCGGGCAGTCCGTACCGGCGCAACAAAATGCAACCCAATGACGCGGTTTGGATCATGCAGGTCTTTTGCAAAGCGATCTATGTCCATATCTCCGAGGCAAGTGGCAATGACGGCGTCGTCGGAGATCGTTTTCATCAATTCGGATAACATCGAACGCGCAACATCCGGATCGTCGTCGGTAGCGTCGATTACAAGAATCGCCGACTTAGCCTTGCAGTAGTCTTGCGTGACGGTAAGTTCAGCCAATTGCAAAAGCGCACAGGACGCTGCGCGCCGACCGATGACATCGCGTGCGCGGTGTTCGCTTTCAACATCCCCAACGATCAGCACTGTGGCGATGCCAGCATCGATCAACGCGCTGGCTACACCGATCCCGGTTTCGCCGCCACCTACCACTGCGACGCACTTGATGTCAGCTGTCATCCAGCAGCCTGGGCACCGCGTTCAGCAAAATACACATGGCGGAGCGCTTTGGCCGCCGCGCTGTCGCGCAGCGCGGCATAAGTTTTCTTTTCCAACGCCAAAGCATCGTGAAACGGCTGCGTAAGCCCCTGCTCGATCACATCAATCGCGCAGCCCGGCGCGGCGTTGCCACCATCCGTCGCCCAGGCTTCACGCGCCTTTGTAAAGAAATCGCTGTCCGCAGCCGGGGCGGGCAACTCCCACGCGGGTACAATGCATCCCAAGTCTTCGGTGTTTACCAAATAGGCTGCTTCCAAAGGGTCTTCGTCGATCTCTTGGACCAAACCTGCAGTAAACGCTTCTTGCGCGGACAAAGATTGCCCGCCTGCAATCAGGTCCACGGCCTTGGCCAAACCCACCAACCTTGGCAGGCGCTGTGTACCGCCAGCGCTGGGGATTATTCCCAAATCCACATCAGGCACACCGATCACAGCGTTTGGCGCCATGATCCGCATCCGACACGCCATGGCGATTTCAGCGGCACTGCCCAGAGCCTCTCCTTCGATCACGGCAACCCAAGGGACGAAACTCTCGTCGATGGCGGCTGTCACGTCTGCCAAATGGGGGGCTTGCGGTGACTGGTCAAACTCCAGCGCATCCGCCCCGGCAGAAAAATCAGTGCCGTTAGCAGTTAGTATTACTCGGCTGAGCATCTCTTTCTCTGCCCAGCGCACGGCTTCAAGAAGACCCCGTCGAACGGATTGGTTGATCACATTTTCAGGTGGATTGTTGATTTCAACATACCCGATGTATTCTTCCTGGCGCTTTGTCACTGCCATATGATCATCCTTTCGGCTGGGGTCTGAATTCAGGCCTGAATCAGGCCATGGCCAGTTTGACGTACTCAAAGTCGCCCGGCTTGTTGTTGATGCCCATCTTCGGCGGCGCGATCCAACTGGCGTACTTGCCTGGCTCGTAGCAAGGGACCATCAGAGATTGAATGAACGCGCCATCCTCTTTGGTCGGGATGAACTCATTTTTGCGTTTTTCCCATTCGGCGTCTGGGATGATGTTGCCGTCCAGATCAGCATTGATCGCCGCAAAAACACCGATCTGCCGGTGGAATGCCTCATGCGGCAGCCGCAGCTGGAAATCGACGCCGGTGCGTTTGATCAGTTTGTTCCAGCGGCCCAGACCGCCAGAAGCGTCGCGGATATAGTCATCGCGCAGTCGCATGTTGATCGCAGTCAGCGCGGGTACTTCCTGCGCCACGATCTGCCCGTCCACGATCGAGCGCACCACATAGGTATCGCTTTTCAACTGGTGGTCATCGTCGATCCGATTTTCCAGATACCGCCCTTTGATGCCCGCATTAAAGGCGTTCGCGGCGTTGGTGGAAACCTCTTGCCCGAACAAATCAAGGCTTAGCGAATAGTGCAGGTTCAGCTTTTTCTGGATCGTGGGCAGGTCGATCACGCCCAGGTCGCGGATCTTGCCAATGTCATAAGGGTCTGTGATGCCCGCCTCATTCATCGCATTGCAAGTCGCCTGCACGACCCGGCCTACGCCGGTCTCCCCCACAAACATGTGGTGCGCCTCTTCTGTCAGCATAAAGCGGCAGGTGCGGCTGAGCGGATCAAAACCAGATTGCGCTAGGCTTTCCAACTGCATCTTGCCGTCACGGTCCGTGAAGTAGGTGAACATGAAAAAAGACAGCCAGTCGGGCGTTTCTTCATTGAAAGCGCCAAGCATACGTGGCGCTTCTTCTGACCCGGACGAACGGCGCAGCAGATCATCTGCTTCTTCCCGACCATCTTTGCCGAAGTATTTCTGCAGCAGATAGACCATCGCCCAAAGGTGACGGCCCTCTTCCACATTCACCTGGAAAAGGTTGCGCATGTCATAAAGCGATGGCGCCGTCAGGCCGAGGAATTTTTGCTGCTCCACCGATCCCGGTTCGGTGTCGCCCTGGATTACGATAAGTCGCTTCAACGTGTTTCGGTATTCACCCGGCACTTCTTGCCAGGCCAGGTCACCTTTGTGTTCGCCCATCGGGATGCGGCGATCCTCCACTGCCGGGGCCAAAAGCACGCCCCAACGGTACTCCGGCATTTTGACGTAGTCGAACTTGGCCCAGCCTTTTGGATCGACGCTGACCGCTGTGCGCAAATAGACCATCGATTCCTGAAAGTTCTGCGGGATCAGCTCGTTCCACCAATTGATGTACCCGGGGTGCCATTTCTCTAACGCTTTCAGCACCTTGCGATCCTGGCTAAGGCCCACGTTGTTGGGGATCAACGTGTCATAGTTTACATCAATATCGCCAAGCATTTTGGTCCATCCCTTTTCTGTCAGGCGCGCGCTTCAGACGCGTTCCATGTTAAAATCACCGCGCACACCGGTGCCGTAGCGCTGCAATGCCCCATCTTCGCCCACCGCGTTTGCGCGGTTGAAAATCCAGTTCTGCCAGGCCGTCAGGCGGCCAAAGATACGGGTTTCCATCGTCTCTGGCCCGGCAAACCGCAGGTTTGCCTCCATGCCCGTCATCGCATCCGGGCTGAAGGAGGCGCGTTCCTCCAGGAAAATGCGGATCTCATCTTCCCAGTCGATATCGTCAAGGATGACGGTCACCAGACCAAGTTCATCCGCCTCTTCCGCCTCTAACGGTTCACCGATGGAACCTGCCAGCTTTTCGATATGGGCGGCGTCATCCAGAAACCGGGTTTCCAACCGGGTGATGCCATTGCCCATCGGAAACGTACCAAAGTTGGCGTCGGTCAGCGTCACGGTCGCCATGGGGCGGTTGTCACCCTCAAATTCGTCTTCCATCATATACGTCCGGTCGACCGCAAAAAGCAGTTCCGCCAATATCCCCGTGTAGCAAGAGCCATGCTCCACAAATGCCGCCAGCGAGCGGGAGGTCACGTCAATCCGTTTTAGCGTCCGCTTCCAGTATTGGCGGACTTCATTGGCCAGCCAGTGATCCGGGTCGCCAAGTATCAGCGCTTCATGGCCTGCGAACTTTTCCGGGTCGCCTTGAGTTTGGAAAATCCACAGGCCGAGTTCCATTTCATTCAGCCGAAGGTGCAACACCGCGTCTTCCAGTTCGCGGCAGAGCTTCAGCAGATACGCCTGATCCCCTTGGTCTTGAAACGCGGCCATGTTGTTGGGTGCGTTATCTGCAGGGCCCTTTATTGTGATCGTTGCCGTTCGGCCCGCTCTATCAAGCGCCACCTCAATATGGTCATAAGAAAGCCCCGCTTCGGTGATTTGCCGGTTAAGCGGGCCAAGCGTTATGCCCTTCCCCACATCAGCTTTCGATGATTGGTCGGCAAACTCTTGGGCGCGGGCCGCAACCGTTTCGTCAAACTTGGAATTTGGCACCGCCTCATCCACCAACCGCCACTGCTGTGCGCGTTTGCCTTTCACACCCTCTTCCATAGTGCAGAAAATATCCGCCAAGTCGCGGCGAACTTTGCGCTTGTCAGTCACGCGGGTCAGCCCACCTGTTCCGGGCAGCACAGCCAAAAGCGGGGCCTCAGGCAGCCCTACAGACGATGTGGAATCGTCCGTCAGCATGATGTGGTTACACGCCAACGCAAGCTCATAGCCACCACCTGCACAGGCGCCTTTGACAGCTGCAATGTATTTTTGGCCCGAGTCCGCCTCAGCCGCTTCAAAAGCGTTGCGTGTTTCGTTGGTGAATTTACAGAAGTTTACTTTGTGACTGTGCTCGGCGCCGCCCAACATGCGGATATTGGCGCCTGCGCAAAAAACCTTGTCTTTGCCCGACTGCAAGACAACCACCTTGACCGACGGATGTTCAAACCGCATCCGGTTCACGATGTCATTGAGCTCTATATCCACACCCAGATCGTAGGAATTGAGCTTCAGGTCATAGCCATCGAACAGGCCGCCGTTTTCGTCCACATCCATGATCAGCTTTGCGATTGCTCCATCATAGTCGACCCGCCAGTGTTTGTATTTGGAAGGGTCCGTCTGGAAATCAATCAGTTTGGTCATAGCTGGCCTATCGG
>JBCCET010000083.1:0-17040 GCA_039030095.1 Pseudomonadota bacterium | reverse complement strand
GACGATGCCGGGGTGGCCATAGACGACGGCGTGTTCCCCGGTGATGATTGTCGATCCGGGCGCCGACGCTGTGACCGTTGTGGTCACGGGGCAGGGCCCCAGGCCTGCGTTGGGCGCCATTGCAAGTATCAGACCAAGGCGCGGCCTGGGGCCCTGCCCCGTGACCACAACGGTCACAGCGTCGGCGCCCGGATCGACAATCATCACCGGGGAACACGCCGTCGTCTATGGCCACCCCGGCATCGTCTGCGCCATAGAGGCGCGCATTCATTTGCGTGCAACTCGGCGCGACGATGGCCTGCTGATTGTCCATTCCGACATTGCCGCCCCACAAACTTTGCCCGTCAACCCATGGGCAGCCCCGGAAGGGCCCTACCGGTTTGTGTTGGCTGCATTTGAACGCCACCACGCGAAATTGCCGGGCGGGGCAACGGTGCACATCCGATCAGAAATTGATCCGACCATGGGGCTTGGGTCCTCCGCTGCGGTTACAGTTGCCGCTCTTGGTGCATTCGCACGTTTGGCGGGAAGCGAAGTTACCGGGCTACACACGCCCGCACTTCAGATCGTGCGTGCCATCCAGGGCCGCGGCAGCGGCGCAGACTTGGCGGCCAGCCTGATGGGCGGCATGCTGGCCTATCGTCTGCCGGGTGACATGCTCACCACTGTTCCGGATCGCGCGGCGGCGGACATCACGCCCCTGCCGGTCCCGCCACCGCTGGCGCTGGGTTATTGCGGCTATAAAACCCCTACGGCAGAGGTTTTGGCCCAGATCGCAGACGCTATGGTGGGCAATGAGGCTGCATTTGATGCGCTCTATGGGCGTATGGGGAACTGTGCGGCTGCAGCCGCGCGTGCGGCTCAAACGCAAGATTGGGTTGCGTTTTCAACGGCTTTAGACGCCTATCAAGCCATGATGGAAGAGTTGGGTGTCTGCGACGAAACACTTGCGCGTCTGGTGTCCCAGGCGCGCCGAACCGATGGTGTTATGGGGGCAAAAATATCCGGCTCTGGGTTGGGTGATTGTGTGCTGGCCTTGGGTGCAGTGCCCGAAGATTTTGCGCCCGCCCCGGTAGCGGAAACCGGGCTGACATTTCATGACTGACCCGGCGCAGGCAATATTTGATCGGCTTTTGCCCGCACCCTGTGCCCCAACGCAGGCCACGGCCTACGCCCCCAGCAACATTGCCCTGTCAAAATATTGGGGCAAGAGAAACGTCGCATTGAACCTGCCGCTTAACAGCTCTGTATCCATTTCCTTGCGGGATTGGGGCAGCACAACCCAAGTGACCCCTGCCAACGATGGGCAGGACGCGGTTTGGTTGAACGGCGACAAACTGGCACGCGACAGTGCGTTTTCCACCAATGCGCTGGCCTTCGCGGACCGTTTTCGGCGAGACTTGGATGCACCCCTGCATATTCATACGACAAATACGATCCCGACGGCCGCGGGGCTGGCCTCTTCCGCGTCTGGTTTCGCGGCACTAACCCGCGCCTTGTGCACGGCGTTCGGGGCAAACCTTGATCGCACGCAACAAAGCCAGCTGGCCCGCGTCGGCAGCGGCAGCGCGTCACGGTCGCTTTGGCAAGGCTTCGTTCGCTGGGACAGAGGCACAGCGCAGGACGGGTCAGATAGCTACGGGCGGCTTTTGCCCTACAATTGGCCAGAGTTCCGCATTGCCATTATTCCGGTAGACACGGGGCCAAAGGCGCAAAGCTCCCGCGATGGGATGAACCATACAGTCCGCACCAGCCCTCTTTTCTCAGCCTGGCCCGGTCGGGCCGAAGAGGATTGCGCCGAGGTTGAAGCCGCAATTGGTGCTTACGATCTGACCACCCTCGGCGAAGTGATGGAGGCCAACGCCCTGGCCATGCACGCCACGATGATGGCAGCCCGGCCCGCGCTGGTATACCTTAAGCCCGCCACCTGGGCGGTTCTCGAAACACTCTGGCAGGCGCGCGCAGACGGGCTCGCGGCATATGCCACCATGGACGCAGGTGCCAATGTGAAACTGATCTTTCTATCGCACTCGATTTCTGATGTGCAGATGGCATTTCCTGCGGCTAAGATCATCGCACCTTTCGACCCACTTTAGGCCCCCCATGAACCTATCAAACCTTTTGACCCCGCAAGACTGGTTCTTTCCGGTTCCCATCGCTTTTGGTCCCGGAAGACTGGCGGAAATCGCGGCACAGTGCCAAGCACGCGATATTGCTGCGCCGTTGATTGTGACCGATCGGGGCAGCCGGGACCTACCTTTCATCGGGGCATTGGTTGGCTATCTGGATGCAGCCGGGTTGCGATCAAACCTCTTCAGCGACATATCCCCCAATCCGCGTGATGATGAGATCGGCAATGGCTGCGCGGCGTTTACCGCGGGCAATCATGACGCGGTAATCGCAATTGGGGGCGGCAGCGCTATGGACGGTGGCAAAGCCATCGCACTGACCGCCACTTCAGGCGCACCGCTGTGGGACTTTAACTACACCTTGCCGCCGCCAGTTCCGGCAGCGCCATTTCCAAAGCTGATCACTATCCCAACCACCTCCGGCACAGGGGCAGAGACGGAAAGCACCGCGATGGTCACCCATGTGGAAAAAGGCATGAAGTTTTGCCTTGCCCACCCGGACCTGAAACCATCGCTCGCACTGCTGGATGCGGAATTGACGCTTGGCTTGCCGCCTAATCTGACCGCCTGGACCGGCGTGGACGCGCTGACCCATGCGATCGAGGCCTATCTTGTGCCGGGTTTCAATCCACTGTGTGACGCGATGGCACTTGAAGCGATGCATCTGATCGGCCCTGCCCTGCCGCGCGTTTATGCGGCGCCCGACGATCTGGAAGCACGCAGTGCGATGTTGATGGGGTCCTGCCTGGCTGGCATCGCCTTTTTGCAGGGTTTGGGGATGGTGCATGCCATCTCGCACATGGTTGGGGCCGAATTTAACACGCAACACGGGCTTACAAACGCGATCTGTCTGCCAGAAGTGATGCGGTTCAATTTGCCGGGCGAAGACCAGAAGGTGTCCCGAATGGCCCACGCTTTAGGCTGGCCCGAGGACCGTTTCATTGAAACTATCGAGGCGCTTTTGGATGATCTCGCGATCCCCAAAACACTAGGCGACATCGGTGTGCCACTGGATTGCGCCGCGCGGATCGCTGAAAAAGCCCTGCAAGACGCAGCAGCGGGAACCAACCCAAAGCCCGCAACAGCCGAAACGTTGCAGGCCATGATCGAACGCATTATCACCAAGGGTCGTTGACCCGCTGATCAGCTAACACGTTAAGGAGGTGCCTGTGAGACGCAAACTCGGCCAAAACGGCCCGATGGTGCACCCGATTGGTATCGGCGGCATGTCCTTTTCCAACTTCTACGGCCCTACGTCAGAGGCTGAAAGCCACGCAGTGCTTGCCGCTGCAATGGACGCAGGCGTGGATCACCTGGACACAGCCAACCTCTACGGCATGGGCACGTCTGAGACGGTGATCGGCACTTACCTGAAAGCCAACCCGGCGGCGCGCGACCATTTCACCATCGCCACCAAAGGCAGCATTTTAGCCAAGCCCGACGCTGAAGGCAGCCGGTTCGACAACTCACCAGAACACTTGCGCACCGCCCTGGAGGAAAGCCTTTCGCGCCTCGGCGTTGAGGCAGTTGATCTTTACTACGTGCATCGCCGCGACCCGCGCATCCCAATCGAAGACGTTGCCGGCACGCTTGGGCAATTTGTGGCAGAGGGTAAAATCAAGGCCATCGGGTTTTCAGAAATTGCCCCCACATCCCTGCGCCGGGCCCTTGGGGAACATCCGGTTGCGGCGGTTCAGTCAGAATATTCGCTGTCCACCCGGTCGCCAGAGATGGGGCTGGTGCGGACCTGCAAAGAGTTGGGCGTCAGCCTCGTCGCTTTTTCGCCCGTCGGCCGGTCACTTTTGACCGACGCGCCGCTCAGCTTTGACGCTGTTCAAGACATCGGCTTTCTGGTCAATAATCCGCGTTTCATGCAACCAAACTATAACGCCAATATCGCCGCTGTGGCGCCGTTGCAGGCAATGGCTGCCGATATGGGATTGCCCACGGCTGGCCTTGCAATGGCGTGGTTGCTGGCCCAGGGGGACCATATTCTTCCTATCCCCGGCACGCGTTCACCCGCGCATTTTGCGGAATATCTTTCCGCGCTTAACCGCCCCTTGTCGGAGGATGATCTGGCCGCAATTGAGGCGATCCTGCCAATCGGCTGGGCCCACGGCGACCGTTATTCCGTCGGGCAGTGGAACGGGCCAGAAAAGTACTGTTGAGGCTGACATGCCGGACTATACCAAGCTGATAGATAAAGAGACCTGGGCCTTCATTGATGAGACGGCCAGCTACTATCCGCCCGACACGTATCAGATGTCGCTTGCAGATCAGCGCGCGATTTACGACCGCATGTGCAGGGCATTTTTTCAGGGCTATCCTGACAGTGTAACAGCGCGAGACAGCACGTTGGCCGGTGTTCCGGTGCGCACATATTCCGGGGCCGACGCGCAGGCGCAGATTGTGTATTTCCACGGCGGTGGGTTTGTTGTGGGTGGACTGGAAAGCCACGATGATGTCTGCGCTGAACTGTGCGAGGGCACCGGGTGTACGGTCACCGCCGTAGACTACCGGCTTGCCCCCGAACACAAACACCCGGCGATGTTTGATGACGCAATAGCGGCCACGCGCGCGGTGCTCGCCGCCACTGAAGGGCCGGTCTTGCTTTGCGGGGACAGTGCGGGCGGCAATCTGGCGGCGGCGGCGGCACATGGTTTGCGCGGCGAGAACCGCATCACGGGGCAAGTGCTGATCTACCCTGGCCTCGGCGGAGACATTAATGCGGGCAGCTATCTGGAACACGCCGAAGCCCCGCTTTTGACCCGTGATGAGATCCTTTATTATGGCGACATCCGGTCTGATG
Source organism: Pseudomonadota bacterium (assembly GCA_039030095.1). Lineage (GTDB taxonomy): Bacteria > Pseudomonadota > Alphaproteobacteria > Rhodobacterales > Rhodobacteraceae > Amylibacter. Next base: position 12,102 of record JBCCET010000083.1, on the reverse strand, counting down.
GTCCCGCACCTGAAGCCAACGCTACCTATGCACCATTGCATGACAATGATTTTTCCGGCTTGCCGCCGACCATGGTGATAACGGCGGAATGTGACCCGCTGTCAGACGATGGGAGAGACTATCGGGACGCCATACTTGCGGCGGGCGGCAAAGCGGTCTGGATCAACGAGACGGGTTTGGTGCATGGCTATCTGCGTGCGCGGACCACGGTCAAGCGGGCGCGGCAGAGCTTTGACCGGATCATCGCCGCGCTGAATGCGTTGAAGATAGGTGACTGGCCTTACGCCTAAAGCCTTTCCCGAACAGATTAACTCTGCGCAGGGTCTAAGGACGCCGACCAGGCTTGCGTGCCGATAAACTCAGTTCCCCGCACTCTCCATCTTGCGGCCTGCGATGACCTCTTCCAGCCAGCCTAGCCGCATCTCGGGCACAGAGCTTAGCAAGAGGTCGGTGTAGTCATCAAACGGGGGCGCCAGAACCTGGCTTTTCGGCCCGTAACGCACAAGACGCCCCTGATACATCACCGCGATTGAATCCGCGATGGCTTTCACCGTTGCGAGATCGTGGGTGATGAAAAGGTAGGCCACATCTTCTGCCGCTTGCAGGTTCAAGAGCAGTTTCAAGATGCCGTCCGCCACAAGCGGGTCGAGCGCGCTTGTCACCTCATCACAAATGATCATCTTCGGCTTGGCGGCAAGCGCGCGCGCAATACAAACGCGTTGCTTTTGGCCGCCGGACAGTTCCGCCGGGTAGCGGTCGATGAAATCCTCACCCATTTCGATTTCGTCGAGCAGCTCTTGTATGCGGGTCTGTTTTTCCGACCCGCGTAGGCCAAAGTAGAACTCCAGCGGGCGACCGATGATCGTGCCCACGGTTTGGCGCGGGTTCATCGCCACATCCGCCATCTGGTAGATCATCTGCACCTCGCGCAGATCCTCCAGCGGGCGGTCCTTTTGCGCAGGCGTCAACGGGCGTCCGTCGAATTCGATCCGCCCGGACGAAGGCGGCAAGAGCCCAGTAATCACACGCGCCAACGTCGATTTTCCGGACCCACTTTCCCCTACCACAGCCAGAGTTTGCCCCGGATGCAACTCAACACTCACGTCAGACAACACGTCAAACGATGTGCCAGGGTACCGGGCGGTGATATTTTCCACCTTCAACACCGGCGCGGGCGTGGGCGACTTTTCTTCATGATCGACAGAGCGCACCGACAAAAGCGCTTTGGTATAAGGCTCTTTCGGCGCGTTGATGATTTGATCGGTGGTGCCGTACTCGACGGTTTCCCCCATTTTCAGCACCATGATGTCGTCACTCACCTGCGCGACAACAGCCAGATCGTGGGTGATATAGATCGCCGCCACGCCTGTGTCGCGGATCGCCTCTTTGATCGCCATCAAAACGTCGATCTGCGTGGTCACATCCAACGCCGTGGTCGGTTCATCAAAGACCACCAGGTCCGGCTCCGGGCAAAGCGCCAGCGCCGTCATACAGCGCTGCAGTTGCCCGCCAGAGACCTGGTGCGGATAGCGCCGCCCGATGTTCCCGGGATCCGGCAGGCCGAGCTTTTCAAAGAGCGCAATTGCGCGGGCCTCTGCCTCTGATTTCGAAAACTTGCCGTGGCGCACAGCGGCTTCAATCACCTGTTCCATGATCCGCTTAGCCGGATTGAAACTGGCAGCGGCGGATTGGGAGACATAAGTGACCTCTCCCCCCCGCAACTTGCGCATATCGCCGATCGTGGTTTGCATGATGTCACGCCCGTTGACCCAAACTTCACCACCGGTAATCTTTACGCCTCCACGGCCGTACCCCATGGAGGCCAGACCAATGGTGGATTTGCCTGCACCGGATTCCCCGATCAAGCCCAGCACCCTGCCCGGCGCAAGATCAAAGGACACGCCATGCACAATTTCTATATCGTGCGGCTTTTGCCCCGGCGGGTAGACCGTGGCGCCGATTTTCAGGTCGCGGACTTTCAGCAGAACATCAGTCATCCCCGGCCCCCTTTCAGGCTTGTGGTCCGGTTCAGCACCCAGTCAGCCACCAAGTTCACAGAAATCGCCAAAGTTGCGATCAGAACCGCCGGCCAAAGTGCTGCACCGATGCCGTAGACGATACCTTCGGCGTTTTCCTTCACGATCCCGCCCCAGTCGGCCAGTGGCGGTTGCACACCAAGGCCAAGGAAGGAAAGCGTGGAAACAAACAGCACCATAAAGATGAAGCGCAGGCCCATCTCTGCCACCAGCGGGCTAAGCGCGTTGGGAAGGATTTCGCGGAAGATGATCCAGCCCAGTTTTTCACCGCGCAGTTTGGCGACCTCCACATAATCCATGACGTTGATGTCCACCGCCACAGCGCGCGCCAGTCGGAAGACGCGCGTGGCATCCAAAAGACCCATGACCAGGATCAGAACCATGGTTGTTACCGGCATGACCGACAGCACCACCAGCGCAAAAATCAGCGACGGGATCGACATCAGCAAATCGACAAACCGAGACAATAGTTGATCCAACCAGCCCCCTGAAACCGCTGCAATAAAGCCCAGGACCGAGCCAAGTGTGAAGCTCAAGACAGTGGCAACCGTGGCAATGAAGATCGTCGTACGCCCGCCGTAGATCAACCGGCTGAGCAAATCCCGCCCGATGTTGTCGGTGCCCAGTATATGGTCGTCAGAAGGTGGCTCCCAGACGCCGCCGACAACCTCGGCCATGCCGTAAGGGGCGATCAGCGGTGCGAAGATGGCGCCCAGAAAAAAGAGAGAGGTGAAAAACAGGCCAAAAATGGCGGCGATAGGCAGTCTCATTTCGGGTGCCTCAGTCGCGGGTTGGCAAGGATAGAGATAACGTCGGCAATCAGGTTCAAGCCGATGTAGACGGCGGCGAAGATCAGCCCGCAGGCCTGCACAACTGGCACGTCGCGTTTGGACACATGGTCCACCAGATACTGCCCCATACCGGGGTAGACGAAGACCACTTCGACCACCACAACACCCACCACAAGGTAGGCGAGGTTGAGCATCACCACGTTTATCACAGGCGCGATCGAATTCGGGAAGGCGTGGCGCCAGATTATGGTGAACATCGACAGGCCTTTAAGCTCTGCCGTCTCGATGTATGCGCTTTGCATCACGTTCAGAATGGCGGCGCGGGTCATACGCATCATATGCGCCAGCACCACCAGCGTCAGCACGGTGATCGGCAGGCCGATGGCGTGAAGCTTATCGAGAAGCCCGGCGTCCGGGCGGTACCCGATGGCCGTCGGCGGGAAAATGTTGACCCCGGTCCACTGGGTCATTTTCACCCCAATCAGGAACATCAGCAGGTAACCGATCAGAAATTCGGGTACAGAAATCGACGCGAGTGTCACGCCAGAGATCACCTTGTCAGGCCAACGTTCACGGTAGCGCACTGCCAGAAGACCCAGAAAAATGGCGAGCGGTACAGAAATGATCGCCGCCCAGAACGCCAGGAACAGCGTGTTGCGCATCCGCTGGCCGATGGCCGCGGCAATGTCTTGTCCCGACGTCAATGCGGTGCCAAGATCGCCGGTCATCACACCGCCAAGCCACGCGAAGTAGCGTTGCACCGGCGGGTCGTTCAGGCCCAGGTCACGACGCAGGTTCGCCAGCGCCTCCGGCGTGGCGGACTGTCCGAGGATGGATTGCGCCACGTCTCCGGGCAAGATGATCGTGCCCACGAAGATCAAGATCGAGACGAGGAACAGCAAGAAGATGCCCAGCGAAATTCGCTGGGCAAGAAGTTTTACAACCGGTGACATCCAGTTACGCTTTCACCCACATCTTGCTGGCGGCGTAGCCGTTCATCAAGGCAAAGCCCGCAGCCTGGTCAACCCAGCCTTCCAGATTGCCGGACGTCGCATCGATGAAATCGTTGAACATCGGGCAGATCAGGCCGCCTTCGTCGCGCAGCATGGTGCCCATGTCGGCATACATCTGCGTCCGCTTACCAGCGTCGAGTTCGGCCCGGGCCGCGATCAACAGCTGGTCGAACTGCTCGTTCTTGAAGCGCGTGTCGTTCCAGTCCGCCGTTGACAGGTAGGCGGTCGAGAACATCTGGTCCTGGGTCGGACGCCCGCCCCAGTAAGACGTACAGAACGGCTGCTTGTTCCATACCTCTGACCAGTACCCGTCATTGGGCTCGCGCTTGATCTCCAGGTTGATGCCCGCGCCAGCCAGCGACTGCTGGAAGAGCGCCGCCGCATCGGGCGCGCCGGGGAAAGAGTTTTCCGAGGTGCGCAGCAGGACAGACCCTTCCACGCCCGATTTGACAAAGTGGAACTTTGCCTTGTCCGGGTCGTATTCGCGCTGCTCGAACTCCGTATAAAACGGGTAAGAGCTGTTGATCGGCGTGTCATTGCCCACCGAGCCGTAACCGAACAGGATCTTGTCGACCATTTCTTGCCGGTTCATGCCGTGCTTAAGCGCCAGCATCAGGTCCTGGTTATTGAACGGCTCCGTGTTCACATGGGCGATAAAGACGTAGTGGCCCGGACCGGCGGTGCGGTGCACGCTGACGCCTGGCGCGCGGGACACAAGGCCTGCGGTACGCGGTGGCACCCGGTCGATCATGTCCACCTGGCCCGATTGCAGCGCCGCCACACGGGCGGTGTTGTCGTTGATCACCACTAGTTCGATGGTTTCCGCGTGGCCAATGTCGCCCCAGTAGTTGGGGTTCTTCTCCGCCACAAAGCGCACGCCCATATCCACTTCTTTCAGCACGTAAGGTCCGGTGCCAATCGCCGCGTCAGGTGCATCCATGCCCCCGCCCGGCTGAATCATCAGGTGGTAGTCTGCCATCAGGAACGGCAGGTCGGCGTTGGGGCCGTCGAGTTCCACCACGACCGTATCACCCTCCGCTGACACGTTTTTGACAGATCGCATAATGCCCAGCGCACCGGATTTCGTATCTTCGCCAGCGTGGCGTTGCAGCGACTTGGCGGCGTCTTCAGCAGTGACGCTTTGTCCGTTGGAAAACGTGATGCCCGCGCGGATCTTGAAGCGCCAGACGGATGCGTCATCAGACCCTTCGACGCTTTCGGCCACCATGCCCTGCACGCCGCCGTCGTCTGACAGTTCCACCAGCGGCTCACCCCACAGCCGGTTGACAGAGAGCGCCACCTGGTTGGCCGCCAGCGCCGGATCGAGGCTGTCGGTCGTCGCACCGCCCTGCAAACCCATGCGTATGGTGCCGCCCTTTTGCGGCCCGGCAGCCCGCACCGCATCAGCCAACATCGTGTTGGCAGCAGCAGCAGTCACCCCAACCGCTGCAGCACGGCCCAGAAACTCACGCCGAGAGATACGGCCCATCGCAGCGCGCACTTTTAGGTAATCCAGATAGTCTTTCATGTTCTTCTCCCTGAATGGGGCCGCTTCCGGCCTCCCTTGTAAAACCACCTTGTTTCGGATCAGTCTCGAATTCAAGGCCCTGACTTGGAAGCGCGAAAGGTTGGATTGATGGTAAAGGTGGCAATTCTGCCCGACGTGGGTATTCCGTTGACCGATGGCACGCGGCTGTCCGCGCGGGTTTGGCGACCCGACAGCACAACCCCTTTGCCAGCCATTTTGGAATACCTGCCCTATCGCAAGTCGGACGGCACGGCGTTGCGCGACTATCCCATGCACCAGCACTATGCGGAAAACGGCTACGTGGCAGTCCGCGTTGACAGACGCGGGTGCGGCGACAGCGAAGGGTTTTTTGACGATGAGTATTCAGAAGAAGAGTTGCGCGATGGTGAAGAGATTATCGCCTGGATCGCAGCCCAGGACTGGTGCGACGGAAAGGTCGGCATTCAGGGCATTTCCTGGGGTGGGTTCAATGGTTTGCAGTTGGCCGCACGTGCGCCAGCGGCGTTGAAAGCTGTTATCAGCATCGGATCGACGGTCGACCGCTACGCCGACGACATCCACTACAAAGGCGGCATTCAATTGGGCGAAAACCTGGGCTGGGCGGCCACAGTACTCAGCTGGTTTTCAATGCCACCTGACCCGCAGATCGTGGGTGAAACATGGCGAGAGACGTGGATGGAAAGGCTCCACGCCACGCCATTTCTGGCTGAACGCTGGACCGCACACACGGACCGGGACGCTTATTGGCAGCACGGTTCCGTTTGCGAAGACTACGCCGCGATCACATCCCCGGTGCTCGCCATGGGCGGGTTGCACGACGGGTATCGCAACACGATGGCGCATCTGGTGGGTAACCTGTCGGCACCGGTACAGGGCATCGCCGGACCCTGGAACCACAAGTACCCACACATCACCACCATCGCGCCGGGCATTGATTTTCTAAATCTCGCCGTGCGCTGGTGGGATCGCTGGTTAAAGGTTCGTGACAATCACGCAGACCAAGATCCGGCGTATCGTGCCTATGTCATGGACAGCATCACCCCCGTCGATATTTTGACTGAGCGTCCCGGCCGCTGGGTTTCAATGACCAAGGCTCCGACCCGTGGCGGGGCTATCCCCTTTGGCGACGGCCTTATCGGTGCAACCGCTGCTTTTGCAATCACACTGCCCAGCGATCTTTCCTGTGGTCGCGACTGTGGGGAGTACTTTCCGTTTGGCTTCGGCGGCGGTGAATTGCCCGGTGAACAAAGCCACGATGACGCGCGGTCTGCCTGTTTCGATGCCCAGCCGGTGTCGGAAAGCACAGACATCGTCGGCGCACCGGAGGTCGGTCTGACCCTGCAATCCGACGGGCAAAAAGGCCAAGTTGTGGTCCGGCTCTGCGACGTGGCGCCTGGTGGCACGTCCTCTTTGATCACGCTGGGGCTATTGAACCTGCGCCATCGAGGCGGATTTGACAAAGCCGTTGATCTGGTACCAGGAGAGAGCTTTGAGGTGTCGGTCACTCTTGACCAATGCGCTTATCGATTGCCTGCTGGCCATCATCTGCGCGTCTCGCTCAGCACGAGTTATTGGCCATACTGCTGGCCCGAAGGACAAGAATTTTCGCTAACCGTCACATCGGGCTTCCTGGCTTTACCAAAAGCCGACATAGCGGAAGATCCCGGCTTTGACCCACCGATCCCTGTCGAAGAACGACCGCAAACCGTACTGCAAGAAGGCGCTGCCACGAAAGACTACGTTGTAGACCCCGACACCGGCCAGATCACCACCACCATCTATGGCGATCAGGGACGGATTTTGGACGGCTTGAATGACCTGATCACGCACAGCGACCGGACGGAGGTTTGGACCATCCGCCCGGACGACCCTACTTCGGCCCATGTGATAATCACCTGGAACCGGACCCTTGCCCGCGATGGTGAGTTCGAGGTTAAGACCACTGCCGTAGCTGAAATGTGGGGCCACGCGGAGACGTTTGAGATACGGACCCAACTCACCGCCTGGGACGGTGAAGAACAGGTATTTGACCGGGAAGATCACGCAAACGTCCCGCGCTGATCCACGGACGCCGGATCATTTGTCTACTTCAACAAAAATCGGTATCACGCTCGCGCCAAGCGCATTAGATCCTCGTTTGGCAAGTCTACTTTGCAAGACCTAGTAGAAGTGGCGATTGTCTCCGGTCACAGCAATCTAGCATTTGATTGACGCAGCGGCGCGCCGGTTTACACCCTTTTCTTTCAGGCTTTTCGCGCTCATAAGCACTTCAAAGCCCCTCAATTTTGAAACGACCATGGCGCCTTCCCTGCCCTCTTCTTCCACTGACACCCCGTTTGACCTCTTTGTCATTGGCGGTGGTGTGAACGGCTGCGGGATTGCCCGTGATGCAGCCGGTCGGGGCCTGCGTGTCGGGCTGGCGGAGATGAACGACCTCGGCTCTGCCACTTCCAGCGCGTCGACAAAGCTCTTTCACGGCGGGCTGCGGTATCTGGAATATTTTGAGCTGGGTCTCGTACGCAAGTCATTGATCGAAAGAGAAGTGTTGCTGCAGGCTATGCCGCATATTTCATGGCCCATGCGCTTTGTTCTGCCGTTAAGCCCTAACATGCGGTTTGAAAGCAGCACGCCCACATCGCGCCTTTTGGCGATCGTCATGCCCTGGGCCAAAGGGCGCCGCCCGGACTGGCTCATCCGTCTTGGCCTGTGGCTCTACGACAGTTTGGGTGGGCGCAAGATATTGCCTGCTACGGCAACACTCGACCTGCGTGTTGCACCTGAAGGCGCGCCCTTAAAACCCGAATACAAGCGCGCATTTGAATATAGCGATTGCTGGGTGGAAGACGCGCGTCTGGTGGTGCTAAATGCCCGTGACGCGGCAGACCGTGGCGCGACTATCCTGACCCGCACAAAGGTAACGCGCGCACGACGCGACGGCAAAGTTTGGGTTGTGGACCTCGACGGGCCGGACGGGCCTAAAACAATCCAGACCCGCGCGCTGGTCAATGCCGCTGGCCCCTGGGCAGAGGCGGTCTTACGCGGTAACATTGGCGCCAATTCCGCGGCATCGGTTCGGCTAGTGCGCGGCTCTCATATTGTCACCCGGCGGCTTTACGATCACGACAAATGTTACTTTTTCCAAGGCGAAGACGGGCGCATCATATTTGCCATTCCGTATGAGGGCGATTTCACCCTGATTGGCACCACAGATGTGGACCACACCGACCCGGATAGTGCCCCAGAGGCGAGCGCGCAGGAGATCGCATACCTGTGCGATTTCGCGTCGCGGTATTTCACCAAATCTGTCACCCCGACGGATGTGGTCTGGACCTATTCAGGCGTGCGCCCGCTTTATGACGACGGTGCAGCCGGTGCCTCTGCTGCCACGCGGGACTATGTGCTGGATCTGGACACTTCAGGCCCGCCAGTGCTGACAGTTTTTGGCGGCAAGATCACCACATACCGCAAACTGGCCCAACAAGCCTTGGCCAAGCTGGACCAGACCCTATCGATACCGGCCAGTGACTGGACCGCAAAGGCGCCTCTGCCAGGTGGAGACTTCGCCGTGGCTGAAGTTGAAGAATTGGTGGCAAAATTGCAGGGGGACTATCCGTTTTTGACCCCTGCCTGGGCAAAACGCTTGATCCGGGCCTACGGGACAGACGCCTGGGCAATCCTAGATGACGCTACATCAACCGACGGGCTGGGCCGCGACTTCGGCGCTACGCTGACAGCGGCGGAGGTCAGTTGGTTGAAGGACAAAGAATTCGCCCGCACCGCCGAAGATATTCTTTGGCGGCGCACAAAATTGGGGCTGCGAAAAGACGTCATCGACGTCGATGCGATAAACGCTTGGTTAACTGACGAAAACGCCGGCTGAACACAGCAAAAAAACTTGCAGCCAGCGCTATCGGTTACGCCTCGGACACGGGCGCGCCATTCAAAGACCACCGCAAGTGTTCCTAAAAAGCGCAAACACGCGACCGGCAATAGCCACCACTTCAAAATCAGCGCCGCTCATAAGTCCCACTCAATTCGCGTCATGGCCGTTCTTGAAGGCCATACCGAAGCTTCCAGCCATGGTCAGTTGCCGAAGCCCGTTAGCCGCACCAGAACATGGTGCGGCCGTAGAGATTCAGGGGATAGATGCGCCGCCGGCGATCAAGCCGCGTGATAAGCCTGGCTTAGTGCGAAACTGTCCTCAAACCAGTGCCAAAGCGTGACCTGGCCGTCTTTGACTTTTGCCCGCAAAGCAAAACTAAAATCACCGATCTCTTTGCCACTGGCCGTGGTGATACCGTTCATGACGCCAAACACAGCGACCGTGTCGCCAGAGGCGAACGCGTCGGTATTTTTCCACTTCGTTGTTTGCAACCCAGCGCCAAACACGCCCAAGAACTCAAAGATCGCATCTTTGCCTTTGGTGTCGCCGCGGATCCAGGGAACGGTGGTGTCCCCTTCGTTATGCCAGACCATATCCTCTGCCATCAGCGGTGACATGACGTCTGGGCCTTTGCTAATGGCGCCCATAAACGCCATGACCGTGTCGAAGGAAGCTTGGCTTGTATCATCCATTGTTTGCGCGCTGGCATGCTGAGCCATGATCGCTGCAAGTGGACTTGCTAGACCAGCTGTCAAAAGAGTTCTACGCTGCATATGAGGTCTCCTAGATTGTGAAGTAAGTGGGTTAGATCTGGCCCGATGGGGCATTCTGGTCTGTGGCATCTGCCTGCCAGTCCAGGAATGGGGTTTCGCAGAAGGCAAACCGCTCGGCGTGGCAAGTACTGGTTGTCACCACCCTATCAATCTGCCCTTGATCCGCTGCTGACACGGTCAGCGAGAGGCCTTGCGCACGAGCAACCGTATCATAGTGGCCAAACGGGAATACCACGCGTCCTGACGCAGCATTCTGCGTAACGCGCGCCTTTAGGGCGAAGTGTTTGCACTGGGCCGCAAGACGACGCCCGGCTTGATCGGTTGGAGAAGTTGTGTTGGTGCACATGGCCTGCGTCCTTTCGTTCGCAGGTAGAATTTAGGGCGCGCACCTGACCTTGAATATTAGTCATTAAGCAAAGAGATAGTTCGGGTCAGCCGAACAATCTTCACAGCAAACCGCAGTTCAACGACCGCAGCGTTTGAACCATTGAGTACGAATGTCCCGTGTCATCAAACAAACAGCGTGACTTTTAGAGTGATTAAGAGTGAAGATTTAAAGATTCGCCTCAAACCGGCCCCCCCCGCGGTCTGGGCTTACAGGAATAAATCCATTATCTGCGGCAGTCTGAAATGATTGCCTTGCTGGGGCGAACAATGATCGACCACCTAAAACAAATGGCAGTGTTCGCCCGAGTGGTGGACGAAGGCTCTTTTCGCGCGGCAGCAAATGACCTCGGCCTGTCGCCATCACGTGTTAGCGAAACCGTGTCGGACTTAGAAAACTACCTAGGCGCCACGCTTTTGCACCGCACCACTCGCAAAATCGCGCTGACGAGTGAAGGTCGCATTTTTTACGCACGCGTGGTGGAGATGCTACGTAGCGCGGAAGCCGGCTTAAATGAAATCAACGCGCTATCACTGGAACCGGTCGGCACCTTGCGTGTTTCGATCCCAGCGCTTTTTACCAAAGGGCCATTGTCGACCGCCATTGCGTCTTTTGCGAAAAAGTATCCCAATGTGGCGCTTTCCCTAGCTTACACGGACAACGAAATCGGCCTGCTGGAAGATGGGTTTGACATCAACATCAGGGTCGGCTGGCTGGATGACAGTGCCATGATGTCGCGCAAACTGGCGGACGAGCAACGTATTTTGATTGCCGGAAAGGACTACGCTGGCAACCGCCCTCCGCCCCACCACCCCAGCGACCTGGAAAACTGGGATTGGATCAGGTACAAAAACAGGTCTGACGTTACCACATTCACAAATGCGGATGGCCAAACGGAAAAGGTCCACGGCAATGCGCAGATTGAGGTTGATAGCATCGACGCGCTTTATCAGATGGCAACCCAAGATATCGGCGTCACGATCTTACCGTCTTTTCTGGCTGAACAAGGGGAACAAGCGGGCAAACTGGTTCGGCTTTTGCCTGATTGGTCGCTCCGACCGCTTGGCATCTACGCGGTTTGGCCAGACAGATCGCGACGCGAAAGCCTAACCCTGCTTTTTGTCCGCTTCCTGGCCGATCAAGACTTGCGATGACTTGGCCGGTATCGTGTAAACCGCTCAAAAATCACTATCTTTGCGCGCGGCCTTAGGTCATTTTCTTCACCAAATTCTTTTCTTCATTCACCTATGAAATTCCACTGCCAACCTCCCCAAACTTCGGGGAGACAATCAAAAGAGCAGGAAGCGACGATAACCTTGGAGACCCCAGTGGCGCGTAAATTCGAACAAGCAACGCAATCTGACACTGCCTTCGCGAGTATTCCGACCGAAACGTACATGACGAAAAGTAAATAGGAATTCGAGGCGGGGCAGTGGCGGTGCTGGCAGACCAGTGCGAACTAGTCTCTGCGATAACAGCAAATTGCTCGCTATGCCGTGCATAGATCATGCTATTCGGTACGAGCAGTTGTTCGGTTCTGCTTAAAGCTCTCTGTCCGTCGTCAGGTTTTTTGGAACCAATGGCGGTCTAAACTAAGAGAGAGTTTGGCTCATCTGGTTGGTTTGATTATGCGGCATGCTGGCGGTGATGCAAGCGCCGTGCTTCGAGCGTCTTTCGTTTGATCCTTTCTCGT
>JBCCET010000082.1:0-18009 GCA_039030095.1 Pseudomonadota bacterium | reverse complement strand
TTTATCGGCGGTACATCGAACCCGCTTTATTCCCTGTTGCTGGCTTACACCAACGACTATCTGGACCACGACGACATGGCCGCGGCGTCAGGTGGCTTGATCTTTGTGAACGGGGTAGGGGCTATCGCTGGCCCACTGGTCGTCGGCTGGTTGATGGGCAACTTTGGGCCAAGTTCGTTCTTTCTCTTTGTCTGTGCGCTGATGGCTGTCATCGCGGTCTACGCCTTCTTCCGCATGTTCCGCCGTGAAGCGCCAGCGGTCGAAGACACCGGCGTCTACACGCCAATTTTCCCGGCAGGGTCCCCGGTCGCAGCGGAAGTCGCGCAAGAAGTGTCGATCTACGCCGATCTGGAAGCTGAACAGTCTGAGGCCGAGGCGGAAGAAAGTTCCAATTGATGTTACTTTGTTATGATAAAAGAAACATTTTGTCACAGGACTTTAATTCAATTGACGCCTACTTACGTTATGTAACAGTAATAGGGCACATCTGCCGTTCTTGGGGGGCTAATGTCAGGAGGGTGACATGCGCGTGAAAGAGGGTGTGGATAAAGAAATCTTGGATTTCTGGATCGATGAGGTCGGTGAAGCAGGCTGGTACAAAGCCAGCGATGACCTTGATCAACAAATTCGCGACCGGTTTGAAGACACCTGGCATATAGCGCAAAAAGGTGCATGCCACGATTGGATCGCGTGCCCGGATAAATCCCTGGCGCTCATCATCCTGCTGGATCAATTTCCGCGCAACATGTTTCGCGGTCAGGCGCAAGCTTTCGCATCCGACCGAAAAGCGGTTGAAGCGGCGCTGCATGCCATTGATCAACGCTGGGACATGCGCGTGGCGGAACCACAGCGCCAGTTTTTCTATCTGCCGCTGATGCATTCGGAAAACCTGACGCAGCAGGAACGATGTGTGCGGTTGTTGAAGACACGGATGCCGGAAACCGGAGCGGAAAACCTGTTGCACGCCAAGGCTCATCGCATGGTCATCCGGCTCTATGGTCGGTTCCCCTACAGGAATGAGGCGTTGGGTCGCCGCACGACAGAGGCTGAACAACGCTTTATGGATCAGGGTGGCTATGGCCGCATTGCCGAAGATATGCGCGCCGCCGCCTAAGCTTCACGCAAGGCCACATTGCATACCTGATTTGCACGCGCTGACCTTGCGTCGCCCGTCTCAATTTGGCATCCTACATTTGATTTAGCGTTAAACTAGTTTTTGCGCGCCCCTGATTGTCGGCGGAGAAAATTGCCATGGCTGAGACTAATTTCGACATGATCGTTATCGGAGCAGGCCCAGGGGGTTACGTCTGCGCGATCCGTGGGGCTCAGAACGGGCTGAAAGTTGCTGTCATCGAACGGGAACATCTGGGCGGCATTTGCCTCAACTGGGGCTGTATCCCAACAAAGGCGATGTTGCGGTCATCTGAAGTTTTTCACCTAATGCACCGGGCCAAGGAGTTCGGCCTCTCCGCTACAGGCATCGATTATGATCTGGACGCCGTGGTTAAGCGGTCGCGCAAGGTTGCTGGGCAACTGTCATCGGGTGTGGCCCATCTGCTGAAGAAAAACAAAGTTAACGTGGTAATGGGCGCAGCAAAACTGGCCGGCGCTGGCAAGGTGGTTGTGACAAACGACAAAGGGGACCAGACGCTCAGCGCAAAGTCCATTGTGCTGGCCACTGGCGCACGCGCCCGGGAATTGCCGGGATTGGAGGCGGACGGAAAGCGGGTCTGGACGTACAAACACGCGCTGCAACCGCCCCATATGCCCGGCAAACTGCTAGTGATCGGCTCCGGCGCAATCGGGATCGAATTTGCGAGCTTTTATAACACACTCGGGGCTGAAACGACTGTGGTGGAAGTGATGGATCGTGTGCTTCCGGTGGAAGACGCCGAAATTTCCACCCACGCTAAAAAGCAGTTTGAAAAGCAGAGCATGAAGATCCTGCAAAAGGCCATGGTCAAATCGCTCGACCGTGCCGCAGACAAAGTAACCGCCCATATCGAGGTTGGCGGCAAAATTGAAAAACACGACTTCGACACAGTGATATCAGCCGTTGGGATTGTTGGTAATGTTGAAGGCCTGGGGCTGGAGGCGGCGGGCATCACCGTCGATCGCACCCATGTGGTGACCGACAATCACTGCCGCACGGGCATAGATGGCATCTACGCCATCGGTGACATCGCCGGTGCGCCATGGCTCGCCCACAAAGCTAGCCACGAAGGCGTAATGGTTGCTGACCTCGTTGCGGGCCAACCAGCCCACCCGGTTGATCTAAACAGCATCGCGGGCTGCACGTATTGTCATCCGCAGGTTGCCTCTGTCGGACTGACCGAAGCACAGGCCAAAGAGGCTGGTCACGACATCAAGGTCGGCCGCTTCCCATTCCAGGGCAATGGTAAAGCGATCGCACTGGGTGAGCCGGAAGGGATGATCAAAACTATCTTCGACGCAAAAACCGGCGAACTTCTTGGCGCCCATATGATCGGGGCCGAAGTGACGGAACTGATCCAGGGCTACGTGGTCGGGCGGCAGTTAGAGACCACAGAAGAAGACCTCATGAACACGGTCTTCCCGCATCCCACCTTGTCGGAAATGATGCATGAAGCCACGCTCGACGCTTACGGTCGCACAATCCACTTCTAGGGGCCATTGGTCCCCTATCTCTCTATTGCCGAAATACTCCCGCCGGAGGCTGCAAGGTAGCCCTGCCCACGACCTCACAAAAAAGGCGCCCCTCGGGACGCCTTTTCCAATTTTATGTTGGTTTTATCAGTTCGCGGACGAGGTAATCCCCGCCTTGTTCAACACACCGGCCAAACCACCGCCGACCAGCGGGCCAACGATGTAGATCCAGATGTTGCCCAGATCAGCGAAGTTGGTGGGCAGGCTGCGAGCTGGGTTCAACGACGCGCCGGACACCTGAATACCTGCCAGGTGCATTAGCGTCAGCGTCAGGCCGATGACCAGACCCGCCATGGCTGCGTTAGCAACGCTCGCGGTTGCGCCCAGGATCACAGTGACAAAGATGAATGTGGCCACGATCTCAAAGATTATCGCCCCCATCACGCCGGCCTTGCCAGGTGCCGTGGCCGCTTGGGTCACATCTGCGCCCATGATCATCAGCAAGACGATGGCGATAACCCCGCCTGCAATCTGTGCGATCCAGTACATCACCATTTCACCGGCTTCCATGCGACCTGCAAGCATCGCGCCCAGGCTCACCGCCGGGTTCAAGTGCGCGCCAGAGATCGCGCCCAGGCCGTACGCCATGGCCACAACCGTCAGACCAAACGCCAGCGAGATACCCAGATGCCCAACCGTGTCCGCCATGAACAGGATTGTCGCACACCCAAAGAACACCAGTGTGAAGGTGCCGATGGCCTCTGCAATTGCTTTTTTCATTGTCTTCCCCCGAGATAAGTTTCAGCGCGGCCTGCCTATCTGACTGCCGAGCCGTTGAGAAGCCCTGATCTGAACGTCTCAGGTCAGGGCAAATGTTAAGTGGGGTGCCTGTACCAATCTGCAAGTCTATCTGGTGCAATTGGCGCGGCCTTTGCCCCGCGATAATTAGATAAAGCGCACTGCGCCAATGTAAGGCAAGTTTCGGTTCCGCTGCGCATAGTCGATGCCATAGCCTACGACGAACTCATCGGGGATCTCAAAACCGGTCCAGGTCGCCCGAACATCAACTTCGCGCCGGGACGGTTTGTCGAGCAATGCGCAAACCTCTAGCCGCTTCGGCCCCCGGGTTTTCAGCATGTTTACCACATGGTGCAGTGTGTAACCGGTGTCGACAATGTCTTCCACAACCAGCACATCGCGGCCTTCAATCTCCCCCGATAGATCTTTGAGAATGCGCACCTCGCGCGAACTCTCGGTGCCGGACCCATAAGAAGAGGTTTCCAGAAAATCCACTTCGACGGCCAGATCCAATCCGCGCACCAGATCGGCGATGAACACAAACGACCCGCGTAACAGCCCAATCACGATCAACTTTTCGGTACCGCCAAAGTGATCGGTGATTTCATTGGCAAGGACCTCGATACGTGCCGCAATCGATTTGGCAGAGATCATCTGGTCAATAACATAGTCAGGCTTAGGGGCAGTCATGGGTCTTCTCCGTTGCGCAAAACGCGCATACGCGTCTGACGGGCCGTTGTCAGCCCCGAAGTCACTGGAAACGCGCACGCACCCACATTACACCGCACGTATGCCAAAGCACGCCGAACGCAGATTCCTCCCCTACGAGCCGGAACAGATGTACGCCCTTGTGGCAGATGTGGAATCCTATCCAGAGTTTCTGCCCTGGTGTGGAGGCGCGCGCGTGCGCCAGCGTGTTCAGAACGGCGCTTCCGAAGTGCTGGATGCGGACCTTGTGATATCATTCAAAGTGTTCAGCGAACGCTTTGGATCGCGTGTCACGTTGCACCCAGATGACTTGCGGATCGACACCGAATACCTGGAAGGACCATTTCGGTACCTCAGAAATCACTGGTACTTTGAATCTGCCGAGGACGGCTGCACGCTAGATTTCAACGTGGATTTTGAGTTCAAATCACCCATGTTGCAGGCCGTGATCGGCGTGGTCTTTAATGAGGCGATGCAGAGGGTTGTGCGTGCATTCGAACGTCGAGCTGCAAGTCTTTATGGCTAACCGCTCGGCATCCAGCATCCTGTCAAAACAAATTCCTAACAAAAGCCTATAAAACCCCAAGCTCTGGGATGGTTTAAATCAATACATCCTTAACAGTCGGCGGGCCTTATGGCGGCTGTATTAGGCCACCCGCTTTGCTTATTGGGTGCGCCGCTTTTTAACGAGTACCGGAGCAGCGTATGGCTTCCTTCAGTTTGATTTCTGCAGTTACCGATAATGCGTCGAGGTACCTGCTGGGCGCTTCGGATGTGGATCTGGTTTTGATCGAGGGTAGTTGGCGCCTCGTTGTCTCTGCCGAAGCGGACAACGCGTTAACTGTTTTCGAATTTTCCGGTGGCACAATTGGTTCCAAATTGGATGAGCAAACCTATTCTTCCGGGTCAGGTACACGTACGACCTGGGCGCTTCATTCTTTTTTCGCCCACGGGCAAACTGTTTTTGCACCTGCCACACGCTATGAAGACGACCCAAGGCTCTACACAATTGGGTTCAATGGGGCATTCCAGGCGCAGGATCCGAATTTGTCAGGTGATCTGGGAGTGGCGGAAACCATCACGGTGGGTTCGTCGACGTATTTCTACTCTCAAGCGATCAATAGCTCAGTCTTACATGTCTACCGGGTAGAGGTCAATTTTTCCTTCTCGCAGGTGCAGACAATCGCTGACACCAGTTCAACCTATCTTGGTGATGTCAGTGCGCTGGCCACAACGGAGGCGTTTGGAAATGACTACCTTTTTGTGGCTTCCGCTTTTGACGGTGGCTTGTCCTCCTATGAAGTAGGATCAAATGGCACACTTAGCCTTCGCGATACTGTCACGCCTGGTGATGGGCAGGGCTTCTACCTTCCGTCCTCGCTTTTGGCGGTTGATGTGGGTAGCACGGATTTTGTCATAATGGGCAGTTCTGGCACCTCTAGCTTGACGGTTTACCGCGTTGAATCCAATGGTGATTTGACGGAAGTTGATCATCTTCTGGACACGCTGGAGACCCGGTTCCAGGGCGTAACACAGCTGGCCACTTTTAGCTTCGATGGTAAAAACTACGTCCTGGCCGCCGGCAACGACGACGGCATCTCCGCCCTGGAAATTGGCAACGATGGTCAACTGACGCATCGTGGATCTGTGGCGGACACCTATGACAGCACTCTCGACAATATCTCTGGCCTGGATGTGGAGATTGTGGATGATCAGGTGTTCGTGATCGTTTCGTCACCAACCGACCACGGCATCACTGTTTTAGAGCTTACCTTTGATGAACCACCTGATCCCGATCCCGATCCTGACCCAGATACAAACTCTAGTGGCATAATAGGTACAAAAGGCGACGATTATCTACGAGGCACTTCGGGTGCCGATATGATCTATGGGCTTGACGGAAACGACTTTATCCAGGCGCGCGGTGGATCAGATACCATTTATGACGGCGCCGGACGCGACGTGATCGAAAGTGGCGGCGGGCAGGACGAGTTCATTTTTCACAACGATGATGCGCTGGATTGTATCTTAGACTTCAGACCGGACGCGGACATTATTAACCTGTCTGCCTATACTGGAGTCAATTCACTGCAGGATCTTGTTTTCACAGACTTTTGTGTTGGTGTGTTAATCGAAGCGAACAACGATCGGCTGATACTGATGGACCACGGAAACTACATTTTTGATCTAAACACCTTGTCGCATGACAATTTCATTTTTTAGGGGCAAGGATTTTAGGAGCACGGACCGGCTGATCTGGACAGGCTTATATCGGCCACGGTATGCGATCCCATGAAGCGGTGGGATGCAGCGAGTATTTCTTTTGTGGGCGCGCTCGTTTTGGTGGTTTGGCCCGGTGCGGCAGTGGCTCATGCCACAGATCAGGCGTTTGTGCTGCTTCTGCCCACGGGCGTTTACACAATTGTGGGTGTGATCGCCGTGGCCGCCACGTTTCTGTTAACAGTTATTTTGCCTCACGGCGCTGTCCCGGCAATGGCGCGCAGCAGGAAATTTGTCGTCCCGCCGGGAAAGGTGGGCGTTAGTCTTTGTGCCACAGCGGTTTTGTTTGGGCTGCTATTTGCCGGGCTTTATGGATCGCGTGATCCGACGGCCAATCCACTGCCACTGGTGTTTTGGACTTTGTTTTGGGTCGCGTTTGTGTCGCTGTCGGGATTTTTGGGCAACCTGTGGGCCTGGGTGAACCCGTGGCACGGGCTGTTGCGCGGGCTGGTGTTGATGGGTGTGCAACCCGCATTTCGGTTAACGGAGCGTGCGGCGGACACCATTGCAGTCCTTTCACTGTTGGCGTTTGCCGGGTTCTTGTTGGCGGACCCGGCCCCTGCAGACCCGGCCCGGCTTTCGTTTTTCGGCGCACTTTACTGGGGTGGCACGTTGCTGGGGGCCGCCATCTGCGGTCCGGTCTGGTTGCAACGGGCCGAGCTTTTCGCGGCCCTTTTGCGCTGGTTCGGCGCGCTATCTGCGCTGCGCTGGGAGGGCGGTCGAATGGGCTGGCCCGGCTGGCAAGTTGTGACTGCACGAGGGTCTGCGGCTTACATGTTGTTACCTTTGGTAATGTTGGGCACGGGCAGTTTCGACGGGTTTAACGAGACCTTCGTGTGGTTGGGCTGGCTGGGGATTAACCCGTTGGAATTTCCTGGCAGATCGGCGGTTCAGGTCGCAAACACGGTTGGTCTCTTAGCTGCGATTACCGTGCTGGGGGTGCTGTTTTTCGGGGCTGTTGCATTGGGGCAGGTGCTGGCAAGCCCGGTGCCGGGCGCCACCCTACGCCTTGCACCAACGGTCCTGCCGATCGCGTTAGCCTATCACATTGCCCATTATTTGCCGGGGTTTCTGGTCGAAATCCAATACGTGGCCGGAATGTTTGCGCGCCTGATTGGGCTGGAGCCGCCTGTGGTAACAACCGGCTTCTTTTTTGATCCCAATTTGGTGCGGCTGATCTGGATCGGCCAAGGCTTGGCGGTTGTAGTCGGCCATATCCATGCGATTTATCTGGCCCATATCGTGGCCCTGGACATCTATGGCACACGGCGACGCGCGGTGCTGAGCCAAGTGCCCTTGGGCTGCTTTATGATCGCCTACACCTTCTTTGGTCTGTGGTTGCTCGCGGCCCCGAAAGGCGCGTGAAAAAACTGGACAAGGGCAGGGACCAGCGCGCAAGCTGGGGCAAACGCCAATAGGGAGACACTGCCATGTCCAAGCTTATCAAACCAACACGGCGCGGGGTTCTGACCGCAGGCGCCGCTGCTGCCAGTCTGCCGCTTTGGGCGCGCTACACCCATGCGCAGTCGTCAGAGCCGATCAAGATCGGCTTTCAAGCCCACAAGACCGGGATCGGTGCTGCTTACGGTCGTTGGTATGAACGCACGACAATGGCGGCTGTAAAGAAGATCAACGACGAAGGGGGCATCAACGGCCGTCCGGTGGAAATAGTTCTGGAAGACGACGGCACGGATCCGAAACGCGGTGCAGAAATTGTGGAAAAGTTCGCCACCCAACATAATTGCGATATCGCCTTTGGCACGCTTTTCTCGCATGTGGTTATCGGCTCCGCCCCGCGCGCAGGGGAGTTGAAGATGCCGTATTTCGTTGTCTCCGAAGGTCATCATGTGGCGTCAGGCATGCTCAACCGCTACACGCTTCAGCCCGGCATCACGGATGTGAAATCTCAGGTTCAGGCCATGGCGCCTTTTGTGGCAGACAATCTTGGCAAAAAGGTAACGATGATCTTCCCCGACTTCGCGTTCGGACACGATCACCGCGACTATTTCAGCGCAGCGATTGAGGCCCAGGGCGGTCAAGTGCTGGAAAAAATTGCCATCCCGCCCACCGAGACAAGCTTCACAAAATACTTCCCGAAAATTCCCCGCGATACCGAGGTTCTGTATCACGTGATGGTTGGCCCGGCTGTACTGACATTTGTAAAAGAACTAGGTGAGTTCTTTGGTCCGTCCCGGCCGGAGATTTTCGGATTTATCGACAGCCTTGAGGCGGTGGATATCAATTCGTCCGGTCTGGAGTTTCTGGATGGGACTTATTTCTGGGAAGGCAATCCGCGTTACGCCCAGGACAACCAGACCGAATATGACAAAGCTTACCGCGCGGCTGTGGGCGTTGACGCCTCTGGCGCTAGTACGGCCGATGCAAAAGACATCTCGACCTACGCTCACATGTTTGGCTGCTGGGAGACGTTGCACATCGTTAAGGCAGGCATGGAGGCTGCAGGTTACGCAGGTGCTGCGGACCGGGCCAAGCTGATCGAAGCAGTGGAAGCGATGACAGATATGCCGGAAAGTGCCGCCCATCCCCAGGGCGCGAAGGTATTTAATGGCAAGACCCACCAGGTTTTTGGCCATCAGTATATCACTAAGGTTGAAGATGATGGCTTGAAGCTGGCCCATACGACGAGCATCGAGGACACGCTTTACCCCGACGAAGTGGACTACACGACACAGAGCTTCTGAACGATGATCACGACCCTGGCTCCTTTTCTGGCCTTTTCTGGCCAGGGTCGTGACGCTTTGCAGACCTATGCGAACGCATTGCCAGGGGCCGAGGTATTACATGTTCATCCCTACGGCCCGGACGAAGAGGGTGAAGAAGGACAACTGCGTCTTGCTGTTTTGTGTATTGGCGAGATTTACTTACGCATCATCGATGTGCCAGTGTCAGCAGGGTTCAGCTTTAGCGGCGCGATGTCGATCCATGTGGTTCTGGATAAGGCTGAAGAAGTGGACAAAGTTGCAACTGCGCTTGGCGTAACAATGACCTTGATGCCCCCAGACAGCTATCCTTTTGCTGAACGCTTTGCCTGGATTGTCGATCGCTTCGGCGTGCATTGGCAATTGGTCTTTGGTGGCATTTTGCCCGGAGCAGGCAAGTCCTAAAGTTCTGATCTAACGGAGCGGCTGCGCCGCACGCCTGTTTTGGTGCCTGCGGCTTGGGTGAGCCTGACCCGTTGAGGATTTGGTTTTTGCGACCCGGGCCTCCGGCGGGGATATTTTTGAACAAAGGAAGCAGGGGAGTGCAATAAGCCCTTGTGGGGTGACCGGTCTGTCGGTCATCGTGTGGGTTATGGATTTTGGACCTTATCTGCTGCTTGCGTCGCTTGAAGGTGCTGTAGGCGCTGCTGTTCTGGCGTTGACCGCGCTTGGGCTGAGCCTTGTTTTTGGGGTCATGCGCGTTGTGAACGTGGCCCATGGCGAGTTTTTTATGCTGGGCGCCGTGTTGGCCTGGTTTATTGCCAGCCAGATTGGCGCACACCCGGCTTTGGGCTTTGTGGCGGCCTTGATTTTGGCGCCTGCGCTGGTGGGGGGGCTGGCAGCCAGCGTAGATATGACAATCCTCAAACGGGTCTCTTATGATCCGGAGCGGACAATCGTGGCGACCATCGGGCTTCTTTATATTATTCAGCAGGTCACGTTGATGACCTATGGCCCTGACGCAAGGCCCGTGGAGCCGCCGTTTAACAGCCGCATTGCGCTGCCCTGGGTGGAATGGGGTGAAGACGGGTGGAGCCTTTATTATCCGTGGGGGTTGTCGACGACGACTTACAAGCTGTTCGTGATCGGCGCAGCGGTTGTCATGCTGATTGGGGTCTGGTTGATGATGACGCGCACCAAAATTGGTTTGATCATGCGGGCGACCCAAGCTGATGGGGACATGGCGCAGGCGTTTGGCATCCCCGTGGACCGGGTTTATGCCATGGTCTTTGGCATCGGTTGCGGGCTGGCCGCCCTGGGGGCTGTCTTGGTTGTGCCCATCCAGCAGGCGCATTACCTGATGGGGGGCGACCCACTGCTGCTAAGTTTCATCGTGGTCATTATCGGAGGCCTGGGGTCTTTGCCCGGCACGGTAATCGCCGCACTTCTCATCGGCATGTCTGATGGGATCATCAGCGTGTTTTTCACGCCGACGCTGGCAAAAATTCTGGCCACGCTTTTGGTGGCATTTGTGCTTGTGTTCCGCCCTCACGGCCTTTTCGGAGTGCCCGAGCGTGCCTGAAGCCACGCGTGTCTGGGGCCTGCACATCGGTCTTTTAGCGGTGCTGTTTGCGCTTAATTGGGTGCTGCCGGACTATCATCAGGGCAATCTGGCGCGCATCATGGTGCTGGCGGCTTACGCGGTCGGTTACAATGTACTTTTCGGCTACACCGGGCTTCTGAGCCTTGGCCACGCGATGTTTTTTGCGGCTGGTATGTACGGGATGGGTTTGACAATCCGGCATTTGGGCTGGACCCCAGTCCCGGCTATGGTGGCGGGTGTTCTGGCAGGCGCTTTGCTGGCATTGGCAGTAGGAGCGCTAGCCCTGCGTACCGCCGGTGTAGCCTTCATGATTGTAACGCTCATGTTTGCCCAAGCGGTATTTCTGACCGTACTTTATTTTGGCGAATGGACTCGCGGCGACGAGGGGTTTGTGATCCAGGAGGCGCAGCGGGTGATCGGCGGCGTTGCCCTGTCAGATCCCACAATTCGCTATCTGGCGGCCTGGGCCATTTTTGGTGTGGCCTTGTTGGTGTGTCTGGTTCTGGTCCGGCGTCCATTTGGCAAGGCCCTGATCGCTGTTCGTGAAAACGAAGAGCGTGCGACCATGCTGGGGTACAATACCTTCGCCCACAAATTGGGGGCGGTGGTGATATCGGGTGGTTTAAGCGCGTTGGCGGGTGCTGCCTATGGTCTGCTGTTCGGCTATGCCGGGGCCTCATTTGCGTCTGTGCAATATTCCATCTTGCCACTTTTGTGGGTCCTGCTGGGCGGGGCGGGGGTTGTGCTAGGCCCGTTTGTCGGCACGCTTTTCATGTTTTACCTTGTTGATCTCGCGTCTGGGTACACCAGCGCTTACATGCTGATCGCTGGCGTCGCCTTGGTTGCCTTGACGCTTTTTGCACCCCAAGGGTTGATGGGGGAAATTCGGCGTAGATTTGCAGGGTGGTTGCCGTGACAGCGCTTGCGACGCGTAATCTATCCAAAGACTTCGGCGGGTTACACGCAGTGTCTGAGGTGTCTTTTGAGGTTGAGCCGGGTGAAATTCGCGCGCTTATCGGTCCCAATGGAGCGGGCAAGACGACGCTGGTTGGTTTGATTTCGGGACGTCTGGCGCCCTCTCGAGGAACAGTACATTTTGACGGGCGCGACATCACCACTTTGCCAGCGCACAAGCGGATAGCAGCAGGTATGGCATATACGTTTCAAATCACGTCTGTGTTTGGTCGGTTGTCGGTGCGTGAAAACGTGGGCCTAGCGGTGCGTCGAGCACGCCCGCGAGTGCCGGAAGGACCACATGTGGATGCGGCACTTGACCGGGTTGGGTTGACGGGGCAGGCGGATCAGATTGCGGGTGACCTGGCCTATGGTCATCAGCGGTTGCTGGAAATTGCCATGGGCCTGGCTCAGGATCCGAAGCTGTTGATTTTGGATGAACCGACGCAGGGCTTGGCGGCGGCCGACATAGCAGCGTTCAAGACACTGATGAGTGATCTGCGCGGGCAAACAACAGTTCTTTTGATCGAACACAACATGGATGTGGTTATGGAGGTTGCGGACACCATCACAGTTTTGAATTTTGGCACCTTGCTTGCGGAAGGCACTCCGACGGAGATCCGCGCGAATAAGGCCGTTCAGGCAGCATATCTGGGCGGGGACGCCTGATGCTGCGTGTTGATCGTGTCAGCGCGGGGTATGGGCCGGTCCAGGTTTTGCACGCTGCTTCTTTGGCCGTCGCTGCCGGAGAAGTTGTGTGCCTGATGGGCCGAAATGGCGCAGGTAAAACGACGCTTTGCAAGGCGATCATGCGGCTCATTCCGCTCAACACAGGGCAGATATTATTGGGTGACGCGGATGTGGGGCAAGGAGCGGCACATGGTGTTGCGTCGCTGGGACTTGGTTTTGTGCCTCAAGGCCGGCGTTTGTTTGCTGGGCTAAGCGTTGCGGAGAATTTGGAAGTCGGGCTGATGGCCCGACGCGACGGCGCAGCTGAACGTGCCAAGACACTAGCAGATATCCTGTCAGTCTTTCCGCGCCTGGGAGAGCGTTGGCATCAGCGGGCGGAGACCCTTTCGGGCGGTGAACAACAGATGTTGGCTACTGCGCGGGCCTTGGCCGTGCGACCGCATTGTCTTTTGCTCGATGAGCCGACGGAGGGGCTGCAGCCTTCTATGGTCGCTGAAATTGAAGCTGCCGTTGTCGGTATGAAGGCGCGCGGCGTAGGTGTGTTGTTGGTGGAACAGAAAGTAGATGCTGTTCTGCGTTTGGCTGATCGTGTTCAGTTTATCGAAAACGGTGAGACGAAAGAGAGCGTGTCGACGGATGCCCTGCGCAACGACCGAGAGTTGATTGAGCGCTATGTTGGCGTCTAACCCGCTGTAAAACTTGCCAAACGGTGCAGCTTTGCCGCAATAACTCACGTCGCTTCGCTTCGGATTTTGGGCGCCAATCCCATTACCGACCTTCGGTGGGATCAATGATAGTTAGACTTCTACAATTCGTAGGGCGATTGGTGTTGTGGTTGCGTCGCCGCTTTCGCTGATCGCGTCGAGCGCTGCATCTATCTGCGACTTGTCGGCCAAATGTGTCACGATCACCACTGGCGCACTGTCGTGGGCATGGGATTTTTGGCGCAACCGGTCGATGGACACACCTGCATCTGACAGCGCACCGGCCAAACGTGCAAGGGTGCCTGCGTGGTCGCGCAAGGCCAGGCGGATATACCACGCTGATTGCGCGCTGCTGGGTGCAGCTTTCGCATCTGAAAGCGTCTCTGCGGGTTGCCCCAAAACGGGCAGGAGCAGCCCGCGCGCCACGTCCATGACGTCCCCCATAACCGCACTGGCTGTGGGGCCTTCACCTGCGCCTGCGCCACGCAGGACAACCTGGCCCACGCTGTCACCTTCGATCACAACCATATTCGTGCCACCTTCCAACTGTCCTAGTGGAGAGTGATAGGGCACCAAGGTCGGCATCATGGTCTGTTCCAGTCCAGCATTCCCCATGGCTGCAACGCCCAAGAGTTTAATCCGATACCCGAGCTCTGCGGCGGTCTCGATATCGTCAATTGAGATAGCACCAATTCCCTGCAGCTCGGCCGCCGCGAAATTCACGCGTGTGCCAAAGCCGATAGCCGCCAATAGAACCAGTTTATGGGCTGCATCAATGCCGCCCACGTCGAGGTTCGGGTCGGCCTCCAGAAAGCCAAGGGCGTCTGCCTCGGCAAAGACTTCCTCATAGGGCAGACCTGCGGTTTCCATCCGCGTCAGGATATAGTTACAGGTCCCATTCATCACACCCATGATCCGGGTGATTTGGTTGCCTGCAAGACCTTCGGTCAGGGCTTTGATCACCGGAATGCCGCCGGCCACAGCTGCTTCAAAGCGCAGATTGACGCCTGCTGCCTCAGCCGCCTCGGCCAATTCCTGGCCGTGCAGCGCCAGCATTGCCTTGTTTGCGGTTACCACATGTTTACCCGCTGCTAGGGCCGCGCGGGTGGCCGCCAGGGCAGGGCCGTCTTCGCCGCCCATCAATTCCACAAACACGTCCACATCGTCGCGCGTGGCAAGTGCTACGGGGTCGTCCTCCCAGACAAATCCGGACAGATCAACGCCGCGGTCCTTGGTCCGGGACCGGGCGCTCACGGCAGTAACCGCCAAAGGTCGCTGGGCCCGCAACGCCAAAGTGGCGCTTTGATCGCACACAATTTTTAACACCCCTGCACCCACGGTGCCCAATCCAGCGATGCCGAGACGAAGAGGCGCAGTCATTGTGTAGCTCCGATTGAAAAAGGTCTTTAACGGGCGGGGTGTTAGCCCAAGCAGCAGTGTTGGGCAACCGGACTTATGCGGTGGCGCCTATTGTGACGCACGACGCAGGCGGGCGGCGCGAGCCTCTAACGCGCGGGCGCGGGCCGCCAATCGGTCGGCTGATTCTGCACGCTCAGCGGCTTCTTCAGCGGCTTGCGTGCCTTCTTTGGCCAACTCATTGGTCACAGCGAGCTTCGGCCAATCCACCCCACTGGCCCGGCTGTCCGAGGGGTATTCAAATTCGGGGCGGTCATCGCGAATGCCGCAAGTGGCCAAAACCAGGCAAAAGACCAACAATAATCGCTGCATTTACCACTCCTTCATCACTGTCATAGCTAGGGTGCGCGGGCCTGTCGCGCAAGCCCGTGATACGCGGTTCTCTTTCGGCGGGGGACCGCGTAGGATCGCGTCATGGCGCGCACCAAAGGCAGTTCGGCTCAAGCCACGCGGACCCGCATTTTTGATGCAGCGGCGCGTCTTTTTGCGGCCCACGGGTTCGCTGCGGTGTCGATGCGCGATATCGCGGCAGAAGTGGGCGTGCAGGTGGGCGCACTTTATCGCTACACCCCGGATAAAGACAGCCTGCTGTTTGATCTGGTTGCAGGACATTTGCGCGCGTTGATGGCAGCTTGGGAAGGCTGCGATGATCCGGTGCCTTTGGCGGGTTTTGTGCGCAACCATTTGAACTTTAACCTGGCTCAACCTGCAGCGGCAGTGATTTCATCGCGCGAACTACACTGTTTGCAAGGCCCCCACGCGCGGGAGGTTTTTACCCTGCGCGCGGATTATGAAACGATCCTGGGCCGCATTCTGTTGGATCGCGGTATGTCGCCGGAAGAGGCAGCTTTCACGACCCGTTCGATCCTGGCAATGCTGAATTGGGTCCCGGTTTGGTTCCGCACGGGTGGGGAGATGACAGCCGCACAGGTCGCGGACCGTTATGTGGCCCTGACCGACCGCATGGTGCCAATCACCGTGTGATCCAGCCGCCCCCGAAAACGCGCGTCCCGTCTTCTTCGTAAAAGACGCAAGCCTGGCCGGGTGCCACGCCTTCTTCGGCCGCCAAAAGTTCAACTTCCGCCGTGGTGGCACTGGTCGGGCGCACGATCGCTTCTTTCGGTTGACGCGTAGATCGGACGCGCACAGCCACCGGCCATTCATCGCGCGACGTAAAAGGCGCGTCGCCCAACCAATTAACCTCTTTTATCTTCACGGTGCGAGTGCCCAATGCATCCCTCGGGCCGACAATAACCTGGCGCGTGTCGGCATCCAGCCGCAGCACGAACAGCGGCTCTCCGCCGCCAATCCCCAAACCACGCCGTTGACCGACGGTGTAGTGGATCACGCCCTGATGCGCACCCAGAACGCGCCCATCGAGGTGTACGATATCACCGGGGTCCGCAGCGCCCGGACGCAGCTTTTCGATCACCGCAGCATAAGATCCGTTGGGGACAAAGCAGATGTCCTGACTGTCAGGCTTGTCCGCTACAGACAGGTCAAAACGCCGGGCTAGGTCCCGTGTTTCTGCCTTAGTTTTCAAATGCCCTAGCGGAAAGCGCAGATAGTCAAGCTGGTCCTGCGTGGTGGAGAATAGAAAATAAGACTGATCGCGGTTGGGGTCGGCTGCTTTGTGCAACTCAGCCCCCTGAGGGCCCATTTTACGTTGGATGTAATGGCCTGTGGCCATGCAATCCGCATCCAAGTCTTTTGCCGTTTCCAACAGATCGCGGAACTTTACCCGCTCATTGCAACGGATACAGGGCACAGGGGTGGCGCCAGCCAGATAACTGTCGGCAAATTCGTCGATCACCGCATCTTTGAAGGTGTTCTCATAGTCCAGAACATAGTGCGGGAATTCCATGGTTTCTGCCACGCGTCGCGCGTCATGGATATCCCTTCCTGCACAGCAGGCGCCTTTTTTGGCAAGTGCCGCGCCATGGTCATAGAGCTGGAGCGTAATGCCCACTACATCGTACCCTTCGCTGGCAAGCGAGGCTGCCACGACGGAACTGTCTACGCCGCCAGACATGGCCACAAGCACGCGCGTTTCAGCCGGAGCTTTGTCAAAGCCCAGCGAATTCAAAGCGGGTATCTGCTGGGCAAGGGCCATTAACCTATATTCTCTAGCCTAGGGTTCGCGCGGAATATAGTAAAAGGCTACCTGTTCTCAAGGGGTGGCTTCACCTCTTCTTAAAGAAACGGTCACAGTATGTGGCGGGGCGTGAGAATTGGAGTAGTTGGTATGTATGTGCGCAAAGATGCTGGACCGGTGGCGGTCACGTTGCCCGATGGCTCTACGCTGTCGCGGTCAGACCTGCCGGAACGAAATACGACGCGCTGGGTGGCCAGGCGTAAGGCAACGGTGGTGACGGCTGTCGTGGCAGGGCTTATTTCGGCTGAAGAAGCTTGTGAAATGTACGATCTGTCAAAAGATGAACTCAATGGATGGATCAAGGCTGTGCGCGACCATGGAACCGGCGCGTTGCGGGTAACGGCATTGCAGAAATACCGCGACGAAACCGCCGCATAGGCAACGGCGACCTTTATTGCCGCATCACCTCATTATTGATCTCTTTCGATGGCTGGAGACCGATTGTTAATCGGCTCCGCCAATAAACCCATTTTATTACAATTGGTTGGTGCGTGCGTTGCGCAACATTCGTTAAAATTGTAGACACCTCAATCATTCTATTTTAAGTTTATTTCCGGAGCGTAACTTCTGGTTAACCAGTCTTAAGCATCTTCTTGGGTGAGAAGATTCGCTTAAGCACTGGAGGTGAATAAAAATGCGCATCCTACTCGTCGAAGACGATCCAACCACATCCCGCAGCATCGAATTTATGCTCGCGAACGCCAATCTGAATGTCTATGCCACCGACCTTGGCGAAGAAGGCATAGATTTGGCAAAACTCTATGACTATGACCTGATCCTTCTGGATTTAAACCTGCCTGATATGACCGGGCATGAAGTGTTGCGCAAATTGCGCCTCGCCAAAGTGGAAACGCCGATCCTGATCCTGTCTGGCAAGGATGAAACGGAAGAAAAAGTGAAAGGATTCGGTTTTGGTGCGGATGACTACCTGACCAAACCTTTCGATCGCAAAGAACTGATTGCCCGTATCCACGCCATTGTGCGCCGGTCCAAAGGCCACGCGCATTCTGTCATCCATACCGGGGATGTGACCGTGAACCTCGACGCCAAAACGGTGGAGGCGAATGGCAAGCCGGTGCACCTGACAGGCAAAGAATATCAAATGCTGGAACTCTTGAGCCTTCGCAAAGGCACCACACTGACCAAAGAGATGTTCCTCAACCACATCTATGGCGGCATGGATGAGCCCGAATTGAAGATCATCGACGTTTTCATCTGCAAACTGCGCAAGAAGCTCAGCCAGGCGACCGGGGGCGAAAACTATATCGAAACCGTTTGGGGCCGCGGCTACGTGCTGCGCGATCCTGTCGGGCAGTCAGACAACGAAAAGCTCGCCGCAACGGGCTGAGATAGGGCCGGCCCAAGGGTCGGGACATATTGAAGCCATCCCTCCAGAGGCTGAATGCCCCTTTCCTG
>JBCCET010000081.1:0-18364 GCA_039030095.1 Pseudomonadota bacterium | reverse complement strand
GGTTGAACGTGCCCATAATACCCCTGATCTGCCGCCGGAAATTGCCCGGCGCCGGACTTTTGCAATCATCTCTCACCCGGATGCGGGCAAAACCACCCTGACGGAGAAGTTCCTGCTGTATGGCGGTGCGATCCAGATGGCTTGCCAAGTGCGCGCAAAAGGCGAAGCGCGGCGAACCCGGTCCGATTTCATGCAGATGGAAAAGGATCGCGGCATCTCGGTCTCTGCTTCGGCCATGAGCTTTGAGTTTGGTAACTATTGGTTCAACTTGGTGGACACACCCGGTCACTCGGATTTTTCGGAAGATACCTACCGCACGCTGACTGCCGTGGACGCGGCTGTGATGGTGATCGACGGCGCAAAAGGTGTGGAAAGCCAGACCCAAAAGCTGTTTGAGGTTTGTCGCCTGCGCGACATGCCAATCTTGACCTTTTGCAACAAAATGGACCGTGAAAGCCGAGATACTTTCGAAATAATTGACGAAATCCAAGAATCGCTTGCGATTGATGTCACACCGGCAAGCTGGCCAATTGGCATCGGGCGCGACTTTATCGGCTGTTATGATCTGCTGCGTGACCGGCTGGAATTGATGGACCGCGCAGATCGCAACAAAGTCGCGGAATCGATCCAGATTGAGGGGCTGGACGACCCCAAACTTGCCGAACATGTGCCAGCGGAGCTGCTCGACACCTTCCTGGAAGAGGTTGAGATGGCCAAAGAACTGCTTCCCCCGCTCGACCAGCAGGCGATGCTTGACGGCACCCTGACGCCTATCTGGTTCGGCTCCGCGATCAACTCGTTTGGTGTGCAAGAGCTTATGGCAGGTATTGGTGACTACGGCCCGCCGCCCCAGATCCGCCCGGCCCAAGAGCGCCAGGTCAGCCCCGATGAAAAGAAAGTCACCGGCTTTGTTTTCAAAGTTCAGGCCAATATGGACCCAAAACACCGCGACCGGATCGCTTTCGTCCGGCTTTGTTCGGGGCATTTCAATCGCGGCATGAAGCTGACCCATGTGCGGACCAAAAAGCCGATGGCCATCGCGTCGCCCATGCTGTTTCTCGCCTCTGATCGGGAATTGACGGAAGAGGCCTGGGCCGGAGACATCATCGGCATCCCCAACCACGGGCAATTGCGCATCGGCGATGCTCTGACCGAAGGCGAGGCCCTGCATTTCACTGGCATCCCGTCCTTTGCACCGGAACTTTTGCAATCGGTGCGGGCAGCGGACCCGATGAAGGCAAAACATCTGGACAAGGCGCTGAACCAATTCGCCGAAGAAGGGGCAGCCAAGCTTTTCAAACCTATGATCGGAGCGGGCTGGATCATCGGCGTGGTCGGCGCCCTGCAATTTGAGGTTTTGGCCAGTCGGATCGAGTTGGAGTACGGCATCCCTGTGCGCTTTGAGCCGACACAGTTCACGTCCGCCCGTTGGATGACAGGGCCTAAAGACGCGGTCGACGGTTTCGCCAATTCAAACAAGGGCCACATGGCCAGCGATCACGATGGCGACCCGGTCTATATGACGCGTCTGCAATGGGACATTGACCGCGTGGCGCGCGATTTCCCGGATCTGAAACTAAGTTCCACCAAGGAAACTTTGGTGACCTAAGTGGCCATGGACCAGCCGCCAAAAGACCCGCTTGATGCCACACTTGCCCGCGTAGCGCAGGACGCGCACGGCGAAACGACAACGGTGGGCGAAATCCTGGACGGCTTGCAACGGCGGGGGTTCGGGCCATTCATGGCGCTTTTGGCGGTCTTTGTTTGCACGCCAATCGGCGCAATTCCGGGCCTACCAGCGGTGGTGGGTGCGGCCCTTATCCTATTTGCGGTGCAGCTGCTTTTAGGACGTCAGAAGCCATGGTTCCCAGCGCGTTTGCGCGCCTTTACCGTCAGCACAACGCGCCTGAAAAGCTCGATAGAAAAGATGCGCCCTTGGGCCAAATGGGTCAGCGGCTTATTACGTCCTCGCATGACGTGGCTGGCCGAAGGCACGCTCCCGAACATCGTCATTGCGCTTGCCGTCATCGTGAATGCGACCGTTATGATCATCTTCGGGTTTATCCCGCTTATGCCATTTTTTGTTGGCTTGCCGATCCTGTTGTTCGGCCTTGGACTGACCGCGCGCGACGGGTTGGTAACCGGCATCGGCTATTTGATCATGGGCGCCGCACTTTGGGTATTACTCAGCCGAACCGGCGCCGGTTTCCTTTGACACGTCAAGGACCACTAGATAGGTTTCGGCATTCTTCCGCCGACTAATGAAGGCAAGTATACGATGAAGCGTCTCGCCCTTTTTTTGTGGCTATTGGCTGGCCCGGCCTTCAGCGGTGAAATCATTTTCAGTGATAAAACACCGTTCAACAATTTCACGGTGCGCCAAATCAACCCGGACGACACCCGAACCAATGCGTTCTTTGCAGGTGCGGATCAGTTTTTTGCGACAGAAGGCTGGAAAAACCTGGAATTGCGCAAATTTGTGCTGGATTTCACGATCCCCACCACAGACGAATTCAAGATCGAGGACGCCAAACCGTTTTCGCTGTCGCTCGATGTGTTGGCGACCGACAGCATGATCGAAAGCGGATTTAACATTCCTGTGCATTTCATCACTTGTAAAGCGTCGTGTGGTTTCAAAGACTTGGAAGGTTTTTCCCGCCAGAAGCCCGAAGAAATTTTTGCAAGCTACTTCATGGCGGCGCAGTTGGCGATTTACTATCGCGTGACCTATCCGGACCAAAAATCAGCACAGGGTAAACGGGCAGTGCGCATCTGGCGCGACGCGGCCTATTCCCTTTGTCTTTTGGGTGAAGGCTGGTTCTTGTTCCCACAAGAACTGATCGACGCGTCAGAGCACTTCTTTGAAACCGGAAGCAAAGCCCATACTGCCACGATCAGCTACGCACAGCGCATTCTGCAAGGAAAATGTAAACAATAGATCAGCCGCTCAGGTGCGCCGCTCTTGCGAGCCGCCGCGCACCAAGCAGCCCATTTTTATTTCTTCTTGGGTGGCTTCAGATTTCCCACTTCCTTGACCATCGTGTTGGTCTGCGTTGTCAGGAAATCCAAGGTCCGGTTGAACACGCGCATGTCGATATCAACCGACAAAACGGCAGAACCTTTGAACTTTTTCAGCGTGCGTTGACCTTTATCCACCGGCTTTGCCTGCTTTTTGGGGTCAGGCATGAAATCCATGGCCGTTGTGGCAAAGTCGATCAACTTTTGAACCTGTTCTTCGACCGCCTTGTTGTACTCTCCAGGATCATCGTCACGCCGGCGCTCTTCAATCCATTTCAACATGTTGTTGCGGATGCGTGTCCCGTTTTTCTGATGAACTGTCAGGTCTTTCGCGCTTTTCTCAGCGCGTTTTTCCATCATCTTTCCAAAAGCTTCCATACTTTTGATCTCAGCCCGGATTTCTTTGCCAAGCAAAGCCGCCATCTTATCGAGGCCCAGAACAACCTTTTGGGCTTTGGCTTTTTGGGGATCTTTGGCCGCCAGTTTTTTGAGCGCATCCATCATGCGCCCAGACAGGTTGTCAATCTCCCCCATCGCGTCGGTCAGCGGAATCGCAAAATCACCCCGCATGGTTTTGTCGGCAATGGCGGATGTGACACAGACCTTGTCGGCCTTTTTGAACTCCATCATCAGCTTTTTGCCGAACTTATCAGCCTGCGACGGATCAACCTTGGCGCCAACTTTCTTGGCCTCTTTCTCGCAGTCCGCAATCGCTTTTTCCCAGATCTTTGCCCATTTCCCAGCACGGCTCATGAAATATCTCCCTTCAAAATCTTCCGGAACGCTAGCAGCATTCAGCCGCAGCAACCAAGTAAAAACGCGTGAAAACGCTTAGGCGTTATTTGGGACGCGGCGGAAACCGGGTGTTTCATTGACGCGGGCGTAAGCATCGGTTATCGCCAGCGCATCTTAGGGAACGGCCACCGGGCTGTTTCCAGACGCGCGGGCAAGGGATATGTCCGCACCCCTAAACGGAACGGACATGACGAAGTTTACTGATCTCGCCCTGGACCCCAAGGTCCAAAAAGCCATTGTTGACGCCGGATATGAAACGCCCACGCCTATTCAGGCGCAAGCGATCCCATTCGCCCTTGAAGGGCGGGATGTTTTAGGGATCGCCCAGACGGGCACCGGCAAAACAGCCAGTTTCACACTGCCTATGATAACCAAACTTGGCCGTGGCCGCGCACGGGCGCGAATGCCGCGCAGTCTGGTTCTTGCCCCTACCCGCGAACTTGCTGCCCAGGTGGCGGAGAACTTTGAGGTTTATTCAAAGTATCACAAACTCTCGATGGCGCTGCTAATTGGTGGGGTCAGCTTCAAAGATCAGGACAAGCTGATTGACAAAGGCGTTGATGTGCTGATTGCCACGCCGGGTCGTCTGCTGGACCACTTTGAGCGCGGCAAACTTTTGCTGACCGGCGTGCAAATCATGGTTGTGGATGAGGCTGACCGGATGCTCGACATGGGCTTTATCCCGGACATTGAGCGCATCTTCAAACTGACGCCTTTCACACGCCAGACGCTGTTCTTCAGCGCGACCATGGCACCAGAGATCACGCGGATCACGCAAGAGTTTCTGCAAAACCCAGAACGGGTGGAAGTCGCCCGTCAGGCCACAACGTCCGAGACGATTGATCAGAAAGTCTGTGCGTTTAAAGCCAGCCACCGGTCCAAAGAAGCGAAAGAAAAGCGCACTATGCTGCGTGAGATTATCAAAAGTGAAGGCGATGCACTGTCCAACGGCATTATCTTTTGCAACCGCAAGACAGACGTGGATATTGTCCAGAAGTCCCTGAAAAAGCACGGTTTTAACGCCGCCGCGATCCACGGAGATCTGGATCAGAAGGTACGCATGGCCACGCTTGACGGGTTTCGTGACGGTTCAGTGACGTTCCTGTGTGCCTCCGATGTGGCGGCTCGCGGGCTCGACATCCCCAACGTGAGCCATGTGTTCAATTTCGACGTGCCTATCCATTCGGAAGACTACGTGCACCGTATCGGCCGGACCGGACGCGCCGGGCGCAAAGGCAAAGCCATCACACTGTGCCTGCCGTTTGAAGAAAAGTATCTCGATAAAATCGAAGAGCTGGTCAAAAAGAAAATCGACCGGCTGGAGCCGCCCAAGATTGACGTGGACGATCGCCGCCGTGGGCGCCGGGAAGAACCGAAGTCTGAGGAAAAGCCGGAAAAACGGTCCGACAAAAAGCCAGAGAAACAAGAACAGCCACCACGGCGTGAGCGGTCCAAACGAGGCAATGACAATCGGCGTTCAAATGAGCCCACGCCTATGGGCTTGGGCGATCACGTGCCCGCATTCCTAACGCGCGCGTTCGAAATTCCCAAGAAATCGAAGGCCAAAGCAGAAGAAGAGCCTGAGGCTTAAGCCTCTCAAAAAGCCAAACTAACGCACGTGCCACGTTGCGGCATTCCCTGCAGGCAAGTCGACTTAGGCTACCAATCGGTTGATCAAGACCTTTACGACCGGTTTCTTGCCGATCAGGTCTTTGCATGTCTTGCCAACCGTACGCGAAACCAACTGCTCTATCGCGTCGTCATCACCTAACGTGCCACGCTTCGCCCCGATCAATGCGCTGTCAATCGCGGCCTCTACGGCCTCTTGCAAGGGTGCATCTGCGGACGGTGTATCCGGCAGGCCCATACATTCCGCCCAAGGATCCCCAAGCAACACATTGTCTTCCAGCAGCAGCGCCACAACCACAGCGCCGCGCGTGGCCATACGGACGCGTTCCAGCACCACCCCGTCAAACGCGCCGATCATGCGCTTTCCGTCCAGATAAGTGCGCCCGGCTTCCATGTGGTCCACGATCCGGGCGGTGTCGCCGGTCAGATCAGCCACACTGCCGTTTGGCACAATTTCTGCCGCGCGACCGTTTGCACGGGCCAATTCGGCGTGTTCGCGTAAGTGTCGGTGTTCGCCGTGCATCGGGATCACCATGGTAGGATTGAACACCTCATGCGCCTTTAACAGGTCCGGGCGGTTTGCATGGCCAGAGACGTGATAGTCGCCAGAGCTGTCGTCAACCACCTTAACACTTTGTTCCGAAAGGGCATTCACAATGCGCCCTACAGAAACCTCATTGCCCGGGATGGTTTTGGACGAGAACAGAAACATATCCCCTTCGCGCATCTGGAAGCCGAGGTATTTGCCACCCGCCAATTGGGCAGACGCCGCGCGTCGCTCCCCCTGGCTGCCGGTAACAATCAGCATCAAATGATCCCGCGGGATGTTTTGGGCGTCTTCTAGTTCCACCGTGGGCGGGAAGTCATCCACCAGCCCGGCAAAACGGGCATAGCCCAACATGCGTTGCATGGCGCGGCCCAGCACGCAAACAGACCTTCCCGCATCCACACCCGCTTGAGCCAAGGTTTTCAACCGCGCCACGTTAGAAGCAAAGGTGGTGGCGACCACCATCCCATCAGCGCCGTCGATCAACTTGGTGATATTGGCAGACAGTCCCGCCTCGCTGCGACCTGGCGCGGGCGAAAAGACGTTTGTGCTGTCACACACCAACGCGTGCACGCCGTCGCCCGCCACATCGCGCCAAACCGCCTCATCAAAGCCTTCGCCGACAATCGGATCGGGGTCTAGCTTGAAATCACCCGTATGCACAATACGGCCAGCCGGGGTATCGATGACCATGCCAGATGCTTCAGGGATCGAATGAGGAACCGGCATGAAACCCACGGTGAACGGCCCGGCATTGGTCATGGCGGGATAAGATTTCATCACCTCCACCGCATCAACGTCCACGTCGTGTTCACCCATCTTCCCCCGCGCCACGGCGCCCGTAAACGACCGTGTTACAACGCGCGGGCGGCCCAGAGTGTGATAAAGGTGACCCAAGGCGCCCACGTGATCTTCGTGACCATGAGTTATGAACACGGCTTCAATCCGGTCGGTCTTGTCACGCAGCCAGCTGATGTCGGGCAAGATCAGATCCACCCCTGGTGTGCCATCCATGGACGGAAAAGTGACACCCAGATCGACGATAATGAAACGTTCCTGCCCAGGCCGTCCCCAGCCATACAGGTAGCAGTTCATCCCAATCTCGCCCGCCCCGCCAAGGGGGCAGTAAATCAGCCGCTCGTCCGCCATTTATGCGCCTTTATTCCGCTCCGCGATCAGCCACAGGCCGTGCATTGTCAAGTTCCCGTCGAGGTGATCAAACACCTCGGTCCCCCGTTCGAACAAGCCAGACAAACCGCCGGTTCCGATCACCTTCATTGGGCGACCGTGTTCTTCCATTAT
Organism: Pseudomonadota bacterium; assembly: GCA_039030095.1. Lineage (GTDB taxonomy): Bacteria > Pseudomonadota > Alphaproteobacteria > Rhodobacterales > Rhodobacteraceae > Amylibacter. The sequence goes on along the minus strand of JBCCET010000081.1, from coordinate 11,073 downwards.
CTTACGGCAGACCCCTTCGATCATACCGATGTAGCCCCAAAAGACGCCTGATTGCATACAGATCAACGTATTGGTCCCAATCACTTTTTCCGGCTGAGTCACGTCGATATGGGGCAGCGCCGCCGCCGCCTCATGCAGGGCTTTGATCGAAAGGTTTACGCCCGGTGAAATCACGCCGCCGATATAGGCCCCATCGTGATCCACGCAGTCAAATGTCGTGGCAGTGCCAAAGTCCACGACGATCAGATCACCGCCATAGCGGTCATAAGCGCCTACCGTGTTCACGAGCCGGTCGGCACCAACCAAAGTGCCTTCATCCACGCGCACTTCGGCACCTAGGTCACAATCCGGTCGCCCAACCACAACCGGGCGCGTCTTGAAATACTTGTCGGACAAAACCCGCATGTTGAGCACGACCTGCGGCACGACACTGGACACGATGACCCTGTCAATGTGCACGTCTACGTCCTGATAGTTCATCAGGTTGCGCAACCAGGCGTAATACTGGTCCGCCGTGCGGGCGTGTTCCGTGGCGCAGCGCCATTCCGCCACGAAGTCCTTACCATCATGGATCGAAAAAACCGTGTTTGTGTTGCCTACGTCGATGGCCAGCAGCATCAATCAGACCTCTCTGACTTTTACGTCTCCCGCTAGGACCCGCTCTATCCCACCTGCCGTGCGAACAAGCAATGCCCCATCTTCGGCAAGCCCGGTAGCCGTGCCAGTGTAAGTGGCGTTGGTTCCTTTGGAGTACGTCACAGCGCGACCGATCATCGAGCAACGCGCCTGCCAGTCAGCCGTTGTTGCTGGCCACCCGTGAGTGATGTACTGATCTGTCCGCGCGGTAAAAGCGGATTGAAGCGGTACGAACAACCGCTCCAAGGTCACATCAACGCCAAGCGCATCTTTTAGCGAGGTTGCAGACAGTGCCTTTTCATCCAGAATGTTCGGATCTGGCGCGTAGGCCAGATTAACGCCAATGCCAATCACCATGGCCTCCGGCTGATTTTGACCAACCGTTTCCAACAGGATGCCCGCGATCTTTTGGCCCATCAACAGCACATCGTTGGGCCATTTCAGGGACAAGGCGTCCTCGGACACGCCCAACTCCAGCAACGCATCGTAGAGCGCCAGGCTAATCACGTAGGTGTATTTGTACCATTCAGAAGCCGGGCCACTTGGAACCATCAAAACGGTGCCAGAGAAATTGCCACTTGGGCTGGCCCAGGAACGTCCGCGTCGTCCCGTCCCAGCCGTCTGCTGATCAGCCAAGTACCAATGCGGCAACTGCAGCTCGTCTATGGGCCACTGGCGTTTCGCCTCCGCATTGGTGCTGTCAATTGTTGCGAAATGTGTGACGCCCAGCCCTAAGTTGCGGGTCAATTTGAGCTGTCCTCAGCCGGTTGGGTCAAGTTGATCGTTCCAACCTCTTCCAGCGCGCTGTTGTGGGTTTCTAACAACTGGGTCACGGCGGGTTCGGTGGTGTCCAGGACTAAGCCGGGCGACACGCCCAATGCGATCACAATGACCAGGATCGGTAGCAGCATCAGCACTTCCGGCACGGACAGATCACGCACCGACTGCAATGCCTGCTTCATCAGCACTCCAAAGATGATCCGGCGATATGCCCACAACAGTGCGCCGCCGCCAACCACCAGCGACAAGGCGACGATCAGCGGCAGGATCACATCGACCGTCGCGGCCCCCGTCAGCGTCAAAAATACGCTAGAAAATCCGGCAGTTGCTGGCAAACCCAAAGCCGAAAAAGACAGTACCATGAATGCGAGGGCCAGCATCGGCATGCGTTCGATCAGCCCGCCGAAGGCGTCAAGTTCCACCGACTTTGCGCGGTCCTGCAAGATGCCTGCGCAAACGAAGAGACCCGCAAAGACCACGCCGTGGATCACCATCTGCAACAGCATCCCGTCCAAACCGTGACGGTTCAACGCAAACATCCCGATTAGAATAATACCCAGATGAGCCAGGCTCAGATAGGCAAGCAAGCGGCGCAAATCCTCTGACCTCAGCGCGGCCACTGCACAGAAGACGGTTGTGACAAGCCCCAGTGCAATGCCCAGCCATGCCAACCCATCTGCGGCGACGGGCAGCATACTGACGTTAAACCGCAAAAGGCCATAGGCACCCACTTTTGCAAATATTACCGCCATAAGCAGCGCTGTCCCGGTGGAGGCTGTGGCCTGCGCCGATAGGGCCCAGCCGTGGAAAGGCCACACTGGCATTTTCAAGGCAAAGGCCGCCAGCAAAGCCAGAAACAGCAGGGTCTGCATCCCGCCAGACAGGGTCAGCCCTACGACCACCATCGGGTCAGTGGAAAAAGAATGGGCCAAAAGCACTTCGATATCCGTGCTTCCGGCCTGCGCCCAGATCAGGGCAAAAGCCGCCGCCAACAATACGGTGCCAGGCAACGAATGAATCCAGCCTTTCACAGCTGACTGCATTGCGCCTTTGCCACCCCAGCCGCCCACAAGCAGCAATCCGGTGATCAAACCGGCTTCCAACGCCACAAAAAACAACGTGATATCCAACGCGGTCAGCGCCAGCAGAACCCATGTTTCCATCATCAGGAACAGGATCATGTATTCCTTCACCCGTTCTGCCACAGGCCAACTGGTGCCAACGGCAATTGGCATCAAAGCTGTGGTCATCAGGATCAGGAAAAGCGACAGGCCGTCAGCCCCGACCTTGTAGGTGAAGCCAAGCGGCCAGCTATATTGCTCCACCATTTGAAAGCCGGTGTCTGACAGCTCAAATTCGTTGTAGATCGCGAGAGAGATCACAAAAGTTGCCGTGCTGGCCACAAGTGCGAGAACCCGTGCGTTACGATGGGCCGCCGCGTCTTTGCCGCGTAAGAAAATCAACAGGATCAGCGCCGCAAGCGCGGGCAGATAGGTCACAACGGACAGCAGACTGTTCATGATGCGCCACCCAGATTTGCCACCAGCCAAACGACAGCGGCCACAGCGCAGGCGTATACCGCCAAAAACACAGCCGCGCGCGGCAGACGGCGGGCTTTGCCGTCTGCGTTGGCAAACCAAGGCGTCAGGCGCCCTGCCATCCGGTCAATCCAGAACAGATCCATGCCGCGCGACAGAATCCCGGACAGTGCAAAGATCGGCGTGACGATTAATCCCGCCACAACTTGATTAAAACCAAAACCACCACTGATGAAACCCACCCAACCGGAATCCGGCACTTCCTTCCGGCGCAGCCAGAACCCCAGGGCAATCCCAATCGTCATTGCGACAAGCGGCAGGGCAATTGCGCGAGGTGTCATGATCGCGATGTCCACTGCAAAGAATAGCGCCCAGATGCCCAATGCCCAAACGATGGTCAACGCAGCGCCGATGGCTAAAAGCGCAAGATCTGCCAGAGTGGCAGGCAATGCCGGCAGCGGATCCGGTCCGGCCGGCACAAAAAACGCCCTTCCACCAGCAATGGCCGTCAATCCAACCGCAAGCATCGCGCCCAGCGCCAGGGCATTAGACAGCGGATCAGCCGCCGTGCTTAGCAAATGCATCCCCAAAACGGCGGTGGATATTACCAGCAACGCAGCGCTGGCCCGGCCTGCCCAATCAGCGGCGCCGCGCCCGCTTAGGATTAGAACAGCCGCTAAAACGCCGTGCACCATCAAAAAGGGTAGAGCCGCAGATCCTGCCCCGATCCCTACCGCTACAAGCGTCAAGCTGATTAGACCGCCGCTGAAGCACAAGTTTGCCTCGCGTCCCGGTGGTAAAGCTGCGGCCATGCCCATAGCCAGAATTGCGCTTATTGTCCCCGCCGTTGCGATGGCCGCACCAATGGTCGGTGTGTCTACCAGCGGCGAAATGCGCAGCACCAGAATAACAGCACTGGACAGGGTGACAGCCGCCACCAATGCCAGCACTCGGGCTGGTGCCTCTGCCGCGCCTGTGACCCAAGTCTGGAATATCAGACCCCCGGATCGCCCCAGCACGCCGACCACAAGAAGGGCTGCAATCAGGGTCAAGGCGGCCATGTCGATGCCAAGCACCGATACGCGGGCAGAGGTTACATCTGCTAACGCGACGGGGTCGCTCAATTGGTCAAAAGACAAGGTGTCCGTCACCATAAAGAGCACGGTTAACGCCACCAGAATTGCGGTGTCTGAAATTCCATTTGAAACCAGCGCAAAGATGCCCGCGCGATTGGGCGCACGCGTTTGGTGGCGTAGGCCAATGCCCAAACAACTCGCCACCGCGATCAACTGCCAACCCACAAAAAACTGGACTAGGTTATCTGCGACAACCATCACAAGTGCCCCAAACACCAGCAGTGACAGCATTGCGTACCCCCGTGCCCGCGTGCCCGTAGCCAGATTGTCAGGGTCCACAGGTTGGGCAAAGCCGTGCAGGAAAACAAGCGCCGCCAGCCCGGTCGCCAGCATCGCGACGCTCGCAGCCAGTAAATCGACCCGGATCACCCAATCCACGCTCAACGACCCGCTTTCCAGCCAGCGCAAAAGCGGCAAAACCACATCACTTTCAGCCGCGTTGAATGTCAGCAGTTGCAAAAGCGCCAGCACGGCGGCCAGCCCCATCATGGCGGCGGCGATGCTGGTCGCAGCAAGCTCCCCGACCAGACGCCAGCCCAATCCGCAGAGCACAGCGCCAACCAGCGGCGCAAAAATCAGGACGGTTTCCATCAGCGATCCTTAGCCCTTCGCTTCATGTGGTATCAATCCCGAATAAGCTGGGCCAAACTGCGGTGGCGACAGCATTCCGGGCGGCGAATAGCAGATCATTGGGCCGGCTTATAGGGCGTTTTTGCCCCGCGAAGTTCCGGGTAGGCCACCTGGCAGCCGCAGAATTCCGTATCAAAGGCCGCAACCGTCGCGTCGCGTCCATCAGGCGCCAACTGACCGGCCATCCAGTCAACCGTAAAAAAAGCTGACGCGTCTGCTGCCCAGGTGGCCAACTTGCGACGCACATTGCGGGTTTTGTCAGGTATGTAGCGATCCTTTATGCGTTCCTCATGGGTGCGGATTTTAAGGGCTTGGCCGGTTTGGCAATCAGCTAACCAGACGTCTTTGAACACGCCCTCCTGGCTCCACCAATCGACCCAGCCAACCTTGCCACCGCCGTAATCCACATGACCCGCCGCGCCGCCGTGGCTTACATGGGTAATCCGATCACAGGTTTTCATATCCAGCGCCTGCGCCCCGATCTGGGTTGCGGCCGTTATGAGTGTCAGGACAAGAGCAGGCAATGCGGTTTTCATCGTTGGCTGGAACGTAGGTCGCAGGCCAGCTGCGATCAAAGACCAATCGCGCGGCAGACCGGCCAATAGCTGAAATGTGATCCGGGCTTAGCCGTCAGTTGCAAAAACGGTCACGGCCACGGGCATTGCTTTGCCAACCCCGTCAAGTGCGCCCACTGCCGCCATTTGCATAATGGTCTCTGTGATCTCTCGCCGCGACGCATCGGCCGCTAGCGCAGCCTTGATAGCGGCCGTCAATGCAGCAGTATCCCCTGCCCCTTTCGCGGTAATCCCTGCGATCGTGGCCAGCGCCCGGGTCTTTCCGTCAAGCCCGGTCCCCATGACATCACCCAACTGCTCTGCCACGCCTTCGGGAAGATAGTCTTTCACTTGATCCAACCAGGCGCCCTGAGCTTTTGAAACTTCTGAGCCCATCTGCTCAGCCAGTTCCTGGCCTTGTTTCATGAAACCTTCGAACATTTTGGTGAAATCAGACATCGGTCCCTGCCCTTTTGTGACGTGATCTTGTTATGCGGGAGTTTCGCAGCAATTGGCATCGCTTGTCACGTGAAACCTATAAGGTCGATCTATACCACCGGAATCCCGTCCGCCTGACAGGCAGCTGCGACAACCTCTGCGTCTATGGCTGTGCCACCGCCCGGATGCTGATCGCTAAGAGTATAGACGCCTGCTCCAGTCCATGTGCGGCCGCGCCTTTGCACATCGTTGGTCACCCGGCGAACAAAACCCGACCCGCGGATCAAGGCATATTGCGCCGCAGCACAGTCGTTGAAGGCAATCACCTGGTCGACATCCGTGGCATTTTTCATGATCACGTCGATGGACACCAGCTCACCGTCCAGAAGCCGCGTATTAATGGCGCCGTATTCCGGCTCCAGCGGTTCATCTACCGGGGTACAGGCCACCACTAGCAAGCAGAGGGTGAAAACACCCCCGTTGCGTGTCTGTCGACGATTGAACATGCCTGCCGCGCCCATCTACAGCTCGTCTGTTGCGAACCCTTTATTGGGCAATAGCGCAGGACTACCCCACGCTCAAGCTGCGCGGTGCCTACTTTTCGTAAAGCAATGCGCCAATGGAAGAGTTCTTGGCGATTTCTTCACGCCCAACACGGCACATGGTTTCAGGTTTTTCCGGGCTGGCACCGCGTTGCGCTAACCAGACACGCCCGCGCTGCTTCATGCGGGCCTTTTCTGCGTCGCTTTCCACGTAGGTCTCAATCTCGGCCTTGGAATAGCCTTGGCTGAGTGCCTGCTTATGGATCGACCGCAATGTGGACACACCTTTGACAAGGCGGCCTGAAATAGTGCCACACCGTTTGCGGATTTCATTTGCCAAACCAACAACCAGAAGTTGGTTGTTGATTTTGGTGTTGTCCCGAAGCGGAGTCTTCGCCGCAACCGGTGCGGCGAGTGCTAGGACAAGTATGAGCGCGAGGGGTTTGCGCATGGGGACTGCTCCACTTTTCTTGTAGGCAACGTTCTGCCTCGATAAATGAGCATGGAGGCAAAGTTATGCAATAACCGCGCTAATCACAGCAGGTTGCAGGGCTGAAACACGCCGAAACGCGGCCGCGTTTGGCAAGAAGCTGCCAAAAAGTATTTCAGTTTTTCATGTCAGGTTTCGAGGTAGCAAAATGCCGCCGATTACGAACTGTCGTTGCCTTGGCCACTGCGCCAGGCGAAAAACAGCACCACCAGCGCCCAGAAAAACGCCGCCAGGGCCGCCAGATCAATCAAAAAGGCAAACCGTGTAGGCAATCCAAGCTCTCCGCCCAGAAAGCTTGCGCCCATCCAAATCACCATGGTCGCCATAATAACGATCGCGGCGAGACGGATTTGTCCTGCTCGGGCATCATCTTTAGGCGCCACGCTATTATCCTAACTCGGGTTTGGAATGCGCTGCGCGGAAGAGCCGCGCAGCGCGTACTTTGTTTTAGTAGACGTCGCCTTTATCTACTCGTTTTGAAAATTCGGTATCCCCGCCGCTTGCCAGGGTCCCTGCTTGGTCCACCCAATTGTCGCGCACGATGCGGCCCTTGAACTTCAGCCGGGCATCAACCCATGCGATCTCCGAGGCACCCCATGCGGCGATTTGGGCGAACTTGTAGATCCCCATCTCGTTCAGGGTCTTTTCAAGACCTGGACCGACACCTTTGATTTCTTTGAGGTTGTCTGCATCCCCCGGTGCGCTGTCATAAAGTTGCGGTGCAACCTCGGCCGCGTCATCTGCGGCACCAGCAACAGCGGGTGTCGGCTCTGGCGCAGGTTCAGGTTCAGGTGCTGGCTCCGGTTCGGGCTCAGGTGCTGGTTCAGGTTCTGGCGTTGGTTCCGGCGCGGGCGCGGGTTCTTCTGCAACCGGGGCCGGATCTTCTACCGGTGTTGGCTCTACCGTCTCTGCTGTTTCTTTCGCAGACGACGCTGGTTCGGGGTCCGCGCTCATCACTGCGGCAGGTGCCGTAGTCGCGGAGGAAGCAGACGCGTCACTGCGGGGCGCAGGCGCATTTTGTGCATCGGTCGCGCCGCTAACACAAAAATACGTTGGCAAAAGCCACCAGAGGACCGCAGCAGTGATCAGACCCAAAAGCAGGCTAACGATAAAGCTCCAGTCGAACACCGCAGCGCACAAAATCAGAACAACAATACCGGCAACGATGGCAGCGGCCTGGCAAATGGAACGGCAAGTCTTCTCGCCTTCCGTATAAGAGTTCCCCATTGTCTCTCCTTCCCTATTGAAGCGCCGTTTCGACCGCGCCTGTATTTTTTCTGCCCCAATCAGGGGCTGCGTTGGACCCGTAGCCCATCACTAATAGTCCAAATTTCGGTGCCAACGTTGTGTGCCCGGTTCACATTTTCCGGCCTAAGCTGTCAGCAAGGGTAAACTGCCAGAACAAGCACGTTTTTAGAAGCCCTTCATCGCAGGTCATCCAAATTACATCAGCAACAGTCCGGCGTTTGCCGTTCCCTGACTGCTTGTCGTGCAAAATTGCGGTCGCTAAGGTCAAAAAAACGGCAATGGCTGAGCAGTCTTCGTGAACAAAAAAGCACCCTTGATGGGGAAAACCTTTCTGTTGGGCGTTGGCGCGCACAAAGCAGGCACAACCTGGCTTTACGAATACCTGTTTCAACACCCACAAGTGGCCATGAGCCCCGTCAAAGAGATGCACTTTTTCGGCTATCGCGACTGCGGCGCGTGGGAATGGCCAATCACCCATTTCCGCAAAAAGCTAAAACGGCGCATGGCCCATGACGCCGAAACCGGGCGCCAGCGGCCCTATGGCCCGTTGCGAGAGCGTATCCGCATGCAAGGGGATATCGAAAAGTATCGCGGCTTTTTTCGCCGCCGCATCGGTGAAGCCCACGTTTTTGGAGAGATCACACCGGCATACTGTCACCTGCCCGCGGCAGAATACGCGTTCATCAACAGCTACTTCAAAAACACCAAAGTCATCTATCTGATGCGAAATCCTGCGGACCGACATTGGTCACACATGCGCTTTTCAGCGGGCGCGGAGACAGTTGAGGAGTTGGAAGCACAGGTGGATGAGACGCTTGGAAAGCTCAAATACCGCGAACGCAACGACTACGCGTCGACGCTGGCCAATTTGGCACAAGCTTTCCAACCTGACCAAGTTCACTTTGAATTCTATGAGCGGCTATTCACACCGGAGGCATTAGAACGGCTTTGCCAGTTCCTGAACATCGACCCTATGCCGGCAGCCTTTGACCGGGCCAGCAACGTGTCCGTAAAAATGCCCCTGTCACCTGAGTTGCGTGCATACATAGCGGCGGCCCTCAAGGATCAATACTTGGCCGTAGACACCGCATTCTCCGGTGATGTCCCGGATAATTGGCGCGCGGATATGGCCGCATTTTAAGATCGGGTCAGGCCCAGGGTGGCTTTTCCTTGGCAAAAAAAGCACCGATGCCCGCGTCTGCTTCAGGGTCTTCCCACGCTTCAACCAGCGCGGCGATGCTTGCCTCAATACGCGCCGGATCGACGCCACCACCCTGGCCCCGGATCAAACGCTTGGTTTTGGCCACGGCGCCGGGTGCGGCCTTCAGAAACGGTGCTATTTCTTCTTCCAGCGCGGCATCCAAGGCCTCAGGCGCCACGACACGCGACAGAAGGCCAAGTTCTGCTGCGCCATCGCTGTCAAACACGCGGCCGGACAACATCATGCGGCGGGCCGCCGGTTCGCCAATGCGTTTGATAACATAAGGGCTGATCGTGGCCGGGATCAGGCCAAGGCGCACTTCGGTCAACGCAAAGTTGGCATCCGTTGCCCCTATCGCCAGATCGCATACGGACATCAGCCCGATACCCCCGCCGAAGGCTTGACCTTGAACGCGGCCAATCAGCGGCTTGGGCAGTGTGTCGAGCGCGCCCAACATGGTTGCCAACTGCCGGGCGCCTGCCGCACGCTCATCCGCCGTGGCTGCCATTTGGTCTTGCATCCAGGCCAAATCCCCGCCCGCGCAAAAACTGCGGCCCTCGGCGGCTAGGACCACAACGCGCACAGCGGCGTCCTCAGCAAGCGCATCACAGGCCGCCCCCAGTTCCGCAATCATTGCTGCATTCATAGCGTTGTGTTTGACGCCACGCGCAAGCCAAAGCGTCGCGACGCCCCGGTCATCGACGTCGATGCGGATTGTTTCAGCCACTGGAAAATCCCTTCGCAAATTCAGTCACTTGAGCAAGCTTAAAAAAGTCAATCCCAGTGTCAAAGCCGCGCGCCTCTACCAAATCAACAACGGCATCTGTGGCCACGTTGCCGCTGGCACCGGGCGCGTATGGACACCCGCCCAGCCCGGCCACAGAGGTGTCGAAAACACGCAGACCCAGTTCCAGCGATGTCGCAATATTGTCGAGCGCACGACCGCCCGTGTCGTGGTAGTGCCCTGCCAAACGAATGGCCGGGGCCACATCCAGAGCGGCTTCCAGCATCTTTGCGATGGTTTTCGGTTTGCCTTTGCCGATAGTGTCACCGAGTGAGACCTCATAACAGCCCAGGTTGATCAGGGCTTCGGTGACGCGTGCCACTTGCGCGGGTTTAACGCGCCCATCGTAGGGGCAGTCCGTGACACAGGACACATAGCCCCGCATCGGCTTTCGGACGGCCCGCGCGGCCTCAGCCACTTGGGCAAACCGGGCGAGGCTTTCGTCTATCGTGCAATTGATGTTGGCTTTGGAAAAGCCTTCCGATGCGCTGGCGAAAATCGAGATTTCATCGGCGTTTGCGGCAATTGCTGCCTCATAGCCTTTCATATTCGGCGTCAAAGCTGCGTATGCGGTCCCATCCACGCGACGGATATCAGCCAGGACCTGTGCGCCGTCGGCCATTTGCGGAACCCATTTTGGGCTGACAAAGCTCGCCACCTCGATACGTCCAAAACCGCAAGCTGACAGCATGTCAATCAGAGCAACCTTGTCCGCGGTGGGTATAGTGTGTCGTTCATTTTGCAGACCATCGCGGGGGCCCACTTCAAAGATATCGACACGTTCACGCATCAGGGGCGTCCATTTCCACAATCAATGCCCCGTCACTCACCTGATCGCCGGTTGCCACAGGAACTTTTGCCACGGTCCCGGCAAAAGGCGCCCGCATCTGATGTTCCATCTTCATGGCTTCTAAAACGGCGAGCACCTGCCCCGCTTCCACTGAATCGCCGGCGGCAACGGTGACCGATTTTACCAGCCCGGGCATTGGCGCCGTCAGCGTACCAGCTGCGGCCCCTTCACTGGCCGCAATATCCAGCAGGTCATGTGGCGTGAAATGCCGGGTTTGTTTGCCAAAGATCGACACGCCACCGGGTG
>JBCCET010000080.1:0-18372 GCA_039030095.1 Pseudomonadota bacterium | reverse complement strand
TTCAACGCTTCAAGCGCGACTTTTGCCTTGAACTCAGGGCTGTGGCGCTTCCGTTTCGACATCTCTGATCTCCTTCTCGTCGAAGATCAGCAGACAACAAATCGTAGCCTACGTCAGCGTCCGAAATTCGGGGGTAGCTCACAGTCGAGCGCTCCCACCGTTCCGATCAGCAGGAGTTCTATCAGCTGCTCAATTACAAAGATGACGTCGATTTCAAAGCCAAATTTGACGAGTGGGAGCAGTTCTGCAAATTCACAAGGCCACACGGCGCACACAACGGCCAAACCCCTTACGAAGCTCTCAGAGACAAGCCGCAGTGATCCGACAAGTGTCCCGCGGGTCCGTCTAGGTTACGCAGAGGACGGATAACGGATGCTGATAACCTGATCCTTTCGAAAGACGTCGATAAAACACCACATGTTTCCTCTTTTGCAGGGATCACCATGTGGTTGGTTAAGTCTGCCAATCATTCGGTGCGCGATGCGTTGCGATACCACGCGATGATCGCGAGGCGATTTTCTTCGGTCATGGTACGGATCGCATTGGGTGGTGGCATGGCGTGGCTTAGGCCTGCCTGCAAATAGATATCGCGTGCATGGCGCGCCACATCCGCTTCGGTTTCCAGCACCACCGCTTTTGGCGGCCAGAACATGGTGTCGCTATAGAAAGGTTCCCGCGCGTGGCACATGGAACAATTGCCGAGTACGACTTTATAAGCCTTCTCGAAACCTTCAGCGGAGGCGAACTTTTGTTCATAAACTGTCATCTCCCGGCGCTCCGCATCTTCAATTTTGTCAAGCATCGGGGCTACGGAAAGCCAGGCTATGATGAACATAAGCACGACCGTGACCCCCCAAGTCCAGTAAGGCGGATTGCCGGTCGCATGCATGGTGTTGAAAAAGTGCCGAATAGTAACGCCGGTCAGAAAGATCAGGCCGGAGATGATCCAGGCAAATTCGGTAGCGAAGGCCAGCGGATAATGGTTCGCCAGCATCAGAAAGACGACCGGGAGCGTCAGATAGTTGTTGTGGGTCGATCGCACCTTTGCAATCTTGCCGTACTTGGCATCTGGCGTGCGACCCGCCTTTAGATCGGCAACGACGATCCTCTGGTTCGGCATGATTTGGAAAAACACGTTTGCGGTCATGATTGTTGCGGTGAACGCGCCCAGATGCAAAAGCGCCGCCCGTCCAGTGAAGACCTGATTGTACCCCCAAGACATCGCAACCAGGATCGCAAACAGCAGCAGCATGAGAGCAGTCGGACTATCGGCCAGTTTCGATTTGCACATCTGGTCATAGGCGAGCCACCCGATTGTCAGCGAACCGCCTGAAATCAGGATGCCTTGCCAAAGCGCCAGTTCGATCTTGTTGGGGTCAAGCAGGTAGATTTCTCCGCCGACCCAATAGATAATCATCAAGAGCGCCGCTCCGGAGATCCAGGTCATATAGCTTTGCCATTTATGCCATGTCAGGTGTTCTGGCAGCCGGGCGGGGGCGACGAGGTATTTGGTGGTGTGATAAAAACCACCGCCATGCACCTCCCATTCTTCGCCGTAGGCTCCTTCAGGCATGTCCTCAGCGGGTTTCAGCATAAGATCGAGTGCGATGAAGTAAAAACTCGCGCCGATCCAGGCCATGGCCGTAATCACATGCAACCATCGGACCGAAAATTCGACCCAATCCCATATTGCCAGAAGATCGTACATCTCATGCCTCCCCGCATGCGTTAGTCTTACCCTAGTTCGACCCGGATTATTCTGGTATCAAGGGGTAAGGCCAAACAGCATCAAAAATATCCGAACAATGTCCTATCTCGACAATATCCGAACATTTGTCCGGGTCTATGAACTTGGCAGCATGTCCGCTGCCGGCCGCGACCTGCGCATTTCACCAGCTGTTACATCCGCACGAATTTCACAATTAGAGGACCATCTGAGCGTGCGCCTTTTTCAAAGGACTACGCGGAACCTTACCCCGACAGAACAGGGTAAGGCGTTTTATGTCGGCGCGTGCGAGGTTCTTGAATCGGTTGAAAACGCAGAGGCCAATGTTGCCACCCTGACAGACAATCCAAAGGGATCGGTTTACGTAGCAGCGCCGCTGGGTGTGGGGCGCAGACTGATTGCACCACACGTGCCCGCATTTTTGGAAAAGTACCCAGAAGTCTCTGTCAGGCTTCGCCTAACAGACCGTAAAGTAGATCTAACGACAGAGGGTCTGGATCTTTCGTTTTTCCTTGGTCAGCCTGAGGACAGCACCCTGCGAATACGCAAAATTGCTGATGTGGATCGGGTTCTGTGCGCGGCACCCGCTTACATAAAGGCACATGGAAAGCCGAAATCGGGGCAGGACATTGTGGCGGATGGACACGAATGCCTAAGCCTTCGTTTCCCAGGTGCGGCGGAGTTTCAGTGGCCGTTGATAACGGCAAGTGGACCCAAGAAATTCCGTGTCTCTGGACGCTACGAATCTGATGACGGCGACGTCTTGACCGACTGGGCCCTGGCAGGAAACGGCATTGCCATGAAGCCAATATTTGAGGTGGCAGATCACATCAAGGCGGGCCGTCTGATGGTTGTAGGCGAAGAGACCCCGCCTGAACCCATACAGATGGCCTGCCTTTATACACACCGTCGGGGGCAGGATCCAAAAACCCGCCTTTTTATGGATTTTATGGTCAACCGGATCGAACAGGCGTTTGCCCTTTGATGCCATTCTTACTTTAGGTCTTCTGGATCTGCTTAGGGCGCAGACTAGTTTGCCAATTCACGCATCACTTCTGCCACCACAAAGGCTGCAATTACGCTGGGCCGCTTATCTTTTGGGCGGGCGGACCCTATTGGGCAAATCAATGCATCGGTTCCATGCCCGTCGCCATGAGTTTGAACCCAGGCCTTGAACTTGGCCCGCTTGGTGGAAGAACCGATCATCCCGACGTAAGCCGCGTCACCGCGGGACAGGGCGGCGTCGCTTAGCAGAAAATCCAGCGCATGATCATGGGTGGCCACCACATAGGCACTGCCTGGGGGCGCGGCCCGAATATCCGCCTCAGGCAACGGGGTTGGGCGGGTATCTACCGCCGCCGTATTCAGACCGATTTCATCAGGCCGCGTGTCGATCAGTATACATTTGACTGGCAAGTGCTGAAATTGATTAGCCAGTGCCCGACCCAAATGGCCAGCGCCGAAGACATACACGTGCGGCAACGCTTGCATATCGTGTTCGGCGCGCTGCGCCGCTTCCATTTTGTCGTCAGAAGTCATCTGATTCAGCGATAGCGTAACGCGGCCACCACAGCACTGACCGATTTCCGGGCCAAGGGCCACGTCCAGCTGATCTTGGGTGGATCCGGTGGTCAGCATCTTGCGCGCCGCATCGAGGCACAGGTGTTCTAGCCGACCGCCACCTATTGTGCCCCAGAAGGCTTCAGACGCAACAAACATCTCGGTGCCAACATCCCTTGGTGCTGAACCTTGGACACCTGTTATCGTAACTCTCACAATCGCGACATGCGCCTTCAGGAACTCTGCTAAAGGGCCGCTCGCAAAGGACAAGGGTCAGGTCTCGGCTTGTAAACGCATTACTGCCATCAGCACCCGCTCTGGTGTTGCGGGCGCATCCAGCCGTGGGCAAGAACGGTAATCCGCAACCGAAGCTACTGCCATAGAAAGCGCTTCGAAAACGGAGATGCCGAGGATAAACGGCGGTTCCCCAACAGCCTTGGACCTTTTGATCGTCAGTTCCCGGTTTTCGGACCAGTCCGCCAAAGCTACGTTGAAAACCCGTGGCCGGTCAGAGGCGAGGGGGATCTTGTACGTCGATGGCGCGTGCGTGCGCAGGCGACCAGCGTCATCCCACCAAAGTTCTTCGGTCGTCAGCCATCCCATCCCCTGAATGAAGGCCCCTTCCACCTGTCCACGATCAAGCGCAGGGTTCAGGGACCGGCCCACGTCATGTAGTATGTCCACCCTGTCGACCTGGTATTCGCCGGTCAGCGTGTCGATTGTGACCTCCGAGCATGCGGCACCGTAGGCAAAATAGTAAAAGGGGCGACCTTGCCCTTTGTCCCGGTCCCAGTGGATTTTGGGCGTTTTGTAAAAACCGGCAGCGGACAGTTGAACACGGGCCATATAGGCCTCTTTGATCAGCGCGTCGAAGGGCAGCGATTGATCACCGATATGCACCATATTGGCGTCAAAAAGCACCTGATCAGGTTTCACGTTGCGGGTCTCGCAAACGAAAGCCACGAGCCGCGCCTTGATCTGCTCAACAGCGTTGAGCGCGGCCATACCGTTCAGGTCTGACCCGCTCGATGCCGCAGTAGCAGAGGTGTTTGGGACCTTTTCGGTCGTGGTTTGGGTTATCTTGACGCGCTCGAAATCCACCTGAAACGCCTCGGCCACGACCTGCGCGATCTTGGTGTTGAGGCCCTGGCCCATCTCTGTCCCGCCGTGGTTCAGGTGGATCGATCCGTCGTTGTAGACATGCACCAGCGCGCCTGCCTGGTTGAACCACGTTGCGGTAAACGAGATGCCGAATTTCACCGGTGTCAGCGTGATGCCTTTTTTCAAGATTGGAGAGGTTTCGTTGTAGGCGATCACGTCGGCCCGCCGCGCGCGATAGGTGCTGCTTTCCTCCAACTCCCCCACCAGCCGGTCGAGAATATTGTCGTCCACCTCCTGATGGTAGGGCGTCAACGCCCGCCCCGCGCCGCCATAAAAATTCGCCTTGCGTACGTCGAGCGGGTCTTGCCCGGTGGCGTAGGCGATCTCTTCGATTATCCGCTCAGCGATCAGTGCGCCTTGCGGACCACCGAAGCCGCGAAAGGCTGTATTGGACACCGTGTTCGTCTTCATGGGGTGGCTGCGCAACCGAACATGCGGGTAAAAATAGCAGTTGTCCGCGTGAAACAGAGCACGATCCGTGACCGGCCCCGACAGGTCAGCGGAAAACCCGCAGCGCGCGGCAAAGCTACCCTCTACCGCTTCGATCCGACCCACGTCGTCGAAACCTACGTCATAATCAACGACGAAGTCGTGACGCTTGCCGGTGGATGTCATGTCCTGATCCCGGTCCGGGCGGATTTTCACGGGCCGGTTCCACTTGCGCGCTGCGAGCGCCGCCACAACGGCAAACAGGTTCATTTGGCTTTCTTTGCCGCCGAAACCGCCACCCATGCGCCGGACGTTCACCACCACCGCGTTTGATGGCACTCCAAGCACATGGGCCACCATATGCTGTGCCTCGGATGGGTGTTGGGTGGAGCAGGTCACAACCATATCGTCATCCTCGCCGGGCACGGCGAAGGCGATTTGGCCTTCCAGATACATGTGGTCCTGCCCGCCTATGGTCATGCGTCCGGTGATCCGGTTCTTGGCATTTTCCAGCGCCGGTTCCACGTCGCCGCGTTCGAGCTTTAGCGGCGCACTTACATGCGGGTATCCAGCCGTTTGTGCCGCGACCGGATCCAGCGCGTGCGGCAGCACTTCATAGTTCACGACTGACTTTTCAGCGGCGCGCCGGGCGATATCGCGGGTCTCGGCCACGACGGCAAAAAGGGGTTGGCCGTGGAATTGGATCAGATCGGTTGGGAAGACCGGCTCGTCGTTCAGGCCCGTCGGGCTGATATCGTTATGTCCGGGAATGTCCTGTGCTGTCAGCACGCCAACGACGCCGGGGGTTGCAAGTACTTCGGTCAGATCAAGGGCTTCAAGTCTCGCGTGGGCGACGTCGGATACCCCGAGATAGGCGTGCAGCGCGCCCACTGGCAAAGCAATGTCGTCAGCGTAGTCAGCTTGGCCGGTTACATGTTTGTGCGCGCTGTCGTGTTTGCGGTCCGTGTGCGCGGCGCCTGTGATGGAGGTGTAGTCTTTCATGCCGCCCCTCTCAAGCCACCGGCAAGCGGACTGGCACGTCCATTTGCTTTTCGTTTTCTAGGAAAAACCGCCGTAGCAGCCCCTGGGCAGCCAGCATCCGGTATTCAGCGGACGCCCGCCAATCTGTCAGCGGCACGAAGTCTTGGGGCAAAGCCTTTGCCGCGGTCTCAAAACTCTCACGCGACCAGGGTTTTCCGCTCAACGCGGCTTCCGCCGCCGCTGCCCGTTTGGGCGTCGCGGCCATGCCGCCAAACGCGATGCGGGCGCCTTGGATCATACCGTTGGACACTGCCATGTGGATGCCGACAGCGACAGCAGAGATATCTTCGTCCCGCCGTTTGGAAATCTTGTAGGCGGCATTCAAGTCTCGCTCAGGTGGCAATGGCACATGAATGGCCTCCACAAACTCACCCGGCGCGCGATCTTGCTTGCCGTAGTCGATGAAAAAGTCCTCAAGCGGTAGCTCTCGCAATGTCGTTCCGCGACGAAGGATGATGCGCGCGCCAAGTGCGATCAGCACGGGTGGCGTGTCCCCGATAGGTGAGCCATTGGCGATATTTCCGCCGACAGTGCCCATATTGCGGACCTGCCAGCCCGCGATGCGGTCCCAATATGCGCCGAGATGCGGCAGATGCTGCGCAAGGGCGTCTTGGCAGTCGGTGTAACTCGCGCCCGCGCCAATCCGCAGCGTTGCGCCGTCACAGGTCACGCGGCGCAACTCCTCCAAATGCCCGATGAAAATCGCCGGTCCGATCGGGCGCAAAAACTTGGTGACCCAAAGACCCACATCCGTTGCCCCTGCGACGATGGTGGCGCCAGGGTATTCTAACAGGCAGTTCGCGAAATCATCCACGTCCCGAGGCAAAATACTGAGGTTGTTGTCAGGGCCCGAAACGATCCGCGCATTTGCGCGCAAGTCTTCTAGTCGCGCCGAAACTGTTTCGCGTTCGATAGCCAGGTAATCGGCCGTCGGACTGCCGTAACGCGACACTGCAACAGCTGCGCGAATGATAGGCTCATATCCGGTGCAGCGGCAAAGATTGCCCTGCAAAGCGGTTTCCACTTGGGTTACATCAGGCTCCGGCGTCTGCATCCAAAGGGCATAAAGTGACATGACAAAACCCGGTGTGCAAAAGCCGCACTGGCTGCCGTGATGCTCGACTATAGCCTGCTGCACGGGATGCAGGCGGCCCTCTGGTCCGGACAGATGTTCGACTGTCACGATGTGACACCCGTTTAACGAGGCAAGGAACCGAATGCAGGCGTTAACGGGTTCATAGACCAGCCCGTCTTGGCGAAGGTGACCGACAAGTACGGTGCAGGCCCCGCAATCACCTTCGGCACAACCTTCCTTGGTGCCGGTTAATCGACGTTCCAAACGCAGAAAATCCAGCAGGGTCTGGCTGGCTGCGACTTGTTGCAGGGAAACATCCACTCCGTTCAGGATAAACCGAATGCTGCTGTGTTCAGTCACGGACGTTTCCTATTGCTGAGGACCCTGCCTTTGGCGTGGCCCCAGCATACGCAATTTTTCTGTTTGAAGAAATCTCTGTGAAGTGGGCGCCCCAAATGGGGGAAGAATACATCTAGCTGCCCCGATAAGTTGAATACCCGAAAGGCGACAGAAGCAGGGGAACGTGATAGTGTGATGCTTCTGACATGCCAAATCGGATTGGGATCTCGTCCAGAAAGCGCGGGTCTTCGGGGGGCGTGCCATTTGCGTCTAAGTAGGCACCGGCGTGAAAGACTAACTCGTAGGTTCCGGTCGCATAGGTTTCGGCGGGGAGGATTTGCTCATCCGTGCGACCATCGGCGTTGGTCGAGAGTGACTTAAGATGCGTTCGCACACCGTTTGTTAAGCGGTACAGATCGATCCTTAGACCCTCAGCAGGCATTCCGCGCGCTGTATCTAGCACATGTGTCGTCAAGTAGCCTGCCATTCCATCCTCCGATGACTGAACCCCTTGAGGTATAGTCCACCCTAACTCTCCCATTCAAATCAGTGCGCGCGAAACACTCCTTCAAAAATAAATTGAAAAACGACTTCATTTTTCTGCAATACAACAATCGCACGAAGAATAGGGGAGATTCTTTGCAACGCTATCCGCGTGATATGACCGGATATGGCAAAACGCCGCCCAAAGCCGATTGGCCGGGCGGTGCCAAAATCGCTGTGCAAATTGTTCTGAATTACGAAGAGGGCGGTGAGAATAGCACCTTGCACGGTGATGCCGCGTCTGAGGCGTTTTTATCAGAGATCACCGGCGCCCAACCGTGGCTGGGACAGCGTCATTGGAATATGGAGTCGCTTTACGAATATGGCGCCCGTGCCGGGTTCTGGCGGGTACACCGGCTGCTGCAGGATATTCCGGTTACGGTCTACGGCGTAGCGGCCGCGCTGGCTCGCGCGCCGGAGCAGGTCAAAGCTATGCAGACGGCTGGCTGGGAAATCGCCAGCCACGGTCTGAAATGGATCGAGCATAAGGACATGTCAGAGGGTGAGGAGCGCGCCCAGATTGCCAAGGCGATCCGCCTTCACACAGAGGTCACAGGCGCGGCCCCGCGCGGCTGGTACACCGGGCGCTGTTCCATGAATACCGAACGGCTGGTGGCGGAGACCGGGCAGTTCGCCTATGTGGCTGACAGCTACGCCGATGATTTGCCTTACTGGGTGCGACACGGCGAGCAAGACCAGCTTGTTGTGCCCTACACAATGGATTGCAACGACATGCGTTTTGCAATCCAGGCTGGATTCACAGACGGTGCGCAGTTCGAGCAAATGCTGAAAGACGCATTTGACGTACTCTACGCTGAAGGCGCTGCCGGAGCGCCCAAAATGATGTCTATCGGGTTGCACTGCCGCCTGATCGGTCGGCCAAGCCGAGCTGCTGCACTCAAGCGTGCCATCGAGTACTTCAAAAACCACGACGGCGTCTGGTTCGCTACGCGATTGCAGATTGCCGAACACTGGGCGGCGACCCATCCGCCGTCAGCGAGGGTTCGTCCGTCTGAAATGGATCGCGAGACTTTTGTTGCTGAATTCGGCGGCATCTTCGAACACAGCCCGTGGATCGCAGAGGGCGCCCATGAGCTGGAATTAGGTCCGACCCACGACACTGCGGCAGGTGTTCATTCCGCCCTTGCCCGTGTGTTCCGATCCGCGACCGAGGATCAACGTCTCGGTGTACTCAACGCCCACCCGGATCTTGCCGGAAAACTGGCTGCAGCGGGACGTCTGACGGCAGAAAGCACGGCTGAGCAGGCTGGTGCCGGGCTCGACATGCTCACGGATCAGGAACGGGCCACCTTTACGGAACTCAATACCACCTACACTGGGAAATTCGGCTTCCCATTTATTATCGCTGTCAAAGACAACACCAAGGCAACGATCCTTGAGGCCTTCCACCGCCGCATCGACAGCGACCGGGCAACGGAGTTTGCCGAGGCCTGCCGCCAGGTCGAACGCATTGCCGAGCTTCGGCTTCAAGAAAAACTTGGTTCGTGACGCAAGTTGTCCATATTGAGCCGCTGACCAAAGAGGCCTTCGCGCCCTTCGGCGACGTGCTTGAAGCAGTAGGGGACCCGGACAAGATCATCAATCAGGGGCTTTGCGGAAGGTACCACGACAAGGCGAAACTTGAGTTTGGAAACGGACGCGCGGGTGTCAGCTTATTCAAGGCAGAGCGTCGCGTTTTGCCCCTGCAAATTGATATGATGGAACGCCACCCCGACGGCAGCCAGACATTTGTACCCATGAGCCATGATGCGTTTCTCGTGATTGTGGCTTTGGACGATGGAGGCACACCGGGAAAACCGCGCGCGTTTCGAACGAACCCTGGGCAAGCAATCAACTTTCACTGTGGCACATGGCACGGCGTGTTGACGCCACTGTCAGCGCCCGGACTTTTCGCAGTTGTAGATCGGATCGGTGACGGTCCGAACCTCGAAGAACACTGGTTCGATACCCCGTACTCGGTCGAACCGGAAATAAAACCTACCAGCGCGGGGATGGAAAAAAACTAACGACAGGGGGCGCCTTCAATGGCCGATACTTCACTAGGGACGCCGGAACAGCTGCGTGACCCGGACTACACTCCACCCATTGCCAAGGCTGTTCCGCTTGGCATTCAGCACGTCTTGGCCATGTTTGTGTCGAACGTGACGCCGGCTATCATCATTTGCGGCGCGGCGGGTTTCGGATTCGGATCGAATTCGCCCGACTTTCCGCAGATGATCTATATGATCCAGATGTCCATGTTCTTTGCGGGCTTGGCGACACTGTTGCAGACAGTAACGCTTGGCCCTGTCGGAGCACGGCTGCCGATTGTGCAGGGTACATCATTTGCATTCATCCCGATCATGATCCCGCTCGTGGCCGGTAAAGGCGTGGAAGCCATCGCCGTTGTAATGGGCGGCGTGATAGTCGGCGGTCTGTTTCATGCCGTGCTTGGTCTTTTCATTGGGAAAATCCGCTTTGCGCTGCCGCCGCTGGTGACCGGCCTTGTGGTAACGATGATCGGGCTTGCACTGGTTAAAGTTGGTATCCAGTACGCAGCAGGCGGTGTGCCCGCCATCGGGACCGAACAGTACGGTTCGCTGACCAACTGGTTTATGGCTTTGGTCGTGATCGTGGTCACATTGGGCCTGAAGTTCTTTGCCCGCGGTATGCTGTCGGTTTCAGCCGTGCTGATCGGCCTTTTGGTCGGCTATGCGGTTGCTTTTGCATTGGGCGAGGTGAACCTAAGCAACGTCGGCCGCGCGGCATCGTTCGCTTTGCCAAACCCGTTCCACTTCGGCGTGGAATTCACGGCTGCCGCCATTATCGGCTTCTGTCTGATGTCTTTTGTGTCTGCAGTCGAAACCGTGGGCGACGTTTCTGGCATAACCAAAGGCGGTGCTGGGCGTGAAGCGACTGACAAGGAGATCCAGGGCGCGACTTTCGCGGATGGCCTCGGTTCCGCTGTGTCAGGGGTTTTTGGCGCACTGCCAAATACGTCGTTTAGCCAGAACGTGGGCCTAATTGCGATGACCGGTGTCATGAGCCGCCATGTGGTAACCTTCGGCGCTATTTTCCTGATCTTGGCGGGCCTTGTTCCCAAAGTGGGTGCAATCATAAGCTCAATTCCGATCGAAGTCCTGGGCGGCGGCGTTATCGTCATGTTTGGTATGGTCGTGGCTGCAGGTATCTCGATGCTGTCGGACGTGAACTGGAACCGCCGCAACATGGTGATCTTTGCTATCTCGCTTTCGGTCGGCCTCGGCCTGCAGCAGGAACCGGGCGCCCTGCAATACGTTAGCGGCACGCTGAAGATCCTGTTGACCTCTGGCCTTTTGCCAGCAGCACTCCTGGCCATCGTGCTTAACCTGATCCTGCCGGAAGAGCTTTCTGACGAAGCAACCGAAGAAGTCTCCGGCGGCATGTCCGGGCACGGCGGTGGGTCGCTTGGTAACGGCTAAGACCTAACTAAAAAGAGAAGGCCCGTCAGAATTGGCGGGCCTTTTTTGTTGCCCCAGACTGCCCTAGCCGTAGGTCGCCACATCCGACCCAGCAAGTGCTGCGATATTCAGAATGCCGCGTGCAGTAACGCCCGGTGTTACGATATGCGCCCGGTTGCCAAGCCCCATGAGGATTGGCCCGACCTCCAGCCCGCCTGCCACAGATTTCAAAAGATTACGCGCGGCCCCGGCTGCATCCGTGTTGGCGTATATCAGGGTATTTGCCCGCCCGGTCAGCCGCCCACCGGGGAACAGCCGTTCGCGCAGCACCGGATCCAGCGCCACGTCGGAATGCATCTCCCCTTCGTATTCAAAGTCATGCGACCCCGCGTCCAGCAGATCCAGCGCCCCGCGCATCACCGCACCAGATCCACAATCCCGGTTGCCGAACTGCGATCCGGAACATAACGCGATCTTTGGCTCTATCCCGAAGCGGCGCACATGGCGCGCGGCGGCCTCGACAGTTGCGGCAAGGCTTTCTGACGTTTGCTCGGTGTTCACGAATGTGTCCGCCACAAACAGCGGCCCGCCATCGAGCACGATCAGCGACAGGGCCGCCACCGGGGCCAAGTTGTCTGTCGCGAGCATTTGCGAGACATAGTTCAGATGCCAGTGGTACTGCCCGAAGGTGCCGCAGATCATACTGTCCGCATCGCCGCGGGCGACCATGACGGCAGCGATCGCGGTTGTGTTGGTGCGCAGTACCGCCCGCGCCAAATCAGGCGTGACCCCTTTGCGCCGCATTACCTCATGATAGCTTTGCCAATAATCCCGGTAGCGCGCGTCCTGATTGGGGTTCACGATTTCGATATCCCTGCCAGGCTGCAGGGTCAGGCCAGCGCGTTTGAGGCGGGTGGTAATCACCTCCGGCCGACCAATCAGAATGGGCGTATCAGCCCCTTCTTCGATCATGGCTTGCGACGCACGCAGAACGCGTTCGTCCTCTCCTTCAGCAAATACAATAGTACGCTGCGACTGTCGTGCCGCCGCAAAAACGGAACGCATGATCAGCGACGACCGGGTGCCCTGTGCCACCAGACCCTCACGGTAGGCATCCAAGTCGATTTCCTTTTGCGCCACACCAGTTGCAATGGCCGCCTTGGCCACTGCATGCGCGATGCGTGGCAGCAAGCGCGGGTCAAAGGGTTTGGGGATCAAGTAATCCGATCCAAAGGCCAGAGTTTCACCCCGGTAAGCCTGGCCAATGCCCATAGCTGTGGCTTCCCGCGCGAGCCCGGCGATTGCGTCCACACAGGCCAGCTTCATAGCGTCGTTGATATCGGTTGCCGCCACATCAAGCGCGCCGCGAAAGATAAACGGAAAGCACAAGACGTTGTTGACCTGGTTGGGAAAATCCGACCGCCCCGTAGCGATCAACGCCTCGGGTGAGGCGGCACGGGCGGCGTCTGGCATGATTTCGGGCGTGGGGTTGGCCAGCGCGAAGATGATTGGCGCGGGGGCCATGGTCTGCACCAGTTCAGGCGGCAGAAGACCCGGACCCGAAAGCCCCAAGAACATGTCCGCCCCCGCGATGACCTCGGCCAGGGTTCGATCCGAGGGCCCATGGGCAAAATCCATCTGTTCGGGGCACAGGTCCGTTCGGCCCTCGCGCAGCACGCCCTCTTTGTCGAAGACATGGATATTGCTCGGCCGCACCCCCAAATTTTTGAGCATCGTCAGGCATGCGACACCAGCCGCCCCGGCACCAAGGGCAACAACGCGGATGTCTTTCGCCTTCCGATCGGTCAGTTGCAACGCGTTGGTGGCGGCTGCGGCCACCACAATGGCGGTGCCGTGCTGATCGTCGTGAAAAACGGGGATATTCATCCGCGCGCGACAAAGCCGTTCAACCGTGAAACACTCCGGCGCCTTGATGTCTTCGAGGTTTACCGCCCCGAAGGTAGGTTCCAACCGGCAAACCAGATCTGCGAGTGCCTCTGCGTCGGGCTCATCCACTTCGATGTCAAAACAATCAAGACCCGCGAATTTCTTGAAGAGTACGGCTTTGCCTTCCATCACCGGCTTGGACGCTTGCGCACCAATATTGCCCAGGCCCAGCACCGCAGTGCCGTTTGAGATCACCGCCACAAGGTTGCCCTTGGCGGTATAGCGCACAGCGTCAAGCGGGTTTGCTGCAATCTCAGTGCAGGCTTCTGCCACGCCAGGTGAATAAGCGCGGGCCAGATCGCGACCGGTTTCCATTGGCTTGGTTGCACGGATTTCCAGCTTACCTGGACGCGGGTGAGCATGATAATCGAGTGCGGCTTGTCGGTCTAATTCTTGCTGTGTCTTCTCTTGCGCCATGTGATGATACCATTTCTTAATGTTCGAAATTAAAAGTCCACTTAGATGGCCAAGCTATCTTTGAGGGCAAGATCGAGAACGCTGGCTGCGACAGCCAAGTTTTGAAGGCTAACGCCGGTGCCGTCAAATAGCGTGGTTTCTGTGGTAGAGGTTCGACCTGGATGGCCCCTTTGACAACAGCGCCGATTTTGTGGGCGTCGCTTTCTTCGATAGGTCCTGCGGCCATTCTGCGTCGTGCTTTGCCAGTGCCGTAGGATTGCGAAAGCTTGTCAAAATTAGTCGCAACCTATTACCCCATATAGGGGTGTCTCCCCCAGCAACAAAAAACCGCGTAATGATCTGAAAAGTAGAATGTTTATCGCCTATTCAGCGGCCGCTTTGAGCGAAAAGTTGGCCGTAGATCGACCAAAACCGTGGCTCCGCAGGTTCATGTGCCGGTTGACGTCTTTGTAAAGCAAATATCGGAATTTGCCCGGCCCACCAGCGTAGCAAGCCTGCGGGCAGAAGGCGCGCAACCACATGTAGTCGCCCGCCTCAACTTCCACCCAATCTTGATTCAACCGATAGACGGCTTTGCCCTCAAGCACGTACAGCCCGTGCTCCATCACATGCGTTTCCGCAAAGGGGATCACCGCACCAGGCTCAAACGTCACAATATTGACGTGCATATCGTGGCGCATATCAGAAGGCTCAACAAATCGGGTTGTTGCCCATTTCCCATCGGTGCCCGGCATTGGCATTGGCACCACGTCTTGGTCGTTCGTGATGATCACGTCTGGAAGATCCAGTCCATCAACCGCTTGGTAGAGCTTGCGTATCCAATGAAAGCGAACGGGCGCATCGCTCGAATTTTTCAGCGACCACATTTTGCCGACGGGAACATAGGCGTAACCTCCAGTCCCCAAGGTATATGTCTTTCCGTCTACAGCTAGATCGCAACAGCCTTCCACAACAAACAAGACAGCTTGAGCACCGGGATCAGTCTCTGGCCTGTCAGAGCCGCCACCTGGGCTGACTTCCATAATGTACTGCGAAAATGTCTCTGCAAAACCGCTCAGCGGACGGGACAGCACCCACGCACGTGTTTTGTCCCAGAACGGTAGAAAGCTGGTGACGATGTCGCGCATCGTGCCCTTTGGGATCACGGCATAAGCATCCGTAAAAACGGCACGGTCGGTAAGAAGTTGGTCTTGACCAGGATGGCCACCATGAGGCGCGTAATACTTGGGTGACATAGCTGGTCCTGATAAAACGGAGGTCGCAAAAATATTACCCTTTGGGCGCCCTTAAGCCACAGGGATAAGCAAAGCAGGACTTTTTGGACAATTTTGATAATCCGCTGTCTTTCATCGTTCGACGCGATGAGTGAGGCCGCATGGGAGTAGTTTCCGGCGCTTTTCCCGGATCTTGCTGACACCTTCGCGCCTTACGGTCCTGCCGCGCAAGCGTCTTTGAAAGCGTTTGAGGTTATTTTTTGCGAGCCACTTTCTTGTCCGAAACAGGGTGGCTGAGCCGTCAGGTTTTTTGAGCCACTAGCGTAAAGCTCATCGGCATTTGCGCTTCTTGGTTTTCGTACTTGTCGTAGTCTGTTTCACGATTGGAATGGGGATGTTCCTCTAACTGCTGTAGCGTAAGGCCTGCGTTGATACAGGTAGTCACAATCTCCCCCATGGTGTGGACAAACCAATAGCCTATCACCCCCGATTTTTCGTCGGTTTCGCCGTAGTAAACGATCATTTCCGGTACTTCGATCGGGTCTTTGTCGAAGTAAGAGTACTTCAGGTCAAACGGGGTTTCGTCTGATGGTTCAAACATTTCCAGCATTGGATGGGTCTCGTAAATTACCAGCATCCCACCCGGTGCCAAAAGCCCGGCCACGATTTCAAAAAACTTCTGCAGATCGGGCATCCAGTTGAGCACGCCAATTGTAATCAAAGCCAGATCATAGGTGCCCAGATCCTTTGGCAGGTCGTAAACATCCGCTTCCACAAAGCGGATCGGCTGCTCGGCGGCATCTGCCAGTCTTTGTCCCAGCGCCAGAAACGCGCTGGATTGGTCAATGCCGAGCGCGGGAACAATCCCGAAGCTTGCCAGAGACAAGATATCGCGACCGTTATTGCAGCAAACTTGAACCGCGCGCTTTCCACGCAGGTTCAATCCGGTCAGGGTTTGGGTCAAGCACGCGTCTAATTCTGAAAATCCCGGCTTTGCAGCGGCGGCCAGCAGGTTTTCCCATTCCGGTCCAGTTCCATGCGCCGGTGCAGAGGCATCCCAGGCGGCCCTGTTTGCGCTGGTAAAACGTTGCAGGTTCTTTTTCATGACAATTGTCTCTTTTGCGCGGGCTGGCTTGACCTATCTTACAATGGCGAGGGTGAGTTTTCCAATCATGTCCACTGTGAAGCTGGTAGACTTTTGTCGAACCACTTTTTTTGACTTTCGCAAAGCGGCATTGATCACAGTGGCGCCAGCCCCCTTGCACCTGCCCCCACACACCGTTAAGTGACACGCTGCAACCCATCAGGAGACTGCCCCGTGGCCCGGACAAATCCCCTTCAGTTCATGCAGCAAGTGCGTGCAGAGGTTTCCAAGGTCGTTTGGCCTAACCGTCGGGAAACTATGATCACCACGGGTATGGTGTTCGTTATGGCAACGATTTTTGCGATCTTCTTCTTCGTCGTTGACCAGATCGTGCAATACGGCTTGCAAGGTGTCTTGTCGTTGACCTCTTGATCTTGCCGCCGCGCGGCGCTATCGCTCTGCGCAATCCCAGACAATCTGACAGCCGCGAGAATCGCAAAGCTCCCTCGAAATCTGTCTGGCGCACATGCAATTAGGGAGCCCGGCTCATGGCACTTAGATGGTATTCGGTTAGCGTTCTGTCGAACTATGAAAAGAAGGTACGCGACGCAGTTCTGGAAGCGGCGGAACAAGAAGGCCTGTCCGAGGAAATCGTGGACGTTTTGGTGCCGACCGAAGAAGTGATCGAGGTGCGCCGCGGTAAGAAGGTCACCACCGAACGCCGCTTTATGCCGGGCTATGTGCTGGTGCGCATGGACATGAGCGAAAAAGGCTATCACCTGATCAATAATACGCCGCGCGTGACCGGATTTTTGGGCCAGCCGGGCAAACCGACACCGATGCGCGACCGCGAAGTTGCGTCGATTCTCAACCAGGTGGAAGAGGGCGCCGACAATCCGCGCACGCTTATCAGCTTTGAGGTGGGCGAACAGGTCAACGTCAACGACGGTCCGTTTGAGGGCTTCTCCGGCATGGTGGAAGATGTGGACGAAGACAACGCACGCCTGAAAGTAACGGTGTCGATCTTTGGTCGCGCGACCCCGGTAGAGTTGGAATACACGCAGGTTTCAAAACAGACCTGAGACGCCTTTCCAATCGCGCGGAGTGCAGTGACCAAAATTTTGGCACTCCGCACTTTTGCGGTTTTTTTAGCTTTTGAATTTTTAGGGTCTTCCGAAAGCTATCCCGGAGCCCTGCTTATGTTAAAAAGCTCTATTGTTGCGCTGACCACCTGCCTAATGGCTGCACCAGTTGCATTCGCCCAAGACCTGCAACTTTGGGGATGCTCGGAATATTGGGACGCGCTGGTTGACCCCTCGCTTGGGGATGGGTGCCTTATACAATCGGAGTTTACTGACGGCTCGGTCGTGCGGATCGGCTTCGACCGCCTGCAAGGCACTGGATATGTGACCGCCTTCTGTCCGTCGTTAGGATTTTGGGCCCAATGGCAGCCTAAACTGAGAGAGAGTTTGGCTCATCTGGTTGGTTTGATTATGCGGCTTGCTGGCGGTGATGCAAGCGCCGTGCTTCGAGCGTCTTTCGTTTGATCCTTTCTCTTTGTTGTAGAGTGGCTTTGTCATGCCCGAAGTAAACATCGGCAGGTGTAACGATGTTGATTCTCTCGTGATAGCGCTGATGGCTGTAGTGATCGACGAAGGCCGCGATCTGAGCTTCGAGATCACCAGGCAGGAAGTAGTTTTCCAGCAGGGTAAGGAAGATAAGGAAAGGCCCCAGTGGGGCCTTTCCCCTACGCACGTTCTTGCGGGTTTGGTGCCAGCGTTCGATCTTGCCCTGGGTCTGCGGATGATATGGCGCCCCGCGAGAATGCTTCATGCCTTTGTCCTTCAACCATTCTGCCAGATCCCTTAAGAGTTAACTTGACCCATTATCGCGGAGCAAACGTGGCTTGTGGACGACGTGAACTTTGTCGCAGCCAGACGCCTGCAATGCGAGGTCCAGTGTGCAGGTCCACACTGCTTGCCAATCGATAGATCGAGATTGTCTTTTTCGACCATACTGCGCCTCACTTCAGGCCCCAAGGCTTGAGCTTTCGTGATAAAAAGTCGTTGGCGACTGCCAACTCCCCAATCTTTGCGTGCAGTTCTTTGACCTGTTCTTCGTCGATCTCGGGGGCTTTCTTACCGCCTCGCTCGAAAACGCCGGATGCACCTTCAAGCAACGCCCGCTTCCAACTGTGGATTATGGTGGGATGGACGCCAAACTGGCTGGCAAGTTCAGCTATCGTGCGTTCACCCTTCAACGCTTCAAGCGCGACTTTTGCCTTGAACTCAGGGCTGTGGCGCTTCCGTTTCGACATCTCTGATCTCCTTCTCGTCGAAGATCAGCAGACAACAAATCGTAGCCTACGTCAGCGTCCGAAATTCGGGGGTAGCTCA
>JBCCET010000079.1:0-18431 GCA_039030095.1 Pseudomonadota bacterium | reverse complement strand
CTTCCGCTGCAACCGGGGACCCTGCCGGGAAAATTGGCGTGTAGACGCCGGTGTCTTCGACCGCTGGCGCTTCACGCCGGAACATGCGGAAGAAGGCGTAGACCGCGATGACAGCCATCAGCGCACAGACAAAGAGAAAGAACGAACTTGGCCCAAAGTTGCCCATCAACCAGCCGACAACCAGTGGGCCGGCGATGGCCCCTACCCCGTTCACAAAGATCAAGCCACCTGACGCCGCGGCCATGTCGTCGTGGTCCAGATAGTCGTTGGTGTAAGCCAGCAACAGGGAATAAAGCGGGTTCGATGTACCGCCGATAAAAAATGCAGTGATCAGAAGCACGACAAAGCTGCCCGCGGCAAAATATGCCAGCACGCAGACCGCTGAGCCCACAACCGTCACGGCAATGATCAAAAGCCGTCGGTCCATGCGGTCCGACGCCCAGCCGATGGGAAACTGGCACAACATGCCACCCAGATAGATCGCCGCGACAAAGGTCGAAATCTGGGCGACCGATAGGCCCACTTCGGTGCCATAAACCGCAGTCATACCAAACAGCGCTGAAAAAATGCCGCCGAGGAAGAACATCCCCATGAACCCTAGTGGCGAGGAATGGAACAATTGCCCAAAGCTCATCCGTTTCGTGGTTTGGAATATGGGTGCCGGGCTGACCGACAACAGGATCGGCGCAAAGCTGAGCGATACCGCAACCGAAATGATCACAAACAGCTGGTACCCGTTGGGGTCGGCCAGCGTTAGCAGATACTGAGCGGCCACGATGCCCATCATTTGTACGATCAAGTAGGCAGAGAGCGCTTGGCCCCGTGTTTCGTTTTCTACGCTATCGTTTAGCCAGCTCTCTGCGGTGACATAGATGCCCGAAAAGCAAAACCCCACCACCACGCGCAGGGCAAACCAGGCGATTTGGTAAGGCGCAAAGGCGTATAGGATCAGGGCTGCTGACACAAAACTCGCCAGCGCCGCAAAGACACGCACGTGGCCTACGCGACGGATCAGGCGCGGAGTGATCTGGGACCCTCCCAGAAAACCTACAAAGTAGCCTGCCATGATGACCGACATGGTTCCGGCACTGAAACCTTCATGCGCGCCGCGAATGCCCAAAAGAGTGCCCTGCACGCCGTTCCCCAGCATCAGCAGGAACATGCCCAGAAACAACGCCCAACTGTTTTTGACGACGGCGCCCATGGTTTTCTTTCTGCTTGCTCGCGTTTCCCCGCCCATACGCGATTCGTACCAAAATCACAGGCCGGGAACCGACATTCACAGGGCGATTTCAGCCCTTTGGCGGGATCAACAAGCTGCTGTCGCCATAAGAGAAGAAGCGAAAGTCCTTAGCGATGGCATGGGCATAGATTGCACGGATCCGGTCGGTGCCCATAAGGGCGGACACCAGCATCATCAGCGTGGACTTTGGTAGGTGAAAGTTGGTGATCAGCGCATCTGTCAGGGCAAAATTATAGCCTGGTTTGATGAAGATATCTGTCTCACCAACCCATGGGGCAATCTGGTTAGCGCCTTTGGCGGCGGATTCTATCAGCCGTAAGGCCGTTGTACCAACCGGGATGATCCGACCGCCGCTTGCTTTTGTGGCGGCAATCTCCGCCGCAGCGGTTTCAGAAACTTCTCCCCATTCTGCATGCATTTTGTGATCGCGCACATCATCAACTTTAACCGGCAGAAACGTACCGGCCCCCACATGCAACGTGACCTTGGTCAGCCCGACACCTCGACTTTTGAGCCGGTCCAGGACGTCATTGTTAAAGTGAAGAGACGCCGTTGGGGCCGCCACGGCGCCAGGGTTTTGTGCGAAAACGGTTTGATAGTCTTTGTGATCCTGATCATCAGCGGCACGCCGGGCGGCAATGTAGGGTGGCAGCGGCATGGACCCCAACGCCGCCAGAGCGGCATCAAATTCGGTACCGGCTAACGAGAACCGCAATCGCAGCCCATCTGGGCCTTTATCCAGCACTTCCGCGCCAAGAGTGTCGGAAAAGACGACTGTTTCACCTACGCGCACCCGACGGGCCGGTTTCACCAAAGCCAGCCAATTGCCCTGCCCGTCCATCGACAAGAGAGTGATTTCTACCTTGGCCTCAGTTTGCCCGTGGTCCGATATACGGCGACGCAGGCCAGACAGCCGGGCAGGTAAGACTTTTGTGTCGTTAAGGATTAGCCTGTCGCCGGGTTCTAACAAATCTGGCAGGTCCGCAAACACACGGTCGGTGAGCCTGTCGCCATCTGCCACCAAAAGACGCGACGCCGGGCGCGGTCGTGCTGGACGCAGGGCGATCAGCCTTTCGGGAAGATCGAAATCGAAATCTGACAATCGCATGGGCGCCAAATGCCTGTGCGAGGCATCTGACGCAAGGCTTTCAGGCATTCAAAACAGCGGCCAATAAACCGTTACCGGAGTTCGTCGCGAAGCTTTTTGGATTCTTCAGCGGCACTTTTTTGTTCAGGCGCGGCCTCTTCGCCGCTGACCTGTGGTGTTTTGGTGGACACGCGCGGGCCGCTGGTGATGCCTTGAGAGGCAAAGCCTTTGGGCGGTTTGGGCGCATTTTGCCGGAACACTTCGCGAAAAGCGCCTGGGGTCAGGATCGACAAAGGGTTCACGCTGACCTTGGGATTATCGGCGCGCCCCCTCATACGGTAAGTGAATGAGAACATCCCCTCGCCTTTGCGCCGCCCAACCAACGGGCCAAAGATCCGCTCCATCATGCCGTTGAAAACATAAAGCGGCGTTGTGACGCCCTCGAAATCAACTGTTCGGGTTTCGGCATTGTACCAACCATCCAAAGTCAGCCCCATGGACGGGCCAACCGCTGCCACGTTCTTTAGCTGTACCGCCCCATCGCGCAAGGCAAATTGCCCGTCAACCGTTGTGAAGTGGATGCCGCTTCCGTTCAACTGCTGCAACAAGCCTACCAGCGAAATTGCGTTGAGCAGGTCCGCCATAGCAGACGCATTGCGCAGTCGGGTCTTTTTGATTTGCATCGTACCGTCATAGTTACTTTTGCCGGGTCGCGGCACGATCACCACGCGCAAATCCCCGCCGCGCGCGTTGTCCAACAGCTTTGCGGATCGCAAGATACCGCCTGCATCGTTGGATGTCAGCTCCAGCGCCGTTCCGTGAGCCTGGGGGAATACTTGTCCGGCAATTGGTGTTCCACCATTTACACGGGCCGTAAAATTGCCGCGTAAGCCACCGGCGGTGCTCAACTTGCCAGAAAACTGGGTCAAAGCCACTTCGCGGGTCACAATCAGCCGGTCCAGTTTGACCGTGATCCGGCTGTTGCCAGCCCCACCGCTGCCCTTTCCGGGATTGAAATTGCGCAAGTCCAGCCTTTTACCTGTCAGGCTGATATCGGTGCTATTGGCCCCGCGCGGTCGCATCACCGCCTGGGCGTCGATCCATTTACCAATTTTCAGGGAGCTAAACACGGCACGCGTCAGGGCGCCTTTGCTGTTTAGCTCCAACCGCCCCTGAGTGCTCAGCCCGCCGCCTGTCAGTTCAAACCGATCCACCGTTGGCGCATCACCCAAAGATCCGGCCAGCCGTAATTTACCTGCAGCTTTGGCCGGTTTTGACCAGCCGATGGCCGAAACCGCCAAACGCGCGCCCTTAAGATCGGAGGCAAGCGCGTATTTCGGCGGCTTTCCGGGTGTCAGGGTTATGTCAAGTTGCCCAGATGCGGCGCCGCTGACAGACCCTTTTGGCAAACCAATCCCGAAAGCACGCAGATTTTTGTCGTTCAGCGCAAGCCGTGCGGCAATAGTGGACCCGGCGTCGGCAGCATCGCCAAAGGGCTGCGTCCATTTGGCTGCAACGGGCACGCCGTCGAGTGTGAATTCACCGTCCAGGCTGACGCCGGTTTCAGTGGCTTTCACCGTTATGTCGTCACCGCGCAGCTTGCGCCCATCCACCAACGTATCCGAAGCCAGGTCAAAAAGCGTGGCATTCACATCCAGCTTCACCTGATCGAACTTGGTATTTTTGTTGAGCGGCAATCGGAACACGCCGTCCACAAGAGCGCGCCCGGTTGCGACCTCTGGTGTCAGGTTGACCTTGTCCAGAAACCGAAACTTCTTGGCATTTAGAAGATGCAGCGCAGCTTGCAACCCGCTTGATGCCTTCAGCCGGATTTCACCGGGCGTCGGCTTGAGATTTATGTTGGGGATGTAAAGTGACGATCCGGCTACAGCCACCTTGGTCCCGTCAGCCGCCAGCACATGACCGTGACTGATATCCAGTCGAAACTCATCCTGGGTCAGCAGGCCATATCCGCGACCGTCACGCAGATCCGGCAGGGTTTCCAGGAACGTCGCACGGACTTCTTCTGCATCGAACTGAAAAGCAAAAGCGGGCTTGCCGCCTTCGGACCGCATGCCACCGCGAAAGTTAACAGCACGCCCTTCATGCACGTTTTCCACCAGCCAGCGCCGGGTTTTTGGCTCCAGCACATGAGGCCACAGCGTTACCAGCCGGGGATATTCGATTGATGAGACGTCCACATCATACCGATTGGTCCAAAACGCCTCTCCGGCGGTGGATTGCCCGGAAACGCGGATCGTCGCATCCCCGTCAAAGATCGAAAGCTGCCCCAATTCCAGCCGGAGCGGATCAAAGCTGAGCCGTGCATCCACAGCAGCGCCATCAAATTTCAATATGTCCGCAAAGATATCTTTGCGGTCGATGACAATTTCACCAAAGCGCAACTGGCCCGCCAGCGCATTTACCCGACCATCCGCCTGCCGATTGAGGGTCACAAATCCCTCCCCGGTCAGGGTGCCAGAAGACGTCTCCGCCACGACCTGTTCCAAATTCAAAATCTCGGTCGCCTGATCGTAGCTAAAATAGACCTTTGCGTGCGAAAACGTCAGCGGCGTGCTATCGGGCGTGCCGGTAATACGGCCCTGCCCCAGATCCAGTACACCAGCAAAACCGCCGACCTGTCCGTCGCGGCCTAGTTTAGCCCGGATAGATCCTGAAATACGCGTGTCGAAATTGCGCAGCCAGTCGAAAGCCAGGAAAAGGTCCGCAACCTGGGCCGGGTCCGCTTCCTCAAATTGGAACGCCAGCGATACTTCCTCGTCGCCCGGCGCGCCTTCTGCGCGGAAACGCATGACGGCACTTTGGTTGCTGTTGTCTGATTTCTCTGACAGCGAAACAGCCGCGTTCAGCGTGAATTTGTCGTCGTCAGAACGGCTCAGCGAAAGTTCTGTGTCGTCCAGGCTCCAGGACTGCCCGGTGGCTGCATCTGTCATCAAAAGCGTGGCCCCGGACAGGTCCACCCGGTCGAGCGCCGCAAACTCTGGCCGCGCCACGAGGGCTTCGACGGCATCAATCAAAGAAGTGTCGTCATCAGCCGATTGCACAGACAGAAACGCAATGCTGCCGTCTTTTTCCCGCCGAAGGCGCACCTCCGTGCCCACAAGCGTAACCTCTGACGGGGCAAGACGCCCCAAAACCAGGTCACGCCACGAAAACGACGTGCGCACATCCGCCAGCTTTAGCAATTGCGTACCATCGTCCCCCTGCAAAGTCACATTACGCAGTTGCAATAGGTTTCCGGTTCCGGTTTCACCGGAAGTCAGGGCAACAGACCCGATGCCCACATCCTGACCCGCAATTTGGCTGTTCAGCGCGTCTTCGATGATGGCTTTCGCCTGGGGAAGCTCTACCGGGCCGTTCTTGAGCGCCACGGAAAGCGCCGCAAATGCCAAAAGCGCACAGATCATCAAAGCCATGACACCGGCCATGGCGGCAACAATGCAGTGTTTCAGTACGCGTGCGATCGGTTTTCCCCGTTCTGCCAGCTTGACGACCCGTGCCCTCGCAACAGGTAAGGGTCCGGGCGCGTTATGCCAACGCTACCCTACCAGAATGTGAAGCCAGATGGGGATCAAATGCCTGAAATCGGAGAAAAAGCGCCGACCTTTAACCTGCCGCGTGATGGCGGCGACACGCTCAGCAGCGCAGATTTTGCTGGAAAGACGCTTGTGCTGTTCTTTTATCCCCGTGACGATACCTCCGGGTGCACCAAAGAAAGCGTAGGGTTTTCTGAGAGCCTGGCCGAGTTTGAGGCCAGCGGAGCAAGCGTCCTAGGCGTCAGCAAAGACAGTGTCGCCAGCCATGACAAATTTGTTGCAAAGCGTGATCTGACGGTCCCGCTTTTGTCGGATGAACACGGCACGCTTTGCGAGGATTTCGGCGTTTGGAAAGAAAAATCCATGTACGGTAAAAAATTCATGGGCATAGAACGGTCAACCTTTGTGATCGACGGCGACGGGGTAGTTCGCTCGACCTGGCGCAAGGTTAAGGTGCCGGGCCACGTGGACGCAGTGCTGGAGGCAGTTCGCGACCTCTGACACCCTGGCGCAGACATGCCATAGTCATTGGCAAAAAATTGCCCATGACCGCCTCAGGGTTGAATGGATGCAGTCAGCCGGGTAAACCAGCCTAAATGCCGTCATAAGGCATACCTGAGCGGGCAGTGGTTGAGGGAAGACAACATGCATGACTTAGTGGCGCGACTGAACGCGACCCTTGCACGGCATTTGCCTGAACAACGCATCTATATGCGCACGGAACGGACCACCCGTTATTTCCGTGCAACGCCCCTTCTACAAGCGGCCTCTGGCGTAACCATTGCAGTGCTGATTGTGTGGACCGTGATCGCCACGTCAGCCCTTATGCTGGACCGCATCAGCGCCCAATCCGAAAACACTCGGGCCGAGGTTTTGCAGCGCGCCTATGAAACGCGCCTGGCAGAACTGTCCGCAGAACGCGACCAGCGCGCGTTGGAGGCACAAACTGCCCAGGATCGCTTTTACGTGGCGCTAGAGCAAATCAGCCTGCAGCAATCCGAACTGCTGGAAGCCGAAGAAGAGCGGCGCGAACTGGCCACTGGCCTGCAAATCATGCAGGAAAAACTGCAAAACGCTGTGGCAGAGCGCGATGAAGCGCAAGAAAAGTCCGACAGCATCTTGTCTGAAATGCAAGAGCTGACAGGATCACTCAATACCCGGTTGGGCGGCGCCCAGGACGTGGAAAAAACGCTGGAAATTCTGGCCGACGCCTTGGGTGACACGGTCAAACAGCGCGACGACGCCGAAGAAACCGCAGGCACCCTCGTCGCGCAAATGAGCGAGATGGAGTTTGAGCAACGTCTGGCCGCACAACGCAACGCGCAAGTGTATGCCAAGCTTGAATCCGCAGTGAACGTGACGTTGGTACCTCTCGAACGCGCTTTGAACCGATCCGGCATTGATACCGAAAGCCTTATCAAAGAGATGCGCAAAACCTACTCCGGCACCGGTGGTCCGCAAACGGCACTCAGCGTTTCGACCAAAGGTGCGTCGCTGTCCGAAATTGATGCGGCTACGAGCAAGCTTTTTGAAAGGTTGGACCGTGTAGCGGTGGCTAAGATGGCGGTAGAGCAACTGCCGCTCGCCTTCCCGGTCAAAGGTGCCTACCGAAACACGTCCGGCTACGGGTACCGGCGTGATCCGAAAACCGGCGGTCGCCGTCTGCACAAAGGTGCGGACATGGCAGGTGCACGTGGGACGGCGATTGTGGCCACAGGCGATGGCGTTGTGACATTTGCCGGGCGCCAGTCCGGCTATGGCCGCCTGGTCAAAATCCGCCACGCCCGTGGCTTTGAGACGTTTTATGCTCATCTCAACCGTATCCGCGTGAAGAAGGGCCAAAGGGTCTCGCGCGGGGATAGAATTGGTGATATGGGCAACTCAGGCCGATCCACCGGCGTTCACCTGCACTATGAGGTGCGGTTGAACGGGAAACCCCTAAATCCAGCGAAGTTCATGAAGGCTGCAAACGATGTTTTCTAAAAGCAAAATCTCCGATCCCGCAAAACCTGATGGCAGCCCAAGCGCGCCTGGGTCCGCGGCTCCATCGTCGGCAGCACCAGCTGCCAAGGCGCCTGCGTCCTCTGCCGCACCTGCGCCAAGTGCGCCACCAAAGGCAAAACCACCTGCGTCTGCCCTGTCATCTGACCTGACCATCACCGGCAACATGGAAACAACCGGTGACATTCAGGTTGAAGGCAAAATAAAGGGCGACATTCGCGCCCATCTTTTGACTGTTGGCGAAGGCGCCACCATCGAAGGTGAAATTGTAGCCGACGACGTGGTTGTGAATGGCCGCATCATCGGTCGTGTGCGCGGGCTTAAGGTCCGTCTGACATCCACTGCACGCGTTGAGGGTGACATCATCCACAAAACAATCGCAATTGAATCTGGTGCCCATTTCGAAGGCTCCGTTCAACGTCAGGAAGATCCCCTGTCTGGTGGATCCAAGAAAGCCGCCGCACCTGCTGCCGCTGCTCCTGCTGCAAAATCCTGACGCATACAATCTGACCTGATCAAAAAGGGGCCGCTTGTTGGCCCCTTTTTTGGTTGCGGTTTAAGCTGTCGTTCCCGGTGCGCAGGTGTAAACCGGGCGTCGGGACACAGGACCCTCCGAATGGATTGCGACCAGATCGCGCCCGTTTTGTAGCAAACCCACGGCCACATCACGCGCCATCGGGTCGTGTTCCGAAAGCGTTGCAGCCCGATTTGGGCGTCGGGGTCGCCTGCTATCTGGCCGGCTTGCGCGCATGCCCCGCAAAAGCAAGGGCCGGAAGAGCGCTGCGAAAAGCCAAATCACAACCACGTTGGTCGTGGCAGCCGCTAACACCAATTGGGAGATATCTGCCAGAACCACCGCGCTGATCTGCGGGCCAAACCACAACATCCAAGCGGGCAGATCGGATCCTGCGGCGGTGGCGGCAAAACCCATGGCCCTCGTCCCGCCCCAAGCAAACAGGCCCGCCATTATGATAGGCTGGACTTCGATCCAGAGCCGCGACCAGCTAATCGCGCCACCGGGTTGCTGCCTCGGCAACCCGGTATAAACCGCCCCAGAAAACAGAACCGCCACGGACAAGATATGCGCAGTGGACCAACCCGTTAGCGACAGGCAAGCCACCCCCATGCCCGCAAGACCTGCGGATAGGATGCAAAGCCCCCGCGTCGCGATTTGCAGCGGCAATCTGGGTGCGGGACGATAAAAGACCCTGGAGCGTTGCCGGTTCAGATTGTTCCGAACAGCCAGTTGAAACAGCGCGCCCACGCAAAATGACACGAGCAATACAGCCATCAGCGTTATGCACGTGCCAAACACCAGTGCGTTGTTGGCATCGGTGCCCAGCAACCCGTTGCGCGCAGCCAGGGTCACCCACCATTGCCCCAGCATGAACTGCAAACCGCCCTCTGCGGCCACGGTGAAGCCCACAAAAGTCAGGCCCAGCACCCAAGCCTCTGACCGGGTCAGTGCGCGCGCCTCATACCTGGCAAAAAGGATCGCCACCGGCAGTTGGGTGCTCAAAACCAACCCGATTGACACCAGTGGGAGAGGAATGTCCAACCCCACCCATGCTACCAGACTTTGCCGTGTTCCATGCGCCACGCCGAGCACGACAAGCACCAGAGCCGTTTGAACGATAAGATATCCAGCCAAAGGCCGTTTTAAAGATGTGACAGTCATTACGCGAAACCCGATTCACTTTGACGGTGACACAACCCTAAGTTGGCTTCGTTCGTGAACTGGGGCAAAAACCGCGCGCAAATGTGGCGAACGTCTTGTAGTTTAAAATTTAAACTCTTCGGAAAATCTACGGCAGATTTTACCGCGACTGACGTTGGAGCGCTAGTCGAGCGGCGCGTTCATCGGCTCCACTTTCCAGTCCACTTGATTTTTTTCAAGCATTGCCCTTCGGCCATTGATGAAGTTTAGCTTCATGCGCGCTTTGTCGACGATGTCGTAGGCATGATTGCCCTGAGACACTTTTTCGACCGCTGCAAATTGCTTTTGCAGGTCTTTTGCATTCTCACCGGTAAAATTCTCAATGTGGAGCGTTAGAGCACGTATATCAGGCTTAAGTTTCGCCACCGTCTGGGCCATATCCGCGGCGATTTTCTTGGCTGCGGCTTCCAGGCGCACCTGCTTTTCCTTTTCCTCTCTAAGTTCTTCCTGCTTTTGTGCGATGACCTCTCTCTTGTGCCCGGCGGTAATCTGTATCGCCATCATCTGTTTCAGCTTTTTCAGCGCGGCAGCGGCCTTTTTGGTCTCTGGCGGGCGGGGTCGAAAGTGATTGTAGACGGTGTCGAAAGCCTCTTTTTTCAAAGGGTGCGGCAATTTCTGGTTTTTGTCGAAAAGTAGCTGCAGTTCATTGAGCATCTTTTGCTCTACCGAATTGGGCGCGAAACCTTCGTCCTTCGGCGGTGGCGCCATATCTTTTGATTCTGGTTTGTCATATTCTGATGCTTGCGGTTCCACCGCGTCGGGATCCGCCCCGCTGCGCAAGTTGAACTTGCAATTGCCCTTTTTCAGAAACTTGTTCAAATCCTTGATCACGTCCGGCTTGATCTTGTTCCCGCCCACCAACAAAAGACCGCTGGCCTTCATGAAATGCAGCGTGCCGATCAGCTCATCTTTCCCTGCCTTATCCTTGCTGGTCGAAACGATAAGACCAATAGGTTTTTTCTGGACACGGATATGGTAATTCTTGCCGTCGCCCTTGCAAACTGAGTGCACGTTGGCGGCAGCTTCATTGGCCTTCGTAAACATGGAAATATCCCCCGGTTGAAATAAAACATCAACTTCGGAGGGACGGCTTTAGGAGTCAATTGTGGAAACCGTCAAATGTGTGCGTCAGGTCACCAATTTACACAAATGATGACTTAGATCGTCCAGCAAATTGGTAAGGCCATTTTGGCCAGCGGGCGCTTTATCAAATGCTCTGCCGTCTAAATCAAACAGCCACGGGTATTTGGATGGGGCGTTTGGCGTACGCAAACCAGATGGCTTGCGTTTTGGTACCCGAGGTCGGACTCGAACCGACAAGCCTTGCGGCGGGGGATTTTGAATCCCCTGCGTCTACCAATTCCGCCACTCGGGCAACGCGGTCCCTCCCCTAACGTGCCTCTTTCACCGGGTCAACGCGATTGCGCCGGGTTGATGCGTCTCTTTGCAGGAAAATCGCACAAGTGGCACTTTCGGCTAAAGCGTGCGTGCGCGGAAGGTGTCACATTGGTCTACTTTGCCAGACTCATAACCGCGCGAGAACCAACGTTGCCGCTGCTTTGACGTTCCGTGGGTAAAGGTATGCGGGTTCGGGCGCCGCCCTGCGTTTCGTTGCAATGTGTCATCACCAATCTGGCGCGCGGCGTTCACGGCCTCTTGCAGATCGCCGGGCTCCACCGTGCCAAGCCGGTCGCGGGCGTAGCGTGCCCAGATGCCTGATAGGCAGTCCGCCTGCAGTTCGATCATCACGGAAACCTGGTTGCTGTCGGCCTGGCTCATCTGTCGCCGGGCATTGTTGGCCTGGACCAAGATCCCCAACTCATTTTGCACGTGATGCGCAACCTCATGGGCCACCACATAGGCCACAGCAAAATCACCCTCGGCGCCCAAGCGTTGGCTCAACGTGGTGAAAAACGCCGTGTCGAGGTAAGCCTTCCGGTCCGCGGGACAATAAAATGGTCCTGTGGCGCCGCTGGCGTCGCCGCAAGGGCTTTGGGTCACCCCTTTATAAAGCACCAATGTGGGCGGGCGGTATGTGCGGCCAAGCTGGCTTTCGAATACCTCGTCCCACATGACCTCAGTGTCGCGTAAAACGACTGAGACGAACTGCGCTGCTTCTTCGTCGGCCTGGGTGATTTCCGTGGATCCGGCAGTTTGCTGCCCGCCTCCACCCTGCAACAAAGGCGTCACATCTATGCCCAGGAAATAGCCGATCGCCAGCACAACAACCACGCCGCCGACACCTAGCCCACCCGCTGCGCCGCCCCCTGCCCGGCGGCGTCCGCCGCCTGATCCGCGCCTGTCTTCGATATTCCGGCTGCCTTGCCGACCACGCCATTTCATAGCTCTCTCCCTCCCGTAGCCTGAACCATTACTTGACCATTGCGTGCCCGCGCGGCAAGAGGGCTGAAAAAAGCAGGAGGCATGGGCAGTGCTCCGCGGACTATACGACTGGACCGTTTCGTTGGCGCAAACGCGCTGGGCTTTGCTGGCGCTTGCAATCGTCAGCTTTGTGGAAAGCTCGTTCTTCCCGATCCCACCAGACGTGCTTTTGATCCCGATGATCTTAGCCGCACCACGCCGCGCCTTTCTTATAGCAACTGTGTGCAC
The DNA here is from genome assembly GCA_039030095.1 of Pseudomonadota bacterium. Taxonomy (GTDB): domain Bacteria; phylum Pseudomonadota; class Alphaproteobacteria; order Rhodobacterales; family Rhodobacteraceae; genus Amylibacter. Next base: position 6,216 of record JBCCET010000079.1, on the reverse strand, counting down.
CGTTGCGTCCGTGCTGGGAGGCGCGTTCGGGTATTGGATCGGCGCAACGCTTTTTGACACGCTGGGCGTGCGCATTCTCGACTTCTACCGCAAGGCAGAATTGTTTGAGGAATTCAGTCAGCGGTTCAATGAGCAGGGCCATTGGGCCGTACTGTTCGCCGGTGTCACGCCGTTCCCTTATAAGGTCATAACAATCACCAGCGGGGCGACCGCCCTGCCCTTTGCCCAATTCATGTTCTGGTCGCTGATCGCGCGGGGCCTACGATTTTTCATCGTCGCAGCACTGCTTTGGAAATTTGGCGAACCGATCCGAAATTTCATCGAAAAGCGGTTGGGTCTCATGTTCACGGTTCTGGTGGTTCTGCTGATCGGCGGTTTTTTTGCGGTGAGGTATCTATGACGCGCAGCACCTTGATGGCGGTGGCAGGCCTAGGGTCCGCCCTGATGTTGGCAGCGGCCTTTGGGTTTCAGCACCTGGGTGATTTGCCGCCCTGTAAAATGTGTCTTTGGCAGCGCTGGCCCCACGGGGTTGCTGCAGGATTGGGGCTGTTGGGCGTCTTATTGCCATTTCGACTGGTAGCCCTTGCCGGTGCCGGTGCGGCAGCGGCCACGGCGGGCATAGGCGGATATCATTCCGGCGTGGAACAGGGTTGGTGGGACGGCCCGGCCAGCTGTTCAGGTGCTTCTGTGCTGGATATGGACCCAAAAGCCGCGTTGGAGGCGCTGTTGTCTGCACCTGTCGTGCGCTGCGATGAGATCAGCTGGGAATTCGTTGGTCTTTCCATGCCCACCTGGAACATGATCATCTCGCTCGGCCTGATGGCAATATGGCTGATTGCAGCAATGAAACGCAGCGCCTGAGACGCCTCGGCGCCCGCCATTTCCGTTGTTCAGATATTCCTGCTGGAAGGGCCGAACCCCGGCGCACCCTATTCCTGCAATTCTGCGTCCCAATACAGGAAATCCAGCCAGCTTTCGTGCAGATAGTTCGGCGGGAACCGGCGCCCGGCGTTCAAAAGCTGTGACGCAGTGGGTTGGACCGGTGTGCGCCGCAGACGCAACCCAGCCTGTTTGATCGACCGGTTGCCCTTTTTCAAATTGCACGGCCCACAGGCAGCCACCACGTTTTCCCAAGTGGTCCGCCCGCCGCGAGACCGAGGCACCACATGATCAAACGTCATATCGCCCTTGGACCCGCAATACTGGCACGTAAACTCATCGCGCAGGAACAGGTTGAACCGGGTAAAGGCAGAGGTCTTTGACGGCTTCACATAGTCTTTCAACACGATGACCGACGGGATCTTGATCTCTACAGATGGTGAATGCACCGCTTGGTCGTATTCCGCGATGATTGTGACCCGTTCCAGATAAGCCGCCTTCACCGCGTCCTGCCAACGCCAAAGGCTTAGCGGGAAATAACTCAACGGTCTGAAATCAGCATTCAGCACCAGTGCCGGATGGTCGCTTAACCCGCCCGGGGTCCTGACAAAATCCGTTGAAAATTCGGTATGGTGGTGTTCCAGCATCCTGCCCCGCTGCGCCCCTTGTTCGTTGCGCCCGGGACGGGGACCCGTCCCGACCGTTTGATAGAACTATATCTTGCGTTCGTCCTATAACAACCCTCTATAGACAGAGGGTCACCGGGAAATGACTTGCAAGGCTATTCCAGGGGCGCGCTACGCGGTTTAGGATCCGTCGGCTGTGTCGTCTTCCAAACCGTAGCGCTGAAAAAGGCCGCTTTGGGAAACAAAAAACGCAAAAATTGCGGCGGTCAAACCGAAGGTCTTGAAATTCACCCAGGCATCCGTGGACATCAGCCTCCAGACCGCCTCATTTGCCACCGCCAACGCCAGAAAGAACAGGCACAATCTGCGCGTCAGGATCATCCAACCTTCAACTTTCAGAGGCATCACCTCTTCCATCACGGTGCGCAGGTAACTTTTGCCCTGCAACAATCCGACCCCAAGGATGCCACCGAAAACCAGATAGATGATAGTAGGCTTCATCTTGAAGAAACGATCGTCATTGAGCCAAACCGACAGCCCACCGAACACGACAACAAGGACAGCCGTCAAAAGCTGCATCCGGCTTAGCTTGCCAGTCAGCGCCCAAAGAATGCCGGTACAGACCAACAGCAATGGGATGAATGCCGCCGTGACGATGATGAAACCTTCATATTCCGTGCCAAACACCGTGTAGGTTTCGTCTTTGACCCGCGTATAGGCCACAAAAAACGCGATCACCGGGCCAAGTTCCAGTACCGGTTTAACCCATCCTGGGATCTGTCTTTCCGCCATTAGCCACCAAACTCCACCACTGCCGCGCCGCCCGCGATAGCCACCATCAGTGCCCCGCGCAAGGGGCCCACCCGCTCTTTAAGGAAGAGCCAGCCGATCAGGGCTGCAAAAACCACTGATGTTTCGCGCAACACCGCCGCCTCACCCACTTTATCTAGGCGCGTGGCCAGCATGATCGACGAAAAACTTGCAAACGCCACCAATCCGCCGATCACGCCCCGCATCGCCAGGCCCGGCAACGGTGGTTTTACCTTCAAGCGGCGATAGTGGCGCAGAGTTATGAACGGGAAGATGATCCCGTCCACCACGTAAAACCAGAATACAACAGTGAACGGGTTTGCAGTCTGTCGGATCACATAGGCATCAAAGGTCGTGTAGGCCGCAACCATGATTCCCGTCAAAAACGCCAATACCAGACCAACGGCCAACCGCTGACGGCCCACAGGCGAGTCGCGTAAGTTGATCGCTGCCAGCGAGAAAATCGCACCGGTCAACATCACCACGCCGCCCCATTGCACCAGATTGAAGCTTTCCTGAAACACCAAACCGGCGGCCACCACGGTAACCAGCGGCCCGGTTCCGCGCATAACCGGATAGACCACCGTGTACGCGCCCCGGTCATAACTCATGACCTGTAAAAGCTTGTAGATCAGGTGGATCACCATCACGCCTATAAAAAGCGGCCACACGTGCGGCTCTGGCCAGGGCACCAGAAACAGCGCGATGGGCAAGGCCATCAAAAAGTAGGATGCGTCGATTGCCCCGCGGCTGAGCCATGGATCATGGCGCCCTTTTTGCAGCGCACCAAAGACCGCGTGGAGTGCTGCCGCTGCAATTGCCAGGATCAAGGCCAGCGTGCGCCCTGATTCTGTCCCTTCGAGCGAGATCAACCACTCTGCCACGCGTGCTCTTCCTTTGACTGTGGCCCTTCTGGCACGCAATTGGGCGGAAGGCGACCCGATTGTTCACCCGTTGCACATCAATTAAGCGAACAACCACCGATTGTTGCATCACGAAGCTTTTATCGCCGTTTTCCATTGAATTTTGGCAAAAAATGTCCAATTTTAGACGAAATCGCGCCTTATTCGCGACAGGAGTTATCAAATGGTACTACGTCGTTTTTCTGTCTTCGATAACGAAGACCTGGTTGTAACCGACAGCCCAAGCGGGGTTTTGATCGGCAATCCGATCATCAACAACTCCAACACGCCAATCGGCACGCAGTTCCAGTATTCAATTGGTGAAAAACGCCCGATCACAATTGACGACCAAAGCGGCGATCCTGACATTCTCGAAGATGATCAGCCCGGCGGACACACTGTCGTTGATGGCAATGGCTTTGTGGCTGACGGCAACCCTGTGGAAGCCGAGAGTTTCCATTTTGTGCGCGAAGTGGCACCCAACGGCGATCTTGTGGGCCCGGTCATCAAGATCACGGTGTTTTCGCAAAACGGCCAGTTCACAAACATCTGGGGCATGGGGTTCGACATCCCGCTTGAGGACGGCAAGACCTATGAAAAGATCAACGGGTCCAACAACGGGTCATCGCCTTATTCCGATTTCGCACCCTGTTTTGGTCCCGGCACACGGATCCTGACGCCAAACGGCCCCCGCGCCGTGGAAAATCTGTCGCGCGGCGACAAGATTTGGACCCGCGACAGCGGCTATCAGAAGATCCGTTGGATCGGTCGCACCACAATCGCGGGCACAGGGTCCATGGCTCCGATTGAAATTGCGGCGGGCACTTTTGGCAATGAAGACACTTTGGTGCTGTCACCGCAGCACCGTGTCTTGATCACAAGCGAACAGGCAGAGGTGCTGTTTGGCAGTTCCGAAGTGCTGGTCGCAGCCAAACATCTGGTCGGACTGCCAGGCGTAACGATCGCTCCGCGCGACGAGATTGAGTACACCCACATCATGTTCGACAACCATGAGATTGTCTTGTCTGATGGCGTGATGACTGAAAGCTTCTTCTTGTCTGAGCAATCTGTTGCTGGGCTGGGGTCAGAGGCACGCGGCGAATTGCTCGCACTGTTCCCGTCCCTGCCAGTCGAAATGGAAAGCTGGCAGGCACCGGTCCTGCCTGCCTTGAAAGCAGGTGAAGCAGCTGTTCTGCGTGCAGGGCTGCCGAACTGACATCTGCGCTGGTCGCAAGAAACACGGTAAAACAAGCAGATAGGCGCCAAAACGGCGCCTATTTTTTGTTGTGCATTGAAAACCAAGGCCCGGCGCCCGAACAATGCTGCATGTCAATTTAGAAAGCATCCTGATGTTTCGCAGCCTTTTGGTACTTGTTGTGTTGGTCTTTGCCCAGGCAGCTTTTGCACAGGAGCGCGGTGCACAGCTCGCCGCCGCAGCAGCAGGCCAAGTGGGTATCACCACCATTTATGATCCCAGCTATGTGGGGTTGGAGTTTCCCGGCGGCGATATTCCGCGATCGCGCGGGGTCTGCACGGATGTTGTCATTCGCGCCCTGCGCGACGCGATAGGTGTCGATCTGCAACGGGTCGTTAACTCAGATATGAAGGCCAATTTTGCGCGTTACCCCAAAAATTGGGGGCTGTCCCGTACAGACCGAAACATCGATCATCGCCGGGTACCTAATCTGGAAACTCTCTTGCGCAGGGCGGGTGCAGAATTGGAGTTGTCCTCTGATCCGGTGGTGTTTCTGCCCGGTGATATCGTGTCCTTCCGCCTGAATGGCAGTAACCTGCCCCATATTGGGATTGTGGCGGCAAAGAAATCATCCGTTGGTGTGCCATTGCTGACCCACAACATTGGTTGGGGAACACAGACCGAGGATGTTTTGTTTGAACACAAAATGATCGGTCACTTTCGACTATCCGATCAAGCTGTTGCTTGGCTCAGCAATCGGTAAACCTTTAGCCTTCATGCCCCGTCAGTGCGCGTGCAAATTCATCAGGGTCAAATGGCGCCAAATCGTCGATTTGTTCACCGACACCGATGGCATGAATAGGCAGCCCAAATTTGTCAGCCAAGGCCACCAGCACGCCGCCCTTGGCAGTGCCGTCCAATTTGGTCATTACCAAGCCTGAAACATCTGCCACGTCGCGGAAAATCTCCACCTGGCGCAATGCGTTTTGCCCGGTGGTCGCGTCCAGCACCAACAGTGTATTGTGCGGCGCGCTGGGATCTTTTTTACGGATCACACGGACGATCTTGGCCAGTTCTTCCATCAGGTCCGACCGGTTCTGCAGCCGCCCGGCGGTGTCTATCATCAGCAGATCCGCTTGTTCCGCAGCAGCTTTTTCCATTGATTCAAATGCCAAGCTTGCCGGGTCCGACCCTTCGGGCGCCGTAAAGACCGGCACCCCTGCCCGGTCGCCCCAAACCTGTAGCTGTTCCACTGCTGCTGCGCGAAAGGTATCACCGGCGGCAATCATGACCGACTTGCCCTCTGCCCGATATTGGCTGGCAAGCTTGCCAATTGTCGTGGTCTTACCAGACCCGTTCACACCAACCACCAACACCACTTGCGGCTTATTTTGGGCCGCTGGCAAAGGTTGAGCCACGGGTTTTATGATCCGTGACACCTCGCGGGCCAACAAACCCTTGATCTCATCGGTAGACAGCCGCACACCCAGCCGCCCTTCAGCCATGCCAGCGGCCACTTTCATGGCCGTGTCGACGCCCATGTCCGCCGTGATCAGCAGTTCCTCGAGGCTCTCAAGCATGTCCGCGTCCAGCGCGCGGCGCACAACCTTCTTTCGCTCCCCACGTCCGAGCAAACGGCCGAAAAAGCCCGGTTTTTGCTCCGCTGCCGTTGGGTTGGCGGCTTCTGAAGCCTGCGAAAACGCGGGTTCAATCGAAACATTCTGAACCGGCTCTGGCTCTGGCTCTGGCTCTGGCTCTGGCTCTGGCTCTGGCTCTGGCTCTGGCTCTGGCTCTGGCTCTGGCT
>JBCCET010000078.1:0-18492 GCA_039030095.1 Pseudomonadota bacterium | reverse complement strand
GCGTTCACATGGAAAAGCGGCACAACGGGCAGGATGCGCTTTCCGGGGCTAAGGGAGGTCTGCAACGATATCCCCCCCATGAGCGCATGCAGAACGGTGGAGCGATGGGAATAGAGCGACCCCTTGGGATTGCCGGTAGTGCCGGAGGTGTAGCAAAGCGCGCAAGCGGTATCTTCGCTAAATTCCGGCCATATGATCTGGTCGTCTTCCGCGCCCAGCAAATCTTCGTAGCAAAGCAGGTCCAGCTTGCTGTCGGGCATATGCGCGCGGTCAGTCATCACCACAAATTTCAAACCGCCCGGAAACTTGTCAGCCAACGCCTCAATGATCGGCACAAAGGTCAGGTCGACAAACAGCACCGAATCTTCGGCATGGGTGACGATGTAGATCATCTGTTCAGCAGACAGGCGCGGGTTGATCGTGTGGCACACTGCGCCAAGACCCGAGATGGCGTAGTAAAGCTCAAAGTGCCGGTAGCCGTTCCAGGCAAGGGTTGCGACCCGGTCGCCCAGCTTCACACCCAGACGGGTCAGCGCGTTGCCCATTTGGCGGACACGCACATTTGTGTCCCGATAGTTGGTACGGTGAATTCCACCTTCCACGGTGGCACTGACAAGTTCACTGTCGCCGTTCACCTCTGCGCCGAATTCCAGAATGTCGATCACCCGCAGCGGGCGATGCATCATCATGCCGTCCATGGACCGCGTCCTCCCAATTTTGATTAGGGTCATCATGGCGTGCGTGGGGCTGAATTCAACCAAATATCGCAGCGTCAGAATTGACGTGGCGTCCAGCCCGCCGCACGCTGCCACAGACGAATTTTCGGCTAAAATTCACGACCGCTGCCAGGGAGGGCCGCAATGAAACTCTACTTTGCTCCGAACAGCCGCGCGGTGCGAGTCGCTTGGTGCCTGGAAGAAATGGGGCTCGACTATGACCTCCATAGCTTTACGCTCGGCCACCCGGATATGCGGGCGCAAGATTACCGTGAAGTCCATCCGATGGGCCGCGTCCCGGCGCTGGAACTGGATGACGGGCGGGTCATTTTCGAATCCGGGGCAATCATTCAGTACCTTTTGACCACACAAGATACCGATCTGGTGCCGGACCCAGCAACGGAAGCGTTCACCCAGTACCTGCAGTGGTTCCACTACGCCGAAGGCATGATCATGCCGCCGATCAACACTTATGTGGTTGAAACCGTTCTACTGCCCCCTGAACGTCGCACGGAGGTCAATGTGAAACGGTCTGCCAAACTGCTTAACCAGATGCTGACAGCGGTAGAGGCGCATATGGCGGATCGCGATTGGCTTGCCGGGCCGTTTTCAGCGGCAGAATTCATGACTGGTCATGCCGTTATCGCCGCTTCCACATTGGGCGGTGATTTCTCTGATAAACCCAATCTGACAGCCTATGTGGACCGGATGCTCGCCCGCCCTGCCCTGCAAAAGGCACGGTCACTATGAGCGTTGCATTTATCATCGGCGCCGGGGACTACATCGGCGCTGCTATCGCCAAAAGATTTGCGCGCGAAGGCTTCACGGTTGCCCTTGGGCGGCGCAACGGCGACAAACTTGCCCCGCTGGTGGCAGAGATTGAGGCCGCAGGTGGCAAAGCCCATGCCTATTCCATGGATGCGCGTTTGGAAGACAGTGTCGAGGAAGTTTTCGCCAAAATTGAGACTGAAGTGGGCGCGATTGATCTTTGTATCTTCAACGTGGGCGGCAATGTCCGGTTCAATCTGGCTGACACAACCGCCCGCGTTTTTCGCAAGGTTTGGGAGATGGCCACCTTTGCAGGTTTTCTCAACGGGCGTGAAGCGGCCAAATACATGGTCCCACGCGGGCGTGGCAAAATCTTTCTGACTGGCGCCAGCGCATCGCTGCGTGGAAACCCCGGTTATGCCGCCTTTGGCGCGGGCAAGGCCGGGCTTCGGTCGCTTGCGCAAACCATGGCAAAAGAGTTGGGCCCCCAAGGCGTCCATGTGGCGCACCTAATAATCGATGCAGGCGTCGACACTGCCTTTGTGCGCGAACGCATCAAGGACGCGGGCGGCGATCCGGACGCATTGCCCGAGAACACATTGATGGATCCCGAAAGCGTGGCCGAAGCCTACTGGATGCTCTGGCAACAGACGCCGGACGCATGGACGTTCGAACTGGACCTTAGACCATACGCGGAGAAGTGGTGATGGCAGACATAGATTTTTACTACGACTTCGGTTCACCCAACGCCTATATTGCCCACGAAGTTTTACCGGGCCTGGCAAAAGACGCGGGAGCCGTGCTGCACTACAAGCCTATCTTGCTTGGCGGGCTGTTCCGCATCACGGGAAACCAAGCGCCGATGATTGCGTTTGCGGATGTAAAAGGCAAAACCGCCTATATGCAGCAGCAAATGGTGCGGTTTTTGAAACGCCACAAGGTGCCTTTCAATTGGAACCCCCATTTCCCGGTGAAGACCACGGACCTGATGCGCGGGGCGCTGTTTGCCCAAGGCAAAGACTGGGAAGCCAAGTACATCGATGAGATGTACATAGCGGTTTGGGTTGAACAGTTGAAAATGGATGACCCAGCGGTCATCTCGGACAGGCTTGCGGCCTGCGGGTTGCCAGCGGAGGAGATCATGGCAGCAGCGCAGTCAGACGAGATCAAGAAAGGTCTGTTTGCAGCAACCGAGGCCGCACAGGAGCGGGGCGCCTTCGGGTCTCCAGCAATGTTTGTGGGGAAAGAGCAGTTCTTTGGCAAAGACAGCTTTGATGATCTGTCTTGGTATCTAAGTACTACATGATCCTGATCAATGCGGTGAGGCTGTATCAATGGGGGGCAAAGATGGGGTGAAACCCCATCCTACTGCAATCCGTTAGGTTGCCATATTAAAGAAGTGTCTCCACTTGGTCAGCCACCGCTTTAGTGAATGCCTGGTCATCGCCGCCGACAACGAGAAATCCCATAGACCCTTCGCGCCCGAGCGTGGCGGCCATGCCCTCCAACTCCTGCGTGACAGGCGCATCGGACATAGCCGGTGCCGCTGTCAGACAAATCGCAAAAGGCACGCCAGCCGCGTTTTGATAGGCGATCTGCACTATGATCTGGCCGTTCAGATGCAACGGCTGGGCGCGGCGGTATTTCAGACCCTCAACATTGGCAAATGCGGTGATGTCGGTGCCCAGCGCCGCGCTGAGTTCAGCCAAACGCTCCTGAGCCTCGCTTTCGGATTTGTACGGTCCCGCCAGAGTAGCAGGAGAGTACAGCGCATGGTAAATCGCGGCGCGCTGGGTCCATTTCATCGGTTCAGGCCGGGTTTGGGTCCACATCACGCCAAGCCCGATTGCAAAAGAGGCAATGCTTGCCGCCACAAGGCCCATTGGCCAGGCCAGGCTTCGTCGGGCGGGTTGGGTTTGTTGCGCCGGAACCGCAAAAGCCGGTGCGGTTGTCAAAACCGCGTCGAACCCTGCGCGTAACGCATCCATCGGTACCATCAATGCCTCTATCTGGGCCGCCACATCCGGGTCCTGGGCCGCAGCTTCAAGATCGGCGGCCAGCTTTTCATCTGCGGCGCCATCCATCCAGGCGGTGATCTCTTCATCTGTGAACCGGGTCATTCGGCTGCACTCTCCTTAGGCGCCAAGGTGCCATTGATCTTTCGCCGCGCGGTCGACAGGCGGCTAAGCACGGTGCCCATGGGCACATCAAGCATGGTCGCTGCCTCCGCGCAGGTGTATTCTTCCACATAGACCAGCAAGACGGCTTCACGCTGTGCCTCTGGCAGGGTATTCACCACTGCCAACACTTCAGACGCCATTCTATTCACTTCTTGGCCAGGCGACGGATCGGGTAGGTCAATATCTTCGACCGCCATAAGGCCTTGCCCACGCCGAACAGCCCGGGCGCGCAACTCGTTCAGCCAGATCCGGCGCGCCATGGTAAACAGCCAACTGTCGAGCCGTGTGCCGGGCGTATAGTGCTGCGCCTTTTCCATAGCCCGAATAGCAGTGGTCTGGGCCAGATCATCCGCCGCGTCGCGTGTACCAGACAGAACAAGCGCAAACCGCCAGAGCCTCGGGTAAAGGTCCGGCAGATTGGTTCGTATTTCGGTCTCGGCGTTTGACACGTTGGTTAGGCTGGCAGGTTCAAGCAGGCTTGGCAACTCAGAGTATCAGGGGCATTGGCACCAGAACAATTCACAATGGTAAAGCTGTAAGGGGATCGCGTCAGACTTCCAACCACTCTTTGCGCACATCATCGCGAGCTTTCAGTTCATCTGGTGTGCCCTCAAACACCACTTGGCCGTGACCCATGACATAGACGCGGTGGGCAATATCCATGGCAATGGCGAGCTTTTGTTCAACCAACAGCGTCGCCACCCCGCGTTTGGCAATCTCGTTTAAGAGTTCCGCTACGCGTTGGGTCATTTGTGGGCTAAGCCCTTCGGTCGGTTCATCAATCATGATGAAATCGGGGTCACCCATCAACGTCCGGCACATGGTCAGCATCTGTTGTTCGCCGCCAGACAGCACGCTGGCTTCCACATCCGCGCGCTCATTCAGATTAGAAAACATGTCGAACATGTTTTGCATCGACCAGCGGCTGTCTTCTTCTTTCTGGCCGGGCTTCAGTCCCAGGATCAGGTTCTGTCGCGTGGTTAGGCCAGGGAAGATATCGCGGTTTTCAGGCACATATCCGATACCCAGGTTTGCAACCTCATAGGCCTTTTTCCCCGCAATCTCTGCGCCTTTGAAAGAGACGGAGCCTTGCGGCTCCACCTCACCCATAATGGCTTTGCAGGTGGTAGACCGCCCTACCCCGTTGCGGCCCAACAGAGCAACAATCTCGCCTTCGTTTACGTGCAGGTTTACGCCCTGCAGGATGTGGGACTTGCCGTAATAGGCGTTCAGGTTCTTCACTTCCAGCATATCAGTGCTCCGCCTCCAGCGCTGCGCCCAGATAGGCTTCCTGCACGCGCGGGTCAGCGCGCACCGCTTCCGGCGCGCCGGTGGCGATAATCTCGCCGTAGACCAAAACGCTGATCTGGTCAGCCAGACCGAAGACCACACCCATGTCGTGTTCCACCATGATCAGGGTCTTCCCCTCGGTCACTTTAAGGATCAGGTCAGTGATGTAATCCGTCTCTGAGTGGCTCATTCCAGCTGTGGGTTCGTCAAGCATGATGACATCCGCACCACCCGCGATAGTGATACCAATTTCGAGCGCACGTTGTTCAGCGTAACTGAGCACGCCCGCTGGCAAATCGCGACGCGCGGTCAGATTGATTTGCTCCAGGATCGCATCTGCACCTTCGTTCAGCGCACGCGACTTCGACACCATGTTCCAAAACGAATATTTGTAGCCCTGCGCCCATAGCAGCGCGCAGCGTACGTTTTCGAAAACGGTCATACGCGGGAAGATGTTGGTGATTTGGAAACTTCGCGACAGGCCCATGCGATTGATCTGATAAGGCGCTTTGCCTGCCAGATCGTGGCCATGCAGTTCCACCGTACCAGACGTCTGCGGAAATCGTCCCGTAATCAGATTGAAAAGCGTGGATTTTCCTGCGCCGTTGGGGCCGATGATCGCGTGGCGTTCTGCCCGACCTATCGTCAGATTTACGCCGCGGATAATCTCGGTCTTGCCGAATGACTTGCGCAATTCCGTGAGCTTGAGGGCCGCCGTCATGACTTGCCCTCCTCACCTTGCATCTCTGCCACCGGGTTCACGGTGTCAGGGTCCACAGCCGGTTTTGTCTCTGACAGCACGTTGCCGACAGTGGGTGCGGTGTTCGCCTCATCCCAGGCAGCGCGCATTTCAGGCCAATTGGCGCGAGCAAAATAGAACCCAACCCCGGTCACGGCAATCATGACAACCCAAGGCAGGACCGTGTGGGAATCAAATGTGGTCCAGAAGAGCGTCATTTCATGATCCCCCACCGCGCTGTGGCGTAAGTGAAAGAGCGACTCGACGAGCGCGGACAGACCAAACACCCCCAAAATCCCCGGGATCAGCGTCTTGATATAGGGCATCACCAGCAAGTTGAATTTTCCGAACCTCAGCGGGATCACATGCATCATGATCAACCCGGACAGACCACCGGGAAAGAACATCACCGTCAGCACAAAAAGCGCACCTGCATAAAGTGTCCAAAGCTCTGTCGACAGACTCAAAACGGTTTGCAGCAAAGTGAAAACAACTGCGCCGATGATTGGGCCGAAGAAGAAACCAACGCCGCCCAGAAAGGTCACAAGAAGGATGGTGCCCGATGTTGTGGCGTTCAGGTTTTCTTCCGTCAGGATTTCAAAGTTGATCGCAAATAGCGCGCCTGCGACCCCGCAGAAAAACCCGCTGGCACAAAAGGAGTAGAACCGCACCCAGCGCGCTGAGTAGCCTAGGAACTCTGCCCGTTCCGGGTTGTCGCGCACGGCATTTGCCATGCGACCCACCGGGGTGCGCGAAAACAGGTACATCAACACTGCAGACAACATCAGCCAAAAGGCCGTTAGGTAGTAGACTTCAATCTGTTTGAGGAACTCGACGCCCATGAACGTGGCATATGTCCGGTCGCCGGAAATGCCTTCCTCGCCTCCAAAGAACGCGACGACAATCACTGAACATGCTGCCACCAATTCACCAATCCCCAGCGAGATCATGGCAAAGACAGTACCCGCATTGCGCGTGGAAAAAGCGCCGATGATGGTTGCAAAGCCCAGCCCGAACAGACCACCCAAGACGGGTAGAAACGGCAAAGGTAGGAAAATATGGCCGTCTTCCACCCAATTGAGGATGTGCATGCAAAAGAACCCGCCAAGACCCATATAGACGGCGTGCCCAAAGCTCAGCATCCCGCCCTGCCCCAGCAACATGTTGTAGGCCAGTGCGAAAATGATCGTGATGGACATCTGGTTCATGATCGTCAAGGCAGAACGTTCCTGAAAGATCATCGGCAGGATCAGCAGAAGAATTGCACCGATAACCCACGGCAGAACCGCGCCCACAGATAGGCCGCCATAACTTCTGTTTGTTTGAGCCCCATCCGTCATGCGTCACGCTTCCCGAAAAGGCCGTAAGGGCGGAACACAAGGATCAGCACCATCAGCAGGTACGGCAAGATATCCGCAATTTGGGGTGAGGTAAGCGTCCAGAGGTCGCGCAGTGCGCTTTCGCTGAGATCCACAGGCTTTTCAAACCCGATGGCCGTCAGCACGTCTGCAGCGCCCACGTTGTATGTTTTCGCAAATGTGGTGATCCACCCAATCAAAAGTGATGCGACAAGGGCGCCCCAAAGACTGCCCAATCCGCCGATCACAATTGTCACAAAAACGATGGAGCCGAGCACAAAGGCCATGCCCGGGAAAGTCCCCAGAACCGGGCCAGCAATCACGCCAGCAACACCGGCCAGCGCAGTACCGACACCAAAGACGCCCATAAAGATCAAAGGCACGTTGTGGCCCAGCGCCTCTACCGTGCGGGGGTAGCTGAGTGCTGCTTGAATGATCATGCCCACCCGCGTTTTTGTCAGCACATAGAGCAACACGAGGAATATGCCGATCGAGCAGAAGATCATGAAAACCTTGTAAGCGGGGATCGAATTGCCTGCGATTGCGAAGGCGGTGAAGTTCAGGATTTCCGGCTGGGTGTAGGGTTGAAGGTCATTGCCACAGAAGAATTTCACGACCTCTTCAATCAAAAGCGCGAGGCCAAATGTAAAGATAAGTTCCGGCACGTGGCCGTATTGATGGACCCGTCGCAGCCCGTAGCGTTCAACACCTGCGCCCATCAAGCCAACGAGTGGCGGGGCGATCAGCAGGGCAACCCAAAAGCCCAAGTATATTGAGATCTGGAACGCGAAATAGGCGCCCAACATATAAAAACTGGCGTGGGCAAAGTTCAAAACACCCATCATGGAGAAGATCAGCGTAAGACCCGCGCTCAACATAAAGAGCAAGAGGCCCGTCACCAAACCGTCAATCAGATTTACGAGTATCAGGTCCAAGACACCCCTCCCCAGCCAAAATGCTTGTTTTCAGATGAAAATGCCCGCCCCAATTGCTGGGGCGGGCGCGAAAAGTGACCCTTAAGGGCGTTTCATCTGGCAGGTGGTGGCGCTGTCGGCAGCAGCCATCGTTACCACGCTTTCAGAAACAACACCGTAGCCGGAGTTGTCGTAGTCGAAGGTGACGTTTTCGTCGGTGTGGGCGCTGATGTGTACGTCCTGGATGATCTGATGATCAACTGCACGCATCTTCAGCTTACCGCCGAACAGGGCGTCATGTTCCATGCCTTCCAACGCGTTTGCGATGGCAACAACGTCGTCGGCGGAACCAGCCTCGTTGATCGCTTTGGCAAGCATTTCGATCACGTTAGCGATACGGCCCTGGTCGATGTTGCCGTCTGGATACTTAGCTTTGTAAGCCTTGTAGTATTCAGCGGCGCGATCAGACACTGGCGGGTTTACCTGGCCTTCGCCGACTAGCAGGATGGCGCCTTTACCAGCTTCGCCGAAAGCTGCGGTGATACCGCTGCCAGCTGCGTAATAGGTAAAGATCGGGCCTTTGTAGCCGCTTTCAACGACGGACCGGCCAAGGCCAACCATGTCAGCGCCCCAGTTGCCAGTGATCACAGCGTCCGCACCGGATGCAATGATCTTGCGCGAATAAGGTGTGAAGTCTTTCACCTTACCAATCGGGTGCAACTCATTGCCAACCACTTCGATGTCAGGACGCTTAGCTTCGAGGTTACGCACGGCAGCGGCGGCCACGGCTTTGCCGAAGCTGTAGTCTTGGCCGATGATGTAGACCTTCTTGATGTCTTCATTGCTGGCGATCACATCGGTCAGCGCGTCCATCTTGATGTCTGCGTTTGCATCAAAGCGGAAGTGCCAGAAGTTGCACTTGTCGTTGGTCAAAGCCGGGTCCACAGCCGCGTAATTCAAGAACAGCACGCGCTGGTCCGGGTTTCGACGATTGTGCTTGTTGATAGCATCGGTCAGCGCGTTAGCCACACCGGACGAGTTGCCTTGTGCAATGAACCGGATGCCCTGGTCGATGGCGACCTGCAATTGGATCAGTGACTCTTTCGGACTGATTTTGTTGTCGAAGCCGACGATTTCGAACATCTTGCCGTCCAGCACACCGCCTGCTTCGTTAATCAGCTTTTCAGCTGCGAATTCAAACTGGTGAAGGCCGTTCACTCCGGTCCCAGCGAAGGGGCCAGAGAGCGGGTCAATGAAGGCGATTTTGATGTTTTCTGCGAAAGCGGCAGAGGCAGAAATACCCGCCGCCAGCACGGCCGCCAGGCCGAGCTTTGTCTTGTTGATCATAGTTTCCTCCCAAGTATACCCGAGCAAACAAGGCCTCGGGTGATAGCTCATGCTTGCATACCGTCAGACAAAGTCAAGTGTTTCACCGCCCCCCTCAATGGCTCTAAGGTGGGCGGAATCGTACAACGGATGCGCTAAATGAACCGCCTGCACCAAATACTGGAAAATCAATCACCTCAATCACTTGCAGTGGTAGATACGGACGGGCGTGCGCTGTCGTACGCCACCGTTTTGCAAGAGGCACAAGACCTTGTTGAGACCCTACGTCACCTTGGCGTCCGACCGGGGGACAGAGTGGTGCTGGTGGCAGAAAATTGTGCACTCTATGCCACCACGGTTATTGCTGCGAGCCTGGCCGATGTCTGGTTGATCTTAGTGAATGCGCGTCAATCAGCGGCGGAATTACAGGCCATCGTTGATCATGCCGCGCCGCGAATGATCCTTTTCACGTCCCATGTCTCTGACAACGCCGCGAACCATGCCCAGAGCTGGAATGCGTCCAAGGTCGGCACGGTAGGCCATGCAGATCTGGTGGCCACGTCCGCCCTTGAAAGCACCCCCGTACCGGTGGAACCAAGTGCCGATCAGGTTGCGGTCTTGCTGTATACCACCGGTACAACCAGCGCACCAAAGGGCGTGATGCTGACCCACGACAACCTGATTTTTTCGTCGACCAACGGCGCGCGTTATTTCGATGTGCGCACCACAGATCAGGTGTTGGGCGTATTGCCCGGCACGCATATTTACGCGCTCAGCTCGGTTTTTTTGAATTGCATGGCGGGCGGCGCATCGATCCGATTTGTGTCCCGATTTGACCCGGCAGGGGTGCTGACCCACCTGCGCAGCGGGGTCACGCGATTTCCCGGTGTGCCGCAGATGTTTTCTGCCCTGATGGCCCATTGCGATAAAGCTGGGGAACCGCTCGGCGCGGACGATTTGCGCTTTCTGGTGACCGGTGGCGCACCGCTTGACCCCGGTCTCAAAGATCGGGTCGAGCGGTTTTTTGGGCTGCCCCTGTGCAACGGCTACGGGATCACCGAAACCTCTCCTTCTGTCGCGTCTACTCATCCCAGCGACCCGAAAGAAGACGTGAGTGTGGGGCCACCCTACACCTGGATTGAAACCCGTATCGCTGACCCAGACGAGGACGGCATTGGCGAAGTCCAAGTGCGCGGACGAAATGTCATGAAAGGGTATTTTCGCGAACCAGACAAGACGGCTGAGGCGATGACAGCTGACGGTTTCTTTCGCACGGGTGATCTGGGGCGAATTGATGAGACGGGAAGCCTGCATATTTCAGGGCGGTTGAAAGAGCTGATTATTCGGTCCGGCTTTAACGTCCACCCACCGGAGGTGGAGGCGATGCTAAGCCGACACGCGGACGTCTACTCCGCCGCCGTGGTGGGGCGCCAAGTTCCCGGCAACGAAGAGATCATCGCGTTCGTCAAAACGGGCGGCAATACCACAGGCGAAGAGTTACGCGCCTGGCTCAGAGAAAAACTGGTGTCGTATAAGGTGCCGCAAGTCGTGCTGGTAGTGGACGATTGGCCAGCAGCCTCCACTGGGAAAGTATTGAAGCATAAATTGTTGGAACACTTTGCAGATAGTCTGCCTGCCGTCGAATCCTAGATTTTTCACCCACGTTTGGACCGAATGATCTACAGCAAACGATTTCTATGACGCGTATAGGTTTACGCGTAACAACAAACGCGTAAGTGGTTACGTGTAAAAGCTTACGCGTTTGCTGTTACGCGTCGTGGAAGGTGGGCAAAGAAGGTAATACGGTATATTTTTCATATACTTGAAACTACGCCGAACAAAAAGGAAATCCGCAACCTACCCCTCCAAAGCACCACGGCGATAACGAAACGTCCCCGTCCCATTGGCGATTAACTCCCCGGTATCATCCACAACGGACCCTTCCGCAAAAAAGGTAGATCGCCCGCCCCCTGTTCTGTGGCCCTCCGCCACGAGCACGCCGCCGCGCGGACGGCTCAGATACTGCAAAGTCAATGAAAGTGTCATAGCCATTATCTTGTCGTCGGAATCAGACCAGCTTCCTGCAAACCCCATGGCCGTATCCAGCAACGTCGCGTGCACGCCGCCGTGGGGTAGCCCATAACGGTTCCCGTGATCTTCACGCAGCGGCAGCTCCAACCTGCAGTACCCTTCCGACCAATCCGTGATCTTGAAACCGATCAGCTTTTGATAGGCATACGGATCTTCGATCACTTGCTCAGCGCCCTGAGACCGGCGTCCGCAAAGACTGGCACGTACTGGCCTATCTGCTTGCCCCGCTCCGGGTTTGACGCGTTGCCATCGAGCGCGCGTTTCAGCACGCCCTGGATGATCGCTGCCATGCGGAAGAAGTTGAAGGCGAGGTAAAAGCCGAAGTTATCAATCCCTGCTATCCCGCGTCGCGCGCAATAGGTGCCGATGAATTCCTCATCACTGGGTAACCCCAGCGCCGCCCGGTCAACGCCCATCAATCCACGCCCTTCTGGCCCAGGTGGCATTTGCCACTGCATAATGACAGCAGCGAGGTCTGCATAAGGGTGGCCGATCGTTGAAAGCTCCCAGTCAAGAACTGCCAGACACTGCGGGCCACCGCGTTCAAACATCATGTTGTCGATGCGGTAATCCCCGTGCACCAGTGTCCGTTGGCCATCGTCTGCAGGCATTTCGTCTGCCAACCGCGCCATCAGCTTGTCCATAGAGGCAACCACTTCGGTCTCTGACGCACGATACTGCTTGGACCACCGCCCGATCTGGCGCTCATAATAGTTACCCGGCGGGCCATAGTCGCTGAGACCTACTGCTTCGACATCCACATCGTGAAGCGCGGCCAATACGCGGTTCATATCGTCGATCAGCCCAGCGCGCAGAACATTGTCTGCATCTGGCAGGGTCGGCAATTGGTGGTTCACGCCATCCACGTGGTCCATCACATAAAACATGGACCCGATAACAGCATCGTTCTCGCACAGGTGGTGCATCTTCGCGACCGGCACATCTGATCCCGCAAGCGCTGACTGCACCCGAAACTCCCGATCCACAGCATGAGCAGATTTCAACAACTTGCCCGGTGGCTTGCGCCGCAAAACATAGTTTTTGGGCGCAGTCTTCAGCAAAAAGGTGGGGTTCGACTGGCCGACCTGGAATTTCTCGACTTCAATTGGGCCTGTAAATCCGTCGATGTGCTGCGACAGATAGTCAGCCACCACTTTTTCATCAAGTGTTTGGGTATCGCTCAAAACCACCTCCCGGGCATTTAACTGAATGTCACTTTATCCTGATGGGTTGGCACGTCCAGATGGGGCGTTTCGTTGAACCCGGACAGGTAACGTACGCGGTCATTAAAAACGAAACGCGTCATAGAGGTGTTTTTCACTTGCAAATTCAACTGCATCATCTGTGCAGTCGGCGCATCAAGCGTGCTGGCAACCATCTGCCCGATCGGCCCACCTGAGGAAATCACCATTACCTTGTCAGCCCCCGGACGCGTAGCGTGCGTCAGCGCATCTGCAACGCGATCTGCAAAATCGGTCCAGGTCTCTTTGACGCCTGTCAATTCGTCGGACTGCCAGGCCAGAATAGTCTCGCGCAACGTACGAAAGTGGGTCCGGCGATCCTGCTGCACATCGTCTGGCACCCCGTCCGGGAAACGGGCGCTGAGCAGATCATAGAAATCATACTCATCAAAACCGTCGTGAACTTCGTCAGGCTCAAATCCCATGGACCGCAGCGTCTCATCCTGCCGTTTGAGCGCGCCAGTCACAATCCTGTCCGGCTGCCAACCGCGGGCCTTCAAAAGATCGCCCAGCAGCCGGGACTGTACATGCCCCAGCTCCGACAACTTGTCATAGTCATCCGCCCCAAACGACGCCTGCGCGTGGCGGATGACCAGAAGCTCAGCCATGGGCGACCAGCGACGCGTGTTGTGCGTGATAATCGTCCGCCAGATCGGTGATCAGACCGCCCGCCGTTTGCACAGAACGGATCGCGCCGATGCCTTGGCCACAGCCCCAGATGTCTTTCCACGCTTTGGATTTGGACGAACTGCCGGAGCCAAAATTCATTGTCGATACGTCGCCGTCAGGCAGGTTGTTGGGGTCCATGCCAGCGTTTGAAATCGACGGCTTCAGATAGTTGCCGGACACCCCGGTAAAAAGCGACGACAGCACAATGTCATCAGCACAACTGTCCACGATCATCTGCTTGTAAGCCGGATCGGCGTTCGCCTCTTCCGTCGCGATGAACGGCGAGCCGATGTAGGCCATGTCAGCCCCCATTGCCCGCGCAGATAAAATCGCTTTACCGGTGGCGATGGATCCGGATAGCAAAAGCGGCCCTTCAAACCATTCGCGGATTTCCTGGATCAAAGCAAAAGGCGAATTCGGGCCCGCATGCCCACCTGCGCCTGCTGCCACAGCGATAAGACCGTCCGCGCCTTTTTCAATCGCTTTACGCGCGAACATGTTGTTGATGATGTCATGCAGCACGATCCCGCCACAGGAATGGGCGGCCATGTTAACCTCTTCGCGCGCGCCCAGCGAGGTGATCCAAACCGGCACCTCATGTTTCACGCAAATCTCGATATCGCGCTGAAGCCGGGCGTTGGACCGATGCACAATCTGGTTCACGGCATATGGAGCCGCCGGGTTGTCCGGGTTTTCCTGGTTGTGACGGTCCAATTCTTCCTTGATCCGCGTCAGCCAAGCGTCGAGCAGTGGTGGCTCCCCTTCCGCCTCGCGTGCATTCAGCGCAGGGAAAGATCCGATCATCCCGGCTTTGCACTGGGCGATCACCAGATCGGGGTTCGAGACAATGAAAAGCGGCGCACCCACGGCGGGAATGCGCATGTTTTGCAAGGCCTTAGGCAGGTGGTCGTCGCGGTGGACAGCGTTCCAGGGTCTGGTCATTTGATGGACCTTTCAGTCAAAGAATTTAAGCGGAGGGCAGGTCGCCCAGTCAAAATGGGGAGCCGCGCATCGCAGGTCCGCCGGGTTGGCGTTCCAATATTAGTGGTGGCCACTTTATGCATACAAAGCACATCCCAACGTCATTTGTTTCGCCCGAGGCTGCCCAATCGCCAGCCCGGTGGGGCGGACTGGCGATGCGCGGCGGCCTGCGGCCTTGATTCCGCGCTGGTGTTCAGCCTTAGAGAACTTCAAACAGGCCTGCCGCGCCCATGCCGCCACCGATGCACATGGTGCACACAACGTATTTGGCGCCGCGACGTTTGCCCTCGATAAGCGCGTGACCGACCATTCGGGCACCCGACATGCCGTAGGGGTGACCGACAGAGATCGCCCCGCCGTTCACGTTCATGATCTCGTTCGGGATGCCGATGGTGTCGCGCGAATGCAGGACCTGCACAGCGAACGCCTCGTTGAATTCCCAAAGGCCAATGTCATCCATCTTGAGGTTGTTGGCCTCCAGCAGTTTCGGCACCGCATAGATCGGGCCGATGCCCATCTCATCGGGTGCGAGCCCTGCTACAGCCATGCCCACGTAACGGCCCAGCGGGTTCAGACCCTTTTGTTCTGCCACTTTGGCTTCCATCACGACGGACGCAGACGCCCCATCGGACAACTGGCTCGCGTTACCAGCAGTGATGAACTTGCCCTCCTTGATAACCAAGCCGTTTTTGAACACCGGCTGCAGACCAGACAGGCTCTCAGCCGTGGTTCCCGGACGATTGCCTTCGTCTTTTTCGAGCGTCACGACGTGGTCGGAAATCTCGCCCGTTTCTTTGTTCTGAACCTTCATGGTCGAGGTCAGCGGAACAATTTCGTCGTCGAACTTGCCCGCCTCTTGCGCCTCATGTGTGCGCTGCTGGGACTGGGCCGCGTATTCGTCTTGATACTCACGGGACACGTTGTAGCGCGCGGCCACGGTTTCTGCCGTCTCAAGCATCGACATATACATGTCAGGCTGGTTTTCGAACATCCATGGGTCCGGCTGCACAAACATCTTGTCGGGCAGCTGTACGGTAGAGATGCTTTCCACCCCGCCGCCGACACAAACGTCCATGCCATCCATGACAACCTGCTTGGCCGCCGTGGCAATCGCCATCATGCCTGACGCGCACTGCCGGTCGAGCGTCATGCCCGCCACGGTCGTCCCCAGCCCGGCGCGGATCGCCGCCTGACGCGCCACGTTGGTGCCGGTCGATCCTTGTTGCAAGGCGGCGCCCATGACCACATCAGAAACCTCGTGGCCTTCAATGCCTGCCCGCTCCACAGCGTGTTTGACGGCATGACCGGCAAGCTCTTGGCCGAGCGTTGCGTTGAATGCCCCGCGATAAGCTTTGCCGATCGGTGTCCGGGCGGTAGAAACGATGACTGCATCACGCATATGCGTTACTCCTTTTTCAGGGTTACACCGTGGGCCTCGGCGGCTTTTTCGGCGTATTTCATTGTTTGTTCAAAGGCTTGGGTTAATTCGCGCTGGTCGCGCGGATCAGTTACGTGGGCAAATTGCTCTTCCACGCTCTCTGGTGTCAGGTCGTCACCGGTCAACACAATTCCTTCGGTCTCGTAGACGCGGACTTGGGCAAAGCAGCCTCCGCCCGCACCCATGATCACACGCGATGGGCCGTTTTCGGAAACAAGGTAGAGCACGCCCGGCGTAATGGTTTCAGGTTGCAAAAGCGCGCCTGCCTCTGGTGAGAACAGTTCTTCTGTCATCCGGGTCGTGGCCGTGGGGGTCAAGGTGTTGACGCGGATATCGTCACGTGCACCTTCCAGATGCAGCACATTCATCAGCCCCATCATGCCGGTCTTCGCTGCGCCGTAATTTGATTGGCCGAAGTTGCCATAAACACCAGAGGACGACGCGGTCAATACGATGCGCCCGTAGCCCTGTTCGCGCATGATCGGCCAGACCGCATGGGTAACTGTGGCGGTGCCGTTCAAGTGCACGTCCACAACCTTTTTGAAATCGTCGAGCGCCATCTTGGAGAACGTTTTGTCCCGCAAGATGCCCGCATTGTTGATCAGGATGTCGATACGGCCCCACTTTTCCATGGTCTTGGCAACCATATCCGCGACCTGCTCGGGGTTCGTGACGTCTGCGCCATGGGCCATCGCCTCACCACCGGCGGCGACGATTTCGTCAACGACGCTTTGTGCAGGCGACATCGTGCCACCTGTCCCGTCAGACGCCGCGCCAAGGTCATTGACCACCACTTTAGCCCCTCGCGCCGCAAGACCCATGGCGTGGGCGCGGCCCAGACCGATCCCGGCTCCTGTCACAATGGCGACGCGATCATCGAAACGTATGCTCATTTCCATCCAATCCAATTCTGTTCCGCCCTGCGGTAACGCCGGGCATCGCCCGACTGCCCCCACAGAGCCGGCGATTTCGCCCACCCTTGCGGCCGGGCTATGACCTCACCGCTTTGGGTCAACATCAATACCCGCGCGCCTTGGCAACCACTTCCGCGTGGTAGCCATAGTCACCTAGCCATTCCTGGGTGACCCGTGCGCGTTTCATGAAAAAGCCCATGTCATAGTCGTCTGTCATGCCGATCCCGCCGTGCATCTGCACACCTTCACTGACCGCCAGTTTTGCTGTTTGGCACGCGCGCGCTTTGGCCAGCGATACGGCCATTCCAGCGTTTTCAGCATCTTCATCCAGCATCCGACCCGCATTCAGAATTGCAGACGTCGTTACCTCGATATCTGACCACATATGCGCCGCGCGATGCTGAAGCGCCTGGAATTGGCCAATGAGCACACCAAACTGCTTGCGTTCTTTCAGATAGTTGACCGTCATCCCAAAGGCGCCGCTGGACAGTCCAGTCATTTCTGCGGCCAGTGCGGCTTGCCCAGCTGAAAGCGCAGGCGCCAAAACATCCATGGCATTATCAACGGTGCCAAGCACCTCATCGCCCGTGGCCTCAACGCCATCAAAGGTAATGCGCGCCGCATCACGGGCATCGATCATATCCATCGCTTCGCGGGTCACACCGTCCCGGTCTGCCGGAATATCAAAAAGTGTGAGTCCTTCGCCGGTCTTTGCCAAAACCAGCAGCCGGTCTGCACTTCCGCCGTCGGTTACGAAGGTTTTTCGCCCATTTAACGTAAATGCATTGCCCGCTTGGGACGCTTCCATTTCCGTAGCCGTAGGGTCAAATTTCGCGCCCTCGTCCACGGCCAATGCATAGGTCACGCCGCCTTCCGCGATTTTTTCCAGCGCAGCATGCCCAGCCTCACCTGCACCACGCAAAGCGGTCGCAGCGATCACACAGGTGCTGATGAACGGCGACGCCACCAGCGTTTTGCCCATCTCACCTGCCAGCAGTCCGGCCGCCGCATACCCCATGTCGATGCCGCCCTGATCTTCTGGCACCAGAACCCCGGTCCAGCCCAGTTCGGCCATCTGCTTCCATAGCTCTGGATTATAAGCCGCACCGTTATCACGCAGTTTACGGAATTCCGTCACAGGCGCTGCATCATCCAGGAAACCCCGGGCACTGTCGACGAGCATTTGCTCGTCCTCTGTCAAAACTAGATTAGCCATGTCTTATCCCGGAAGCTCCAGCACGCGTTTAGAAATGATGCCGAGCATCACCTCTGAGGTGCCGCCTTCGATTGAGTTTGCCTTTGTCCGCAACCAGTCTGGCGCAAGCGAGCCGTTCGCCCCGTTCCATTCCAATGCCTCGGACCCACCGGCGGACATCCACAACTCGTGGCGCCGTTTGTTCAACTCTGTGCCTGCATATTTCAGCATGGCGGAGGCATCCCCTGCCCCTTTGCCCGCTTTCGCCTGGTCTTTGTATCGCTCGATCGTCAGCGTTACGGCCAGTTCTTCAAGGTCACAGGCCATCGCCTCTGCCCGCATGGCCGCATCTGACATATCGGTACCACTATCAGCCAGCACTTGGGGCAACGCACGACTTGCACCTCGCCCGGACCCGCCAGCAGAAATCATCTCCCGCTCATGGGTCAGCAAGTACTTTGCCACGTCCCAACCGCGATTTTCTTCGCCTACGATCCGGTGTTTTGGAACCTTCACATCGTTGAAAAAAGTTTCGCAAAACGGGCTGGACCCAGAGATCAGTTTGATCGGGCGCGTGTCGACGCCCGCATCGTCCATATCGATCAAAAGGAATGAAATGCCGCGGTGTTTGGGCGCCTCGCGGTCCGTGCGGATCAACGCGAAAATCCAGTC
>JBCCET010000077.1:0-18566 GCA_039030095.1 Pseudomonadota bacterium | reverse complement strand
CATCATTGGCCGCCAGTCCGTGGATGCCCAGTCGTCCAGCCAGATCGCCTAGCGGTACAAATTCACCGAACGGGACCAAGTGGTGTTTATCGTAGTCCGCCACCAACGCGCCTGTACCATCCAGATGCAGCAAACTGTTCAAGACGGTGTTTTCATCGAACTTTCGGTGGCCCGCGATCAAATGCGCGCCGCGCGCCGCACGGATCATTCGTGCCTCAGCACTTGGATTGGCACCCCAGATGAAGGGAACCGACGTTTCCGGCCAAACAACAACTGTGGGCGGATCTTCTGCCTCGGTCGCGGCGACAGCACGGTCATAGAACACGCGCACCCAGTCTGCGTCCCATTTCAGATGTTGCGGTGCGTTGGGTTGCACCAGCCGCACTATGGTTTCGGTCTCAGGGACCTCTGCCATGCGAGTTTGGCCTGCGATCCAAAGACCGGTGATCGACAAAAGCGTCAGCGCCACACCCAGCCTGCGGTTCATCAGCAGTGGGAACGCGGCGATCAACAGCGTCACAAAGGTCAATCCGTAGGGACCAACCCACGACAGGTTTTGAAAGACGGGCGTCTGGGACCAGCCATAAGACAACATGCCCCATGGAAATCCGGTGAAGATAAATCCGCGCACAAATTCAGCCAGCACCCAAAAGGCGACCATAGCCAGTATCCGGGATTGTCCCCTGAACCGGGCCGCCAAGCCAAAAGCCACACCCCAGAAAAGCGCCATGCCCGTGGCAACAGCGACCAAGGCAAAAGGCGCCATCCAGGCATGCCGCGCCGCATCCACGAAGAACGGCTCGACGATCCAGTACATGGACCCGCCGAAATAGGTAACGCCAGCCCACCAACCGATGCCAAACCCCATACGTGCGGTGGTGCATTGCAACAGCATCCAACCCAACATCGGCACGGCCAAAAACAAGAACCAGATGATCGAAAACGGCGCGGCCCCGGCCGCCAGGGCTAACCCGCAGGCCGCGGCAATCAGGCGCCGCCGCCACGGCGTCAAGTCAGCCATTATCGGGGGACCGAATGATCCGCATCCGCTTTATGCGCCGTGGATCTGCGTCCAGAATATGAAACTCTGCCCCTGAAGGGTGGCGCACGACCTCCCCTTTTGCGGGCACACGGCCCAAAAGCATGAACAGTAGTCCGCCGAGGGTGTCGGTTTCTTCGTCACTTTCGCCGGTCAACTTGCCCATATCGAGTGCGGCCTCAAACTCTGCCAGATTGGCACGAGCCTGAGCGACAAAGACGCCTGGTTTTTCTTCCGTGAAAAGCGCGTCTTCTTCGGTATCGTGTTCGTCCGTGATTTCACCGACCACGGTTTCAACCAGGTCTTCGATGGTCAGCAACCCGTCGACCCCGCCGTATTCGTCGATCACCAGCGCCATATGCACCCGGTCTGCCTGCATCTTTTGCAGCAGCACGCCGATGGTCATCGACGGCGGCGCATAAAGCAGGGGCCGAAGGCTGCGCTTCATAGAGAACTTGGCCTTTGAGCCGTTGAAGCCGTATTTCAACGCCAAGTCTTTGAGGTGGATGAACCCAACCGGATTGTCGAGATTTTCCTGATAAACCGGCAGTCGGGAGAAACCCGAATCCTTAAAAACCGCGACCACCTCTTTCAGGTCCGCGTCCATGGCAACGGCGGTGATATCCGCACGCGGAACAGCCACGTCTTCTACCCGCAAGCTGATCAGGTTGCGCAAATCACCTGTAGGCAGGTGGCCGTTCATCTGTGTTTGAGTTTCTTCTGCAGGTTTTGCTGCAGCAAACAGGCGCGTCAGAAATCCGCCCTGTGATGGTTCCTCTTCTTGCGCGCCCAGCGCTGCGCTAGAAGATCCGTCCGCGTTGTCGCCCATGGCTCCTTTACCAAATAAAGACGCAAATAAGCGCGTCTGTCAGCAATATGGGTCTTTCACCCCTAGTGTGGCAAGTATCTTTGTCTCTAACCCTTCCATCAGCACGGCGTCGCCGTCCCGTTCGTGATCAAAGCCCAGCAGATGAAGTGCACCGTGGATCAGCAGATGCGTCAGATGATTGTCCAGCGTCAAGCCCGTATCAGCCGCCTCTTTCGCACATGTGTCAAAAGAAACCGCAATATCGCCAAGGCTGTCTTCGAACCCCGTTGTCGGCGGCGGCGGGCCAGGGTCTTCGCCCGCCACAAGTGCAGCCAGATCATGTTCCGGCCAACTTAGAACATTGGTAGGCTTTTTCTTGCCCCGGAAATCTTCGTTCAACTGCGCAATTTTTTTGTCATCGCAGGCGAGGACGGACAGGGAGTACCCGGCGCCTGAAATGCCGCGTTCCTCAAACACGGCGGCAAACGCATGACGACACAGGCGCGTCAATCCCACGTCTTTCCAGCGATCGTCCTGGATCAGAATGTCAATTTCTGCCGGCATGGCTATGATTAGTCGTTGCGCGACTTGGCGCTGTGCTTGTCATAAGCTTTGATGATCCGCGCAACCATCGGATGGCGGACAACGTCAGAGGCGTTAAATTTGGTGAATCCAACACCCTCAACGCCTCGCAGGATCTTTTCTGCCTCTAACAGACCGCTGGGAACGCCGCGCGGCAAGTCGATCTGGGATCCGTCCCCGGTTATGGCCATATGGCTGCCTTGACCCATCCGTGTCAGGAACATCTTCATCTGCATGGTGGTCGCGTTTTGCGCCTCGTCCAACACGATGAAGGCATTCGACAGTGTCCGCCCGCGCATAAAGGCAAGCGGCGCAATTTCAATCCGTTTTTCTTCGATCAGTTTGGCCACCTGTTTAGCCGGTAGAAAGTCGTTCAACGCATCGTACAGCGGCTGCATATATGGATCGACTTTGTCTTTCATGTCCCCCGGCAAAAAGCCGAGCCGTTCACCCGCTTCCACAGCGGGGCGGGACAAAAGAATGCGATCCACATGTCCCTCGATGAACATTGAAACCCCGGCTGCGACGGCCAGATAAGTCTTCCCGGTTCCCGCCGGGCCAAGACCAAATACCAGCTCCCTGGAAAAGAGTTGTTCCACGTATTGCTTTTGCATCGGCGTGCGCGGTTCAACGGTTTTCTTGCGCGTGCGGATTTCGGTGTTCCCACCTGGGAACATCTCCTTTTGATCACCGTCGCGCACACCAGTGCCCTGCTCGGTTCGGCCCATGCGGATCGCTGCGTCCACATCCCCACTGTCCACTGGACGACCCTGTTCCAGCCGTGTGTAAAGCGCCTGCAATGCCTCTGCCGCACGTGCAGATTCTTCCCCACTGCCCAGCACAGCAAGCTCATTGCCGCGCCGCACAATCTGTACGTCCAGCGCGGTTTCCACGGCGGTTAAGTTGGAGTCAAATTCGCCGCACAGCTCAATCAGCAACCGGTTATTTGGAAAGGTTAGCGTGGTTTCAGGTTTGGAAATGACTGTATCTGCGTTGGTCAGTGTCGGGGTCGCCAATGCGAACTCCTCAAAAGGGGTGGATCGGGTTAGATTGTATGGTGAAGGAAGCCTGCCGTGCCCGCAAGTCCGGGAATGCGGCAAATCGCCTAATCCTATGGTTATCCCAAGAACGCCAGTGCGACTGCTAAAGCGGCAAATCCGATCACCAACCCAAGCCCGAAGGCAAGTCCAAATGTCAGCATCATCTTATCTTACCTCTCAACGCGTCTACCCATCGCGCAGGGTCTTAGATTGGGATGCGTACCGCTTGTTTCAAGATCGACGAAACCGGGTTATGCGGTAACAATCTTGTAGGTCTGATTTGAACCTACGTATCGGGGGACAAAAGCGATGCCGGACTGGATTGCAGCGCTCGACTGGAAAGACGCGGTAGGTATCTTAGGATCATTGTTTATCTCTGGCGCATACCTTGGCGTGTTAACGGGAAAGCTGGACGGAGAACGCCCGCCGTTTCAGGCGCTGAATCTCTTGGGCGCTGTAATGATTCTGTTTTCGCTTTGGTTCCGCCCAAATGCAGGCGCGATCATGATCGAGGTTTTGTGGATCGGGATCGCCGTTTATTCGCTGGCAAAATTTTACCGGCGCAGATCAGGGGATTGAAACCTTTACCCCTTCACCCAGCTTATGCACGCTGTCGCGCGGGATGATCACGACGGTCTTTACACCATCGGGGATTTTTACACCGCTCAGTGACCGTGTGAACGGCTGTTCGTCCACATGGGGGTGGTGCAACACCCGGTAGCCAAGCTCTTTCCCATCCGTGGTGTAAACACCCCAGCCATCGGCGTAATGATCCCAACCGGTGTCACCGTGGCTGATGGTTACGCTGAAAGAACAAGTCTGGCCGCTGCAGTTAGCGGTCGCTTTTTCGACCACCGGCGCGCCGGCCATGGCAGGGGTGCCCGCCACAAGCGAAATTAATAAAGCACGGGCCGTATTTTTCAATTTCATATCCAATCTAGACTAGCAAATCCGATACATGATCTTTCAACAAAGTCCATACTATGACAAAATAACTAGCTCTAAAGAGGCCTAATTATTTTTATGGTTACGATTCCGAACAACGAGTTTGAATGGTATGAAGTGTGTGGTGGCAATTGCCATGCCCTCATCAAAGTTGCGGAAGTGTCCTCGAGCCTCTCAACCTGTTTTGATTGCACAACCAATCAAGTAAGAATGACGCGTCCCTATCTTCAAAAACTAGTTTTTAAGCATAGGCTTACAGCGCAAGATATGCACCGTATTTCCGTTGCTTTAAGCACTGGATTATTTGAGGTTTTGCGAGCATCGAGTGGCCGTGGAACTTTGCTGATCCATGATAACTATGTGGGCGTAAGCTTTAAGATCGGCCTCAAGTCCTCTCGCAACGGGAACGAAATTTGGTTATCAACCGCTCATCGTATTAGTAAAAAAGAAATCCGAAGGCTAAGACGTCGTGAAGCGGAAAAGTAGGGAGAACCATCCCTCCCTAGCTGCGGTCGAGCCTCCAACTTCTCGACATTGCCCACGCACACTCAGATGGCTGAGTTTTTTTGTACGGGTACGGCCTGGAGTATCACCGTGTCGCGCACTCGGATATTAGCTGAGTTGAAAGAAAGAATCAATGGATTCCAAACAGTTAGCGCTAAATCTTGCTAAGTTGTTGTCTGGACTCGCTTTTTTTTGAATCGTTTGACAGCAAGTTTGCTTCAGTTAGAACGCAGGCGTCCAGAAACTTACCACCAAGGAGAAACGACAATGGGTTACCGTGTCGTCGTCGCGGGTGCCACGGGCAACGTGGGTCGCGAAATGCTGAATATTCTGTCGGAACGCCAGTTCCCGATTGATGAAATTGCCGCCCTGGCTTCGCGCCGGTCGCTCGGCACCGAATGCAGCTTTGGCGATACCACCTTGAAGACCCAGGACCTGGACACCTTCGACTTCACCGGTTGGGACATCGCGCTGTTTGCCATCGGGTCAGATGCGACGAAACAATACGCACCCAAGGCCGCGAAGGCCGGTTGCTATGTCATCGATAATTCTTCGCTTTACCGCTACGATCCGGAAATCCCGTTGATCGTGCCGGAATGCAACCCGGATGCTATCGAAGACGCGACCAAGCACAAAATCATCGCCAACCCGAACTGTTCCACTGCCCAGATGGTTGTGGCGCTGAAACCCCTGCATGACCGTGCGCGGATCAAGCGAGTGGTTGTGTCCACATACCAGTCCGTTTCAGGCGCCGGGAAAGAAGGTATGGATGAACTTTGGGAGCAGACCAAATCTGTCTACAATCCCACAACAGAAGTTCCACCCAACAAGTTCCAGAAAGAGATCGCGTTTAACGTGATCCCACACATCGACGTTTTCATGGAAGACGGATCCACCAAAGAAGAGTGGAAAATGGTGGCTGAAACGAAAAAGATCATCGACACAAAGATCAAGGTCACAGCCACCTGCGTTCGGGTGCCGGTGTTTGTAGGCCATTCGGAATCGGTGAACATCGAAACCGAGGATTTCCTCGACGAAGACGAAGCCCGCGACATCCTCCGGGAATCGCCCGGGATTATGGTTGTCGATAAGCGCGAATCCGGTGGGTACATCACACCCAAGGAATGTGTCGGTGAATTTGCCACCTATGTCAGCCGCATCCGCCAGGATGGGACCATTGATAATGGCCTGAACTTTTGGTGCGTGTCTGACAACTTGCGCAAGGGCGCTGCCTTGAACGCAGTACAAATCGCAGAACTTCTGGGTCGTCGGATCTTAAAACAGGGCTGAACTTTCAGATCTAGACTAGCAAAGCCCCGGCCCAGTGTCGGGGCTTTTCATTTGCGCCGTCGCCGCAGGTACACATAGTACGCGCCGCCGCCGCCGTGTTTTGGATGGGCTTGTGTCACCTGCAAGATCAGGTCTGACAGTGTCCCTGACTTTAACCATTCAGGCACACCGGCTTTGAGAACGCCGCGACGCGGTCTGCCGAATTCATCTGTATCAGCGCGCTGTCCTTTGCCCGTGATAATCAGGAGCAACCGCTGCCCGGTGCTGTGTGCATTTCTTACAAAGAGACCCAAGCGTTGCTGCGCCTGATCAGCCGTCATTCCATGCAAATCGAGCGTGCCGTCGATATCAAGCCTGCCCTTAAGCAGCCGCTGAAAATTTCGCCGATCCATATTGGGGGAGGTTTGGGACGGTCGATCCACAAAGCTTGGCTTTGGTGCTTCCGTTGGCTTTGACTTTGATTGGCCGCCGATGCGAGAGGGACGCACCTCTGTCACTGGATCAGGTTTATTGGGTGTGTTCACCGGCGCGGGAATGCTTGCGTCTTTCTCAACCCGCGCAACCTGACGGATGACCTTGTCCCACAAAGCCTGCTCATCTGCAGTCAGATCACGCGGCTTTCGCGGCACTGGGTTAGCCTATTCGCCGGTGGCCACCAGCTCCCAGTTAGGATCATCGCTTCCCATGATCCGCGCAAAGGTCCAGACATCTGTCTGGCTCTTGGATTTCATTGGATCGCCTTCAACGACTTCGCCGTCTGCATTTTTCACAATGCTGGTCAGTTCACCCACGAATCGGATTGTGATCTCTGCCTCATTATTCGCGGCGTCAAACATCGCATCTTTGAGTGTAAGTTCGCGAATACCATCAAACGTAGCGTTGATCGTCAGGCCTTGACCCTGGCGGTCATCAATTACTTCCGCAAAACTGTCGAAAACATCGCGGGACAGGAATTGGCCAAGGGTTTCTAGATCGCCACCTTCAAAGGCCATCAGGATCATTTCATAGGCCTGACGCGATCCAGACAAGAATTCATGCACGCTGAAATTCGGTTCAATGCTCTTCATGCCAGCCAGCGCCAAACCGGACGAACTGTCCGGGTCCACATGATCAGCGATGTCCTGATCCGGGCCGCCTTCGATGACTTCGAAATCACGGGCTGCACCATTTGGCGCGGGCTGGGGTCGATCAACCGGGCGCTCATAGCCGTCGCGGGTGCCAAGCGTATTGCGCAGCCGCAGGATCAAAAACACCGCGATACCCGCGAGCACTAAAAGCTGGATAACTGTAGGTGTCATGGGTCCCTTCCGCAGTATTACTTGCATGCAGGGCTTTGCATCCCCGCGTCCAAGGCACATATCTAGGGCAGCGGTCCGGTCAAGTCCACCGCATGACAAAGGACAAAAGCGCCCATGCCTCTTCTGTTTCTGCTGCTTTTCATCGCAGTGCCTATAATTGAGATAGCCCTGTTCATTCAGGTTGGCGGATTTATCGGGCTTTGGCCCACGCTTGGGATTGTGATCCTGACGGCGTTTGCAGGGACGTTCTTGCTGCGTCTTCAAGGTCTTGCCGCGCTTCAGCGATTGCAAACCAGCTTGAATGAGGGTGGAAATCCGGTTGATCCGATTGTTCACGGAGCATTGATCCTGGCGGCAGGGTTGTTGCTGCTGACGCCCGGATTTTTTACAGACGCGGTTGGATTTTGCCTTTTGGTGCCGCCCATCCGATCTGCAATTATCCGGTGGGGTGCTGTGCGATTTGTTCAAGCCGGCGCCACGGTCCACACCCAAACTACTGCCCGACCAAGGGATCCCGGTGCAGTGGAAGGTGATTTTGTCGTTCTGGATGATAACGAGCCGCCCAATAAACCGGGCGATTCGGGTTGGACAAAACCGGGCTGAGCGGACCTTGTGCCTGAGGCGTGGGGTTGCTAGGACCCTCGCGACTTACAGATGCGGAGATTTCTATGGCCGACGAACCAAACGGCGCAGCCCCAGCCGAACAACAACCGGTGTCGATGAAACTGGTGAACCAGTATATTCGGGACCTTAGCTTTGAAAATGTGGCGGCGTTAAAAGGCCTGACTGGTGAGATATCGCCAGACGTCCAGGTGCAGGTAAATCTGGACGCCAGCAAGAAATCTGAAAACACCTATGAAGTGGCGATCAAGCTTCGCGTTGATGCAAAATCCACGGAAAATCAGGTTTTCCTGTTGGAAGTTGATTACGCTGGCAACTTCCAGATCGAGAATGTGCCGGAAGAACAGCTGCACCCGTTTCTCATGATCGAATGCCCGCGGTTACTGTTCCCCTTCATTCGGCAAATTGCCCGCAATATGACCGCTGACGGTGGCTATCCACCGATCAACATCGACAACATCGATTTTCTGTCCCTATACCGGAACGAACTGGCCCGGCGGCAGCAGGAACAAGGCGCGGCAACGCAGGCCTGACGGCCGACTATTTCCGAAACCAAATCGGATCATCCCCAAGGGTGCCCACGAAATTTTCGTGGGCCTCTTTTTCTGCGGCGGTCAAACGGGGTTTCAAAGGGTTGGCCCTGGGCGGCACCTTCCAATCACCGTCAGACTGGGACGCCACATCCCGCCCCGCCACGACGTTCAAAGCAAAATCCGGCTGACGCCCGCCGATAAGTTCCAGATAGACCTCGGCCAGAATTTCACTGTCGAGCAAGGCCCCGTGCTTTGTGCGGGCTGAATTGTCGATCCCAAAACGACGGCACAACGCATCAAGTGAATTTTGCGCGCCCGGAAACTTCTTTCTGGCAATCGCAAGAGTGTCGGTCGCCTGATCCATTGGCAGACGCTGCATGTCGGCCCAAATAAGCTCCGCATTCAAGAACTTCATGTCAAAGGCGGCATTGTGGATTACAAGCTTTGCGTCACCGACAAAATCAACAAAATCTTGCGCAACAGCTTTGAACACAGGTTTGTCGGACAAGAATTCCTCCGACAGGCCGTGCACATCGAACGCTTCCTGCGGCATGTCGCGCTCTGGGTTGATGTATTGGTGATAGACCCTGCCGGTAGGCAGGTGGTTCAGCAGCTCAACACCCCCGATTTCCACGATGCGATCCCCGCTCATAGGGTCGAGGCCGGTTGTCTCCGTATCCATCACAATTTCACGCAAAATGCCGGCTCCTGATCTTTCGAATAATCTCTTGCACTTGTTTCCGGGCAGCTTCGGGGCTTGTGGTCACAACAAGGTAGTCCGCCCGCGCCTGTTTGTCGGCATCCGGCATCTGTTTTGCAAGGATCGTGGCAAGCATGTCGGCTGTCATGGTGCCGCGCTCCAAAACCCTTTCACGCTGGGTTTCGGCATCGATAGTAACAACAACCACCCCGTCACAGAGCTTATCTGTGCCAGATTCAAATAGAAGCGGGTGATCAATCAGCAGGATATCCGACCCCGCGTTCTGTACAAATCTCTCGCGGCTTGCGGCCACATATGGTGCAACTGCGGCTTCTATCTGTTTGAGAACAGGCGGGTCTTTGGCAATAACCTCTTTAAGTTTTGATCGGTCAACGCCAGTTTCCGACGTGCTTCCGGGGACAAGAACCTCTACTTCGTTAATCAGAGACGCATCGCTTTTGTACAGTTCATGAACCGCTTGGTCTGCGTCCCAGACCGGCACTCCTGCAGCGGCAAACATGGCAGCCGTGGTTGATTTCCCCATGCCAATGGAGCCGGTCAAACCCAACACATACGCCATTAGGCCAATACCTTTTTGCGTAATTCCGGCGTGACAGTTGGCCTGACCCCAAACCAAGCTTCAAATCCCGGCACAGCCTGATGCAAAAGCATGCCTAATCCATCAACCGCAGCCATCCCGCGGTCACGCGCTTGCGCCAGCAGGGCCGTTTCAAGCGGGGCATAGACGATGTCTGTAACCAGCGTGTCTTGAGTTCCTTCTAGCATAATCTCCAAAGGCGGTTGTCCAGTCATACCCAGCGATGTTGTGTTCACCACCGTCATTGCTTTCTTCGTCGCCGTTGAAATGTCTGGCCAAGGCACCGTTGAGACCCCAAATTCCTGCGCCAATGCGTCTGCGCGGCTTTGGGTTCGGTTGCTGATCATAATGTCAGCCACGCCAGCGGATTTAAGCGCATAAACGATCGCCCTGGCAGCGCCGCCGGCACCCAGAATCAGCGCGAGCCCTGCCGCCGGATTCCAGTCCGGTGCTCCGGCACGGAGGTTGTTCAAAAACCCCTCAGCATCGGTGTTGTCTGCGAAAATCTGGCCATCTTTGAAAACCAAGGTATTTGCCGCGCCGATGGCCACGGCCCGGTCGGACGCCTTATCAGCCAAGTGCAAGGCGTTCTCTTTGTGCGGGATCGTGACGTTGGCACCAACGAAGCCTTCTGCCTCCAGCCCTTTCAGCCGGGATGCAAAATCCGCAGGAGAGATTGGAATATGGACATAGTCGCCTGGCAACCCGTGTTCCGCCAGCCAATGGCCGTGAATTATCGGCGATTTAGAATGTTCAACCGGCCAGCCGATCACACCAGCTTTCGGCGGACTTTCGGTCATGACGGCAATTCTCCAAAATTCCTAAGGCATGCCAAGACATCTAATAACGGTAGTCCAAGGATCGTAAAGTAGTCGCCATCAACCTTTGAAAACAACGCCGATCCTGCGCCTTCAAGTTTGTAACATCCAACGGTGGTCAAAAGATCCGCGCCTTGAGTTGAAACGTAGTCGTCAAGGAACGCGTCTGAAAAATCCCGCATGGTCAAATGTGCCTTTGAAACCATTGACCAAACCTGCACCCCGTCGCGGACAAGCGAGACGGCAGACATCAAGATATGCTCCCGACCGCGCAGGGATAAAAGATCGTTCTTCGCATCGACCAAGGTCTTTGGCTTTTGGTACAACCGGTGATCACAGACCAGCACCTGGTCTGCGCCAAGAACCAAGACACCCGCATTGACGTCAGAAACCATCCGCGCCTTTTCAAAAGCAAGCGTGGATGCGATTTGGGATGGAAGCTGGCGATCCTTTTGCAGGTCCGCGATGATGCGCGGTTCATCGACATCAGCTGGGATAACCTGAAAGTCGACGCCAGCGGCCGACAAAAGGTCAGCGCGTATTTTTGATCCAGATGCTAGGATAAGTGAGATCTGTCTTAGTCCTCTGGGTGTCGTGTTTGATCAAAGGCTGTGGACACCCTCTATACACTTTGTGGAACAATCTTAGCCAACGCGCATTCCCCTGCAAGTTATCCCAGTTCAATGAATTTCATCATAGGGTTGTCCCGCTGTGTATTTGAACAAATCGGTTGTCCACAGAATCGGTAAAAGCGGCACAACTACATTCATCTTTCACACGGATGTCCACAGCTTCGTTATGACTTAAAGGATTGTTTTAGAATAATAAAAAATGCATTCGCCTGTATAACTGGCAGGATACCCACATGATACAGTTACGACGTGTTTTTGTATTGTTTCGGGGGAAACCTGAGTATCCACAGGTTCCCTTGCTGCCTACATCAAAAACAACCTTATTCTCTTTATTATATTTATATGGGATCAATCCTGGGTCCCGGATCCAAAGGCATAGAATGGAAGATCTGCTTTATACTGCGTACCCATGGATCAAGACAGTTCACATCGTGGCTGTCATCAGCTGGATGGCTGGGCTTTTGTATCTGCCAAGGCTGTATGTGAACCACGCGCAGTTTGCGCCGGTGGGATCTGACACCTCTGAAGTGTTCAAAGGCATGGAAGAACGATTGCTGCGGATCATCATGAACCCTGCGATGATTGTTGCATGGATAGCTGGCATCATCATGGCAAGTACGCCCGGTCTGATTGATTGGTCGTCGGTCTATCCATACGTGAAAGCGGCGATGGTAATCGGGATGACATGGTTTCATCATTGGCTGGCTAAGCGTCGCAAAGAGTTTGCGCGGGATGAAAACACGCGCAGCGCAAAACAGTACCGGATGGTAAATGAAGTGCCCGCGGTCATGATGATCGTCATTGTGACAATGATCATTGTGCGACCGTTCTGATTGACTTGACGGTTCTCGGTGCTTAGGTAGGCGCCAAACCGGCCCGGTTACCCGACCGCTTATGGGCCGCATTCCAAAATTAAGATGTAAGGCGCACCTTTGAAGGGTGTGATTGGCTATGGAAAACGAAAAAATCTCGCTCGCTGAATTGAAAGCTCTGTCCCCGGCTGACCTTTTGAAGCAGGCCGAAGAGCTGGAAATCGAAAACGCCTCCACCATGCGGAAGGGCGACATGATGTTCGCCATCCTCAAAGAGATGGCAGAAGAAGGCGCGGAAATCTCTGGCGACGGCGTTTTAGAGGTTATGCAAGACGGCTTCGGTTTCCTGCGCAGCCCAGAGGCAAACTATCTGCCGGGCCCGGAAGACATCTATTTGTCGCCCGAAATGATCCGCAAACATAGCTTGCGCACCGGTGATACCGTAGAGGGCGTTATTTCGGCCCCTGGAGACACGGAACGCTATTTCTGCTTGCTCAAGGTCACATCGATCAACTTCGGTGATCCAGAGGCCGCAAAACACAAGATCAACTTTGACAACCTGACACCGCTTTACCCTGATGAGCGGCTGACGATGGAAATCGAAGATCCGACCATCAAAGACAAATCTGCCCGCGTGATTGACTTGGTTGCACCGATTGGCAAGGGGCAGCGGTCATTGATCGTGGCCCCACCGCGCACAGGTAAGACGGTGATCCTGCAAAACATCGCAGCCAGCATCGAAAAGAACCATCCAGAGTGTTATCTGATCGTTCTGCTGATCGATGAACGCCCGGAAGAGGTGACGGACATGCAGCGGTCGGTGAAGGGTGAGGTAATCTCGTCCACCTTTGACGAACCCGCAACGCGGCACGTCGCTGTCAGCGAAATGGTAATCGAAAAAGCCAAACGTTTGGTTGAACATAAACGGGACGTGGTGATCCTGCTCGATTCGATTACACGTCTGGGCCGGGCCTTTAACACTGTGGTGCCGTCGTCAGGTAAGGTCCTGACCGGTGGTGTTGATGCCAACGCACTGCAACGCCCAAAGCGGTTCTTCGGTGCTGCGCGGAATATCGAAGAAGGCGGGTCTTTGACCATTATCGCCACTGCCCTGATCGAAACCGGATCCCGCATGGACGAGGTGATCTTTGAAGAATTCAAAGGCACCGGTAACTCTGAAATCGTGCTCGACCGTAAAATCGCGGACAAACGGGTTTATCCAGCGATCGACATCCTTAAGTCCGGTACACGGAAAGAGGACCTGTTGGTGGACAAAGGCGATCTGCAAAAGACGTTTGTTTTGCGTCGTATCCTGAACCCCATGGGAACGACGGATGCGATTGAGTTCCTGCTTGGGAAGTTGAAGCAAACCAAATCGAACGGAGAGTTCTTCGACTCGATGAACACCTGATTTATCCTTTTTAATCAAAGGGATAATTATGAATACAATCTTTGCACTTGCCTCTGCCAGGGGCAAAGCGGGCGTTGCAGTTATCCGTGTGTCAGGCTCGGACGCCTTTGCTATATGCGCAAAGCTCTGCACTCTACCGACAGAACGCGGGCTGAGAAAGCTGATCTGGAACGGCGTGGTCATGGACGAGGCCCTGGTGCTTGTTTTTCAGGAAGGCAACAGTTTTACGGGCGAGCCTGTTGTGGAGCTTCATACTCATGGATCCCGCGCGGTAATAGATGCAGTATCGTCCGCTTTAACCGGCGCAGGATGCCGCTTGGCAGAGCCAGGTGAATTCACCCGCCGCGCTTTGGAAAACAACCGTATGGATTTGGCTCAGGTCGAAGGATTGGCCGACCTGATCGATGCGGAAACAGAGTTGCAGCGAAGCCAGGCATTGGCGCTTATGCAGGGTGGGCTGTCTCAAAACGTAGATCGGTGGCGCGCAGGTTTGATCCGGGCGGGCGCACTGATTGCAGCCACTTTAGACTTTGCTGACGAAGACGTGCCTGTAGATGTTGGGCCGGAAGTGGAAGAAATTCTTTCGGGCCTGGTTGAGGAATTTCGGCAAGAAATCGAAGGCAGTTTTTCCGCCGAACGCATTCGCGATGGATTTGAAGTTGCTATCTTGGGACCGCCTAATATTGGTAAGTCCACGCTGCTGAACCATCTGGCAGGGCGAGAGGCCGCGATTACATCTGACATCGCTGGAACAACGCGCGATGTGATCGAAGTGCGGATGGACCTCGGTGGTTTGCCGGTGACGCTGTTGGACACGGCCGGTCTGCGGGATACCGACGATATGGTTGAAAAGATCGGTGTGTTGCGCGCTATTGATCGGGCGCACCGCGCTGATCTGCGTATTTTCCTGACGGAAAACGGGCAGACAGATAGTTTAGTGGAGCTGGGGCCAGATGATTTAGTCCTTTTAGGAAAGCAGGACGCGGGCCCAGGAATATCCGGTGTAACTGGCAATGGCGTGCCGGAAATGGCTGATGCTGTGACTTCAATCTTATCGCAGCGTGTTGCCCGCGCCCAATCTGCTGTCCGTTTGCGGCACCGCACCGCTTTAACAACAAGTTCTGCCGGGTTGGAAAAGGCTATTCACCTGCTGGAAACAGGCGCTGATGCTGAGCTGGTTGCATTTGAACTGCAGCTGGCCGTAAACAGCCTGGAAAGTTTAACCGGCAAAGTTGGTGTTGAAGACCTTATGGACAAGATTTTCTCCAGCTTTTGCATTGGTAAATAGAAAGTGTTTCACGTGAAACAACGCGATTGCGATGTGGTGGTTATTGGTGGAGGTCACGCGGGGGCGGAGGCCGCCCAAGCTGCATGGCGGTGTGGTGTGTCCGTCGTTTTGGTGACACATCGGTTTGATAAGATTGGCGAAATGTCGTGCAATCCAGCCATCGGCGGGCTGGGAAAAGGCCACCTTGTTCGCGAAATCGATGCTCTGGACGGTGTAATGGGCCGCGTGGCCGATGCGTCCGGCATTCAGTTCAGGCTCCTAAATCGTCGCAAAGGACCAGCAGTTCAAGGCCCCAGAACGCAAGCGGACAGGTCGCTTTATCGTGCCGCCATGCAAAGAGAGTTCGTCAATTGCGATGGGCTCAGGGTTGTTGAGGGCGAAGTTTGTGACTTTCTTATGGACGGCTCGCGGGTTTGTGGTGTTCGTCTGGCAGATGGGTCAGAGATTTTGTCGGCCGCGACGATCCTCACCACCGGTACATTTCTGCGAGGCGTCATTCACATCGGTGATGTGTCCCGACCCGGAGGTCGCATGGGGGATGCACCCTCACTCCGTTTGGCAGAGCGAATTGACAGTTTTTCCTTGCCATTGGGTCGTTTGAAAACAGGAACGCCACCGCGATTGGATGGACGGACAATAAACTGGGATGGACTGGAAATGCAGGCGCCGGATGATGTTCCGTCGCTGTTTTCCTTCCTTTCATCGGGGCCGGGCGCGCGGCAAATTTCATGCGGGATCACACATACAAATGCCGAAACGCATGAGATAATAGAGAAAAACCTTGAAAAATCAGCTATGTACGGTGGTCATATTGACGGAGTAGGCCCGCGATATTGCCCGTCTATAGAAGACAAAATCGTGCGCTTCGGGGATAAAGATAGTCATCAGGTCTTTCTCGAGCCGGAAGGGCTGGATGACCCGACAATCTATCCCAATGGAATTTCAACGTCTTTGCCGGTGGATGTTCAGGAAGCTTACGTACGTACGATCGCAGGGCTTGAAGATGTGAAAATCCTGCAACCGGGATATGCGATCGAATATGATTATGTGGACCCGCGCGTTCTCGACAGTCATCTTGCGTTGCGAGATGTGCCCGGGCTTTACCTGGCTGGACAGATTAACGGTACCACGGGATATGAAGAGGCCGCAGCCCAGGGACTGGTGGCCGGTTTGAACGCGGCGAAGCGCGCTAAATCAGAGGATCAGGTCAGTTTCTCCCGTGCCGACAGCTATATTGGCGTTATGATTG
The DNA here is from genome assembly GCA_039030095.1 of Pseudomonadota bacterium. Taxonomy (GTDB): domain Bacteria; phylum Pseudomonadota; class Alphaproteobacteria; order Rhodobacterales; family Rhodobacteraceae; genus Amylibacter. Next base: position 2,398 of record JBCCET010000077.1, on the reverse strand, counting down.
ACGACCTGACGACGCGCGGCGTGACGGAGCCGTACCGGATGTTTACGTCTCGGGCTGAATATCGGCTATCGCTGCGGGCCGATAACGCAGATCAACGGCTCACACAAACGGGTTTAGATATCGGTTGCGTTGGAGAGCCCCGAAAGGTCGCATTTGGGCGCAAGATGAATGAACTTTCGTCTGCACAGACTGTGTTGTCGAACCTCAGCTGCACCCCACATCAGCTTAGAAAGGCAGGAATTTCTGTTAATGAAGACGGGACGCGCCGTAACGGATTGGAAGTCCTGGCGTTGCCCGAAGCTAACTACGGACATTTGCCTTCGGTTTGGGACGATACACCTAATGTTTCTGAAGAAATCGCGGTTCAGTTAAAGACCGATGCGATATACGCGCATTATGTGGATCGGCAGAAAGCGGATATTACACGGTACCGGCGGGATCAGAACACTGAAATCCCACAAGATTTCAGTTTTCTTGGCATTCCAGGGCTTTCAAACGAGTTGCAACTGAAGTTGGACCGTGTGCGGCCAGAGACCTTAGCCCAGGCTTCCCAGATTGACGGGATGACTCCGGCGGCGCTTACATTGCTTCTGGGCCGGGTGAAACACTATAAATCTGTGCACAGCGCATGATGGATTTTAGCGCGCTGAACTTCAATGTTTCACGTGAAACATCTGAAAGATTGGAAATTTTTCAATCCCTGCTGACTAAATGGAACAAGAAAATCAACCTGATCGGGAAGAATACACTTCCCGTAGCGGCAGTGCGCCATTTCTTGGATTCGGCACAGCTTTGGTCATATCGATCAAACGGTGGCGTTTGGTTAGACATGGGATCTGGTGCCGGATTTCCAGGTTTGGTGCTTGCGATCATTAACCGACAAATGGACTCGCCCTATCAATTTCACCTCGTGGAAAGTGACGCGCGGAAGTGTGCGTTTCTCCGAACTGTTTCACGTGAAACAGAAACTGAAATAAAAATTCACGCACTTAGGATTGAGCGAGCGGATGCAATTCAAGCCGATATCGTTTCAGCCCGCGCACTGGCGTCTGTTTCTGAGTTGATGGAATACACAATCAAACACATGAAGCCAGCCGGTTTTGCCCTTTATTTGAAGGGGCAAAACTGCGAAGAAGAGCTAATTGAGGCACAGCGGTCGTGGCAGTTTCAAAGCGTAACTTCCACATCTATATCCGATCCAAATGCCCGTGTTCTGAAGGTTTGGGAGCTTCAACGTGCCACAAAAAGTGATGGCGGTCGCTAACCAAAAAGGCGGCGTTGGCAAGACGACAACAGCGATTAACCTCAGTACGGCGATGGCGGCGGTCGGGAAGTCGGTGTTGGTCGTTGATTTGGACCCGCAGGGAAATGCATCTACCGGCTTTGGTGTTCCCCCATCGGATAGGCGTCTGACAACTTACGATGTTTTGGTTGATGGCGCGTCCATACGGGACGCGACGGTGCCTGCAAATGTTCCAAACCTCGATTTGATCCCGTCGTCAGTTGATTTGAGCTCTGCCGAAGTGGAATTGGCCGAAAACCCGCGACGCGTGCTGCATCTGAGCGATGCAATTGGGGCGCTTCAGGACGCATATGACTATGTAATGATCGATTGTCCGCCGTCTTTGAACCTGTTGACGCTTAATGCATTGGCGGCGAGCCGTTCGGTCCTTGTGCCGCTGCAGGCAGAGTTTTTTGCCTTGGAGGGCTTATCGCAACTGATGCTGACCATCCGTGAAGTGCGCCAAAGCTTAAATCCAAAACTCAAAATCGAAGGCATCGTTCTGACGATGTTTGATCGGCGGAACAACCTTTCGCAGCAGGTTGAGGCTGACGTGCGCGAAAACCTTGGTGACTTGGTGTATGAGACGATCATTCCCAGGAACGTGCGTCTGTCAGAGGCGCCTTCTTTTGGCATGCCAGCGATTTTGTATGATCATCGCAGCGCAGGCAGTATAGCGTATCAGAAACTGGCAGCAGAATTTCTGCGCCGGAACACATAAGGGAGGCTGAAATGGCGAAGAAAACGGAAAAAAGAGGCCTTGGTCGCGGTCTTTCCGCACTTATGGCTGACATTGACGCACCTGCCCAAACGCCTGATGGAACTCAAGATACCGGGGTTCAAACCGTTGAAATCACGCGCGTTTTCGCAAACCCAGATCAGCCGCGCCGTACCTTTGATGAACATGAACTTCGGGATCTGGCGAAATCAATCGCGGAAAAGGGAATTATCCAACCGCTTATCGTTCGCCCAAACCCGACCGGAGACGGGTTTCAAATTGTCGCCGGTGAACGGCGCTGGAGAGCGGCGCAAAAGGCGAGAATTGATCGGTTACCCATCATTGTTCGCAACTTTGATGATCTGGAAGTTTTGGAAGTTGCAATTATCGAGAACATT
>JBCCET010000076.1:0-19007 GCA_039030095.1 Pseudomonadota bacterium | reverse complement strand
GACCCGGCATTGCTGGTCGAAGACACGGTCACGCTGCCGATCCAGATCAACGGCAAACGGCGCGACGAAATTGAAGTCAGCAAAGACATGCCGAAGGAAGAGGTTGAAACCCTGGCCCTAGCGCGTGATGCTGTGCAAAAGGCGCTGAACGGGGGGGCGCCTAAAAAGGTGATCGTCGTCCCCGGCCGGATTGTGAACGTTGTCGTCTGACACAAACGATAACCGTCCCGGACTTGATCCGGGACCCCATGGCAACCCGCGCAGGCTAACACGCCGAGCGGCACTGTTATCGCTGACGGCGTTGGCTGGCTGCGGGTTTCAACCGGTCTACCGCAAAGGCGGGGCAGCTGCCGCGCTGCAAAACCAGATCGCGATCGACGTTGTGCGCGGTCGCAACGGGTTTGAATTGCGCGAACATCTGGAAACCCGACTGGGGCGTGCAGGACCTGCCGCGCCATATGTGCTGACCTTCAAGCTCACCATCGCCGAATCGGGTGTGGCCGTGACCGAAGACGAAGGCACCACACGCGAAAACCTTTTGGGCACTGCCGCCTTTACTGTGCGCCGGATCGACACCGGTGCGATTGTCTTTAAAGACAGCGTACGCAATATCACCGCCTATTCCACAACTTCGCGCACGTTTCCGTCTGCCACCGCGGAAACTGACGCAAACGTACGCCTGGCACGCGTGCTGGCCGATCAGATCGCAGAACGCATCGCATTGACCGCGGGCGACTGGGCCGCGTGAAGCTGTCCGGCGGTCAAGCGGCGGCGTATTTCGCCAAGCCATCTGGAAACCATTCTGGCGTGCTTCTTTACGGCGGCGACGCAATGCGCGTGTCGCTGAAACGACAAGCGTTAATCAAAGCCCTGACCGGTCCTAACGCGGAAGAGGAAATGCGTCTGACCCGGATGACCGGGGCGGACCTTCGCAAAGATGGCTCAGCCGCGCTCGACGCAGTAAAGGCGGTCGGGTTCTTTCCCGGCGCACGGGTCGTGTTTGTGGATGGGGTCGGTGACGGTCTGACAGATACGCTGTCAGCTGTGCTGGAAGACTGGGCAGAGGGCGATGCAACCCTTGTGTGTACGGCGGGGCAGTTGGCTGCCCGATCCAAGCTTCGCAAACTGTTTGAAGGGGCAGGCAAAGGTCTAGCAATTGGAATTTACGATGACCCGGCAAGCCGGTCCGAAATCGAAGAAGCTTTGAAAAAGGAAGGTTTAGGGACTGTCCCCCAACCGGTCATGAACGATCTGATTGCCTTGTCGCGAACGGTGGATCCGGGCGAGCTAATGCAGATCATCCAAAAACTCGGGTTATACAAACACGGCGACAGCGTACCGCTGACCGCCGAAGACATAACCGCCGTGATGCCCACCACTACAGATGCGGACGCGGATGATGCGTTTCATGCGGCTGCCGAAGGCCGCACGGCTGATATGATCGTGACGCTTTCAAAACTGGCGGGCCAGGGCGTCACACCGACAGCACTATGTATTAACGCAACGCGGCACTTCAAAACTCTGCATGCTGTTGCGACCAACCCCGGAGCTGGGGATGCAATTTTTGCCCGCAACCGGGTTTTTGGCCCGCGACGTGATCGCCTAGCCCGGCAAGCCAATCGGCTGGGCGTGGCGAGGTTGGAAAAGGCCTTGAAGGAACTATTGGACACCGATCTCGCGCTTCGGTCCACACGCCGACCGCCGGAAATGGCCGCGGTGGAACGGGCATTTGTCCGCATCGCCATGCTTAGACGTAACTGAAGGAAAGCCCATGTATACCCTGATCGGAAACCCCAAGACCCGAGCTTTTCGCGTTCTTTGGATGCTTGAGGAATTGGGCGTGCCCTACGATCTTATCCCGGACGCGCCAAATGGAGAGATCGCATCCAAACACAACCCAACCGGCAAGATCCCGGTCCTGATGCACGGCGATGTGGCCATTGTCGATTCTGTAGCCGCAATGACCTACTTGGCGGACAAACATGGCGCCATGACACATCCAGCCGGTTCAATTGAAAGGGCCTTGCAGGATAGTTTGACCCAGTTTTTGAACGATGAATTCGATGGATCCCTATGGGTCGCTGCCCGCCACCGCTTTATCTTGCCAGAAGAAAAGCGCGTGCCCGCCGTCGAAGAAACCCTGAAATGGGAATTCAAGCGGTCTGTCACAGCGCTCGATGCAAGGGTAGGCGACGGGCCTTTCCTGACCGGGGATATGCCGACGATCCCGGATATGCTCTTGGCGCATCTCAGCGGATGGGCCTATCGGTTTGAATTTCCGAAACTCAGCAAATCAATCGTTGAGGTGGCAAAGCGTATGCAAGCGATGGAAAGCTATAAAAGAGCGGACGCCATAAGGAACCCGCCAGCATAAGCCACCGGGTGCAGCCTACCCCTCCAACTCGTCTTCCCGTTTGATGTGCAGCACCCTTTGGGGGAACGGGATTTCGATGTTGTGGTCTTTCAGCGCATTCCACACCAGAAACAGCACGTCAGATTGATACTTGTTCTTGCCGTCGTCGATCCCTTCGACCCAAAATTCGACTGCAAAGTCGATGCCGCTGTCGCCAAACGCCCGCAGTTCGCAATCGGGTGGGAACGGTTTATCGAGCACTTCTGGATGGGTGGCCACGGCTGTCTCGACAATATCGGGAACCAGGTTGATATCCGTGTCGTAACTGACTGAAAACGGGGCCTCATACCGGTTCGCGGATCCGCTGTCAGAATAGTTCACAACCCGCGTGACAATGAAATCTTCGTTGGGCACAACCACCCATTTACCGTCATAGGTTTCAAGAATTGTGGCACGTGCGGTCATCTTGATAATTGTGCCAGCCTCACCTCCGTCAAGTTCCACATAGTCCCCGACTGTGGCCTGGCCTTCCAAAAGCAAGATGACGCCAGATATAAAGTTCGACGCGATTTTCTGCAGGCCGAAGCCGAGACCGACGCCGATTGCACCACCTAAAACAGCAAGTGATGTCAGGTTGATGCCCATGATGTTCATGAGCAGCAGGAAGGCGAGCCCGAAAATCGCCAGTTCCACCGCCTTGGCAGCAAGCTCCCGCGTGGCGGGGCGCATTTCTTCTTGCTGCTTGATGTAGGTCGACGTCTGATCGTTGGACCATCGCCCCAGCCAGAAGAGCAACGCACCAAAAATCACGCCCCGCACAACCGACAAAAGCGTGAAACTGATGTTGCCCACCGCAACCACGGTATTGCTCATGACCCCGATAAGGCTTGGCAATAGGCCAACCGCATAAATGGCGGCGACAGGGACCAGAACGTATTTTCCCAACAGCTTTAGGAACGGGTCGTAAACAATCTTTTCTACGAAGATTCTTGCCGCCAGAAGAATGAACAGGCGTTTACCGAAGGCGATCACTGCGCCGGAGCCAAAGAGGCTCCGCGTCACTTGTTCCCCAATCGCCGTAAACCCGTAGGCGAGCAGCGGCAGCAGCAGCGGTAAAAACAGCAGAACAAACCGGCGTACTTTGGACAGGATCGTCTCTGACTTTGCAGGTGGGTCTAGCAGCGTCTGCAAAATCGGCTGGATTTTGCGGTTGAGAAACCAGGCAAGCCCGTATGCCACCAGCAGCAGGCAAAACTGCGACCAGGCAGCCGGGCTGGTCAACCAATTCACTGCGATGGCTTGACCCTGTTGCAGATAGCCCATCGCGGTCTCTAACAGGTTGTCCATGGCTTTTCCCCCAAAATGCCTCGGAAACCAGTCTTAGCGTGTACGAAAGGGCTTGTCAGTCGCTGTTCGTTGCGCGTCCAGAAATGCGGGCGATTGCGGCTGGATCACTGTCATAAGCGGCGCGGTAGCAGTCGGCCAAATCGTCCCCTGTAGGGCCATCAAAGAGGCGTTTGATGGCTGCAATGCTCTCTGACTTGCCAGCGCGGGCGTCCAGCGTCAGTTCGTCTATGGCTTCATTGAAATCGGACAGTTCCACAATTCGGTCGATAAGCCCCCATGTCAGGGCCGTATCGGCATCGATCTTTGCACCACCCATCAACAGATGTTTTGCCCGACCAGGGCCAACCAATGCCTGCAAACGCACCACATCAGCCGGTTGGGGCAGATAGCCACGCTTCAGCACTGGATAGAAAAAAGACGCGCGCGGGGTCGCGATCCGCAGATCGCACGCCAACGCGGGGCAAAACCCGCCGCCCGCCAGGGTTCCGTTCAGTGCCGCGATGCTCAAACACGGCAGCGCGGCAATGGCGGCGGAGGCTTCTGTCCAGCAAGGATCGCTGGTGTAGGCGTACATATCGCCGCCCGACACATCAGCGCCGGCACAAAACGCCCGGTCACCCGCGCCTGTCAGCACAAACACCTTTAAGGTCGTGTCCGCATGCGCGTGACCAGCGATTTGGGTCAGTTGAATCAGCATTTCGCGTGTCAAAGCGTTGGCCTTTTCCGGCCGGTTTAACGTGACACGCCAGATGCCTTCGGAATTTTCTACATCGATCAAATCAAACCCACCCGTTTGCGGATTTCGTCTTCGCGAAGGGCAATCACCTGGCCAAGCCAGTCATCGGCATCCGCAGTACACATCCAGGCAAGCGTTCTTGCGGGCCATTCGGGGGGTATATGATCTTCCCACGCCAGTTGGCTTACCGGATTGACGCCTGAAGCCTTGATCACCTTTTGCATGTTGGTCGCGACTGTGCCGGGGCTGAGGACGAGCGCGCGGATGCCGTTTTCGCCCTCTTCACGGTTGAGGCATGCGCTCAGGTGATGGGCCGCTGCTTTGGAGGTGCAGTAGTGTGACCATCCTTCCAGCGTGCCGGTGGCAGCGCCCGATCCGATCGTGATGATTGTCCCGCCGCCTGCCTTTTTCATGACGGGCAAAACAGCATGCATGCCGTAAAAGACGCCGTTCACATTGATGTCGATCACACGGGTGAAGTCGGCAGGCGCCAGATCTTCGACCCGCGCAACAGGTTCCAGAAGACCTGCGTTGGCGATGAAAACATCGACACCACCGAAGGCTGTGACAGTCGCGTCCACGACGGTTTTCATCTGGTCCGCGTCGGAAACATCACAGGCCATCGCTTTCGCTTTGCCGCCTGAGTTGTTGATTTCGCTGGCAATACCTTCGATGGCATCCGCCGATCTAGCGGTTAGCATAACCTGCGCACCAAGGTCTGCGAAATGGCGCGCAGCTGCTTCCCCGATACCGCGGCTGGCACCAGTGATAATGACTGATTTGTCTTGCAAGAGCTTACTCCGGCTCAAAAGCGTAGCCATTCCCCACGCGCGTCAGATGGCCAAACTTTGGTTTCAACATATGACCGCCGGTAAACAACAATTCGTCAGTCGCTACCATATCAAGCACCGATTTCCGCGTCTTCCGTGCGGTGTCCGGGTCAACGTCAAAGGCTGTTCCGATGTCGGGATCGGCAAACTGAAGATGCTGCGCATGGGCGATGTCACCGACATGCATCAGACCTGCTGATCCACCGTCAATACGGAACCCATAGTGTCCGGGCGTATGCCCGGCAAGGTGTTGGGTCCAAACGCCTTTGACAATTTCACTTTCGCCGCTGAATTGTTCGGTTTTGTCCGCGTAAGCCGCCAAGGCCGCCTGTGCGAGACCTTGCCACTGCTGCATGGTCTCGTCGGTGAAGGTCTCTTTTCCCCAAAAGGCGTGATCTTCTTCGCCCACAAACATTGTCGCGTTCCCAAAAACCGGCCCGCCGTCGGCAGTAATCATCCCGGCCACGTGGTCCGGGTGCAGGTGCGTAACCATCAGGTGGGTAACGTCATCCGGGCCAACGCCAGCCTCCCCCATAGCATCCTGCAAAAACCCGCACGTATCGCCAAAAAGATCGCGCGGCCCGGCATCAACCAGGACAACATCATCGCCAGACTTGATCAGGAACGCGTTGAAATTGGTTTGGATCGTGTCCACCCCGGCGGCACCGAGCAGGGTCTTGATCTGTGCCTCTTCGGTGCCGGGAAAAATTTCCGCCCCAAATTCCGCACCGCCGTCTGTCAGAGCGATCACTTCAAAGTCCCCAACTTGGGATTTTTCAATGCGCGACATATCAGTTCCTCCGTTTAGCGGTCATCGCCGCCACTGTTTCCCATAGCGTCTGCCATGTCATCTTCATCAATGGACGACAGAGCTGCTGCGCCGACCGCCTCTTTCTGTTTATCCGTCAGATTGCCGGCATCCCCTGCGATACGCACTGTGACTTCCCGGTGCGCGAACTTGATATTTTCTCGTTCAAACAGGTCCCGGATCTCTTGGTAGACACGTTTGCGCAACACCCACTGGTCGCCCGGTTTCGTCATGAACTTCACGCGAATAATCATCGCGCTGTCCTGCATTTCGATCACACCCTGGGATTTGAGCGGTTGCAGGAATTGGTGGCCGATCAGTTCATCCTCGACCAGTTTCAGGCCGAGATTTTTGATCAGCTTGCGTACCTTTTCAACGTCAGTGTCATAGGTCACGCGCAGCGGCAGTTTCATCATCACCCAGTCACGCGAAAAGTTGGTCAGGTGTTGGATTTCACCGAAGGGGATCGTGTGCAAGGGGCCCAGATGATGACGCAGTTGAAATGACCGCACGCTGATCTTTTCCACGGTGCCTTTGACCTGCCCAACATCAATGTATTCGCCCTTGCGAAACGCATCGTCGAACAGGAAAAACGCACCCGAAAAAATATCACGCACCAATGTCTGGGCGCCAAAGCCGATGGCCAAGCCGACGATACCAGCACCAGCAAACAGCGCGCTGACGTTGATGCCCAGGTTCGTCAGGGCGATCAGGGCGAAAGACAAAAAGATAACTACCAGCAAGAAGTTTCGGAACAAGGGGAGCAATGTCGCAAGCCGCGATGCACCACCCGCACCGCCTTCGTCACCCGGCGCCACCTCGACCTGGTCACCGCCTTCTTCTTCGATCTTCTGGTCCATCCAAATGCGCGCGGCATGATAGATGAAATACCCAATCACCACGATTGCGATGACATCATAGACATTGGAAATGAACCAATTGTCCGGGTTCGACATCATACCCAGATCAATCCGCCAAATCCAAAAGATCGCATAGATCCCAGCGCCTAAAGCCAGGATACCCGCAATTCTGCGAGACAGTTCCTCAAAGGTGCGGATCCTTTGAACTTGCGGAACAGGATCGGCGCGCTCCATCTTTTCCAACTCGGAAGAGCTCTCTTCTTGTGAGCTTTCCTCAGAGCCTTCATTTTCTTCAGCCAAACGCATCTGCATCTCATGCAGAAAGCGGCTGCGCCGGAAAATCCGCTCAATCACAAATCCGACGATACCGTAGACCACCAGAACGGTCAGCAAAATGACATAAAAACCAGTGATCAGCGGCCAACCCAGGGGTAGCTCTTCGATCAGGCGGTAAGACATCTCTGCCCAAGCAACATAGAAATATGTGACTACGGCCGGCAGCCATGCCCGTGACACAAAACGGGTCGTCACCGGCGCATCATCAACTTTCTCGCCATGCAGGATCGCGGAGGAAATAGCACGCCTGTTGGCCACCAGCATGGCAGTATTCAGGACCACCACAAACAAGGTGAAAAGCGAGCTAAAGAGTGCATGTACGTTGTACGAAATACCCAGTTCTTCCAGCCACTTGCAGAAGTTAATAACGACAACCGCAATGGACGCTACCGACAATAGCCACCAATAGAGCTTTCTGGCCTCGGCGTCCGTCATATTCGGAATGCGATATTCAGACAGATACGGGGACAAAATCATCCGCCACAAAAATATGATGCTGCGAGCTGTGATGTAGCTGAGGTAAATGTATGCGACGGTCAGCCGGACAGTTCCGTCAGTGGATTCCCCAAAAAGCGCGTACCCCATCGCATAAGTCGCGATGGTCACCAACGTCAGCCCGCCAACGGCAACCAACACGCGCACCAGCAAAACCGGTAGTTTGTCAGAATACCCAATGGGGTTTTCGCGTTGTAATCTCAATACCGCAGGGCCGACGATCCGTTTGCCGTAAGTCTCTCGGACGATCAGTTCTCCGACCACCAGCAGGATGAGCGTCCAGAACAGGATGCGCAGATACTCACTCCAATGGCCTGTCGGGCTTTGTCCATTCAAGATGAACAGCACTTCGTCGATAGAGGCCGGAGCGGCGGTCAGTCTGTCCCTTAGCGTTGTTCGAAAGGCCGCCAACCGTTCCTGACTGGTGAGCATAAAGCTCTTTTGAAAGCGATCCTGAACACTTGGACCTTCTTCATCCGCAACGGTCCCATTGGGATTGATGATGATGATCTGCGATCCATTTGCCTCGGCGGACTTCAGTATCTCGTCCATTTGCGGATTGGTTTCTTGTGCGACTGCAAAGGTAGAGACCAGGCAAAACGCAAAAACAGCGGCAATTCGCGTGAAAGCTATGAGCAATCCAGTCAATTTTTTTATCTGCTCAGTGCGCAAAGTATCCGCCTTTTCAAATGAATGCCGGAACCATCTGTTGAAAGTCTCGGGCGGTCAAGACCAAGCCGGCCTACACGAAGCCACAAACGTCACAAAGCAATTGAGGCTTTAGCGTGGCGTGTGCGCTCAAATGACGTTAATACTCTGGACGATCACGGCCTTACACGGGCCGACTCAAAGATCAGTTGAGCAATTGAAGCCGGACGGGAAATGGTTTCGGACACAGGCATATCGACAAATCAAAGCGGCGCAGGACCGCGGGTATTGCTTTACAGCCATGACACGTTTGGCCTCGGGCATCTGCGACGGTCGCGCACGATTGCGGCCGCCTTGACCACGGCTGACCCAACTTTGAGCGCCTTGATCTTAACCGGATCACCAGTTGCAGGGCGCTTTACCTTTCCAGAACGCGTGGACCATGTCCGCCTGCCCGGTGTTGTAAAGCAGTCCGATGGGTCTTACGTATCTGAATCCCTCGGGCTGGACATTGATGAGACGACGAACCTGCGGTCCAGCCTGATTTGTGCAGCAGCACAAAACTTTGTTCCAGATATCCTGATCGTGGACAAAGAACCGAACGGGTTTCGCGGCGAACTTTTGCCAACGCTTGATTGGCTGCGCCAAAACACCGGCGCAAAACTGGTTCTTGGCCTGCGCGATGTGCTGGACGAAGACGCAGCCTTGGTCAAAGAATGGGACCGCAAAGAAGCCGTTTCAGCAATGGCATCTTACTATGATGACATCTGGGTATATGGATTGAAATCAATCTATAACCCGTTGCAGGGTATAGATTATCCATCGTCCATAGACGCACATATGCACTGGACTGGATACCTCCGCAGGGAAACCCTGGCAGAAGAACCAGTCACCGCTGAAGAGCCTTATGTGTTAGTCACGCCAGGTGGCGGCGGCGATGGTGAAGCATTGGTGGACCACGTCCTGAAGGCTTATGAGGCGGACCCAAGTCTGAAACCCGTCGCGCGGATCATCTACGGTCCATTCTTGTCGGGAGACACGCGCACAGCTTTTGAAACGCGCGTCGAAAAGCTGGACGGCCGGGTGGAAGCATTGGGCTTTGACAGCAAAATGGAAAATCTGATCGCGGGGGCTGCGGGTGTGATCGCTATGGGCGGCTACAATACCTTTTGCGAGATCCTGTCTTTCGACAAACCGGCTGTGATTGTGCCGCGAAAAAAACCTAGGCTGGAGCAGTATATCCGGGCCGCGCGCGCCGAAGAGCTTCACCTGACCCGTATGCTGGACCCGGACCGCGACGGCACGGATGCGGCAGTAATGATCGAAGCAATTCGGTCGTTTCCAGAAATGAAACCACCATCTACCGGCCAATACCCCGGATTGCTGAACGGCCTGGACTTTATCACCGACCGGGTCAGACATCTCCTCAGCGACCGAGGCATCAAGGCAGCGGAATGACAGAACCCACACTTGCGGTGGTGGTTAAGGGGTGGCCGCGCCTGTCCGAGACGTTCATTGCCCAAGAACTTGTCGCGCTGGAACAGGCGGGCCTGCAGTTTGACGTGTGGTCCTTGCGTTTTCCGTATGACAAGAAAACCCATCCGCTGCACCAGAAGCTCAAAGCTCGGGTGCGCTACTTGCCAGAGTATCTTCACAATGAACCTGCCCGTGTTGTGCGGGCCTGGCGTGCTGCGCGGCGGTTACCGGGTTATGCGAAAGCCCGCGCGCTTTGGCTGGCCGATCTTAAGCGGGACATTACTCGCAACCGTGTACGGCGCTTTGGCCAAGCTTGCGTCATGGCAGTTGAGGCACCTAGCGTAACACGCGGAATCTACGCACATTTCTTACATACACCGTCGTCGGTTGCGCGCTATGCAGCGGTGATGCTTGGCATTCCCTGGTCTTTCTCTGCCCATGCCAAAGACATTTGGACCACGCCGGAATGGGACCTGGCGGCAAAACTCTCGGATGCGGAAGACGCCGCACAGTTTGGTGTAACCTGCACAGGCGTAGGCGCGCGCTTTCTGAAAGACAGATCCGCCGATCAAAACACGGTGTCGCTAGTCTATCACGGGCTTGATCTCAGCCGTTTTCCTGCGCCTCCTGATCGCTCGCGCGTGCGCGGTCAATTTCACATGCTGTCCGTCGGGCGATTGGTGGAAAAGAAAGGCTTTGACGTTCTTTTGTCGGCCTTCCAGATGCTGCCGGACAATCTGGACTGGCACTGGGTCCACATTGGCGGCGGCGATTTGTCGGAGCCGTTGCAAGCTCAGGCGAAATCAGCCGGGTTGGCCGACCGCATCACTTGGGTTGGAAAAGCCGACCAGCCGGAAGTAATTGAAGCGATGCGAGCAGCAGATCTTTTTGTTTTGCCCAGCAGAATTGCCCAGGACGGCGATCGAGACGGCCTGCCGAACGTTCTGATGGAAGCGGCGAGCCAAAAACTGCCGATCCTATCCACGCCGGTGTCTGCAATCCCTGAGTTCATCGACAGCGGCACACATGGATTGCTGGTAGAAGGCACTCCGCCCGACCTCGCCGCCGGAATTGAGAAACTGGCCTCGGACCCGGAATTGCAACGTCAGTTTTCTGAGGCCGCCTATGACCGTCTGGTCGCGGAATTTAGCATGGAAGGCGGTCTGGCAACGCTGCGTGCGCGCCTTGCTGGCCTTTTGGAGCAGGGTTGATGCACCTTGCATTCTACGCCCCTTTAAAACCGGTAAATCACCCCAAACCATCCGGCGAACGGACATTTGCGCGTGCGCTTTTGGACACGCTTCGGTCAATCGAAGACGTAGCCGAGGTGTCCGTCGCGTCAGATTTACGAAGTCGCGACGGCGCCGGCGAAAAAGCTGTTCAGCAATCCATATATGATGCTTCAGAAAAAGAACTTAATAGATTGGAATCATACAATTTTGACGCTTGGATAACATACCATAACTACTACAAAGCCCCGGACTTGATCGGCCCGGTTTATTCGAAACGAAAGGGCATCCCGTATCTGTTGATCGAAGCCACGCGCGCTCAAAAACGGCTCACAGGCGCTTGGGCTGATTTTGCTGCCTCAGCGGAGGCTGCAAGCGATGCAGCCGACACGGTTTTTTACCTCACAGACCACGATTTTGAGGCACTGTCCCAATATCGGCCGCCGCATCAAAAACTGGTGCACCTGCGCCCATTTCTGAACCAGGACACCTTGCCTGCCGGAAAAACACCTGCTGCATCCCTTGAGCTTCTTGCCGTCGCCATGTTGCGCTTCGGCGACAAACTTGAAAGCTTCACGGCGCTGGCGGAGGCTCTTCGCTTAGTATCGCGGACGGACTGGACGTTGAGGATTATCGGGGACGGTCCGGCACGAGCACAGGTGGAAACGCTTTTCGCGGAATTTGGGCAAAAGGTGCAGTTTTTGGGTCAGGCCAGCCCAACAGAAGTTTCAAAAGCGATGGCACGCGCCAGTTGTCTGGTTTGGCCCGGCGTGAACGAAGCCTTTGGCATGGTGTATCTGGAAGCGCAGGCACTTGGGCTGCGTGTTATTGCCGAAGACCGCCCCGGCGTGCGCGACGTGGTTGGACCCACTGGGCAAATGGCGCCGCAATCAGATCCTGCGTCTTTTGCGGCTTTGATTGATGCACTGCCGCCCGAAACACCCGATAGTATCGCGATCTGCAGACAGTTTATGGTAAATCGATTGCGACCCAATGCACGGAACACGATCGCCGACACTTTGAGGCATCTGGTATGACAAAGCTCGCACTATTACGCCACGGGCACACGGCCTGGAACCGGGAAGGTCGCCTGCAAGGACGCACCGATATTCCGCTGGATGAAGAAGCGCGCGCGCAATTGTCGCCTCAACGGCTTCCGGGTGATTGGCAATCTGCCGATCTGATCTCCAGCCCGCTTTTGAGGGCGAAAGAGACAGCTGAACTGGTAACAGCGCGCGCACCAAAAACAGAACCTGCATTGATAGAGATGAACTGGGGCGACTGGGAAGGTGCCTATGGGCGCGAGCTGCGGGCGGACCCGGATAGTGGTTATCGCGATATTGAAGAATGGGGCTGGTCCATGCGCCCACCCAGCGGTGAATCCTTGCAAGAGGTTCGCGACCGGGTGGAGCCTTGGGCGCTTTCGCTGGACAACCCAACCGTTGCTGTTTGCCACATTGGCATCATGCGGGTCTTGCTAGGTTGCGCAACTGATTGGGATTTCTTTGGCGCACCACCTTTCGCAGTAAAGCGTAACCGATTGTTTGTGCTAACGATCTCAGATGGTGTACTTCGGTGGGACGGCGAAATTGAAAGGTTGGTGTCGGACTGATGCGGATTGGCATTGTTGTGACCCATCTGCTGGGAACTGGCCATCTGTCGCGCGCCATAACCCTTGCGGACGCCTGCGTAAATCGTGGTCACAGCGTGCAAGTGATATCAGGCGGTCGCCCAGCACCCCATCTAAGCCGTCCCGGCATTGATATATTGCAACTGCCCCCTGTGGCATCTGATGGCGTGAACTTCACCCGACTACTGGACGAAGAAGATCAGCCGGTGGATGAGAATTTCATGCTTAATCGGAAGCAGGTGGCGGTCAAAGCACTTGCAGATTTCGCACCTGACGTTCTGGTGACGGAGCTTTATCCGTTTGGCCGCAGGATCCTGAAGTCAGAGTTTCTAGCTATTTTGAACCAAGCTAAAGAGCTAACCCCTCGACCGCGTATTTATGCGTCCATACGCGATATTCTGGCTCCACCCTCAAAACCCGCAAAGGCACTGGAATCTGAGGCGATGTTGGCGGCGTTTTATGACGGTGTTTTTGTCCACAGCGACCCGGACACAACGCCCCTGTCTGCAAGTTGGCCTGTAACGCCAACGCTGGAAGACAAGTTGGTTTACACAGGCTATGTGGCGCCAGCCGCACCTGCCGCGCACTCAACGCGGGCCGGAGAAGGTGAAGTTCTTGTATCTGCTGGGGGTGGGTCCGTTGGACGTAGCCTGTATGAAATGGCGTTGCGTGCTGCCGCCCAGTCGGATCTGACTTGGCGGTTGTTGGTTGGCGGCACAGATTCCGCAGCTGAAGTAGCGCGGCTACAAGCCCTTGGCCCGCCAAATACCGTGGTGGAACCGGCCCGACCGGACTTTCGCCAAATGCTGAACCATGCAGCGGTGAGCGTTTCAATGTGCGGCTACAACACCGCGATTGACCTTTTGCAAACCGGTTGTCCGTCAGTTTTGGTGCCCTTTGACGATGGCGGCGAAGTTGAACAGACCCTTCGGGCACAAAGCCTGGCCAAGAGGTCTCAATTTCAGGTGTTAAAGGCTGGCGAACTTACCCCGGAACTGTTGGCAAAAGGGGTCAAGGCTGCAACCGAACAAAACCGCAAAGCGGCGAAAGTTGAATTTAAAGGCGCGCTGCAAATGGTTGAATACCTGGAAGAAACCTCATGACAAAGTGGCGTAATATCCAGGAAGCGATTGAGCAACTGCACGACGCAGGCAAAACGTTGCCAGTCTGGTGGCGCGACGACGATGCCATTGAACTGACACCTGCACTCTTGCAGTTGGAATCGCTGGCCGAAAGGTATCAGATACCCGTGCATTTGGCGATTATTCCAGCATCAGCCCGGCGCGAACTAGCGGCGGCGTTGACGCAGAATATGATCGCAGTGACCCATGGGCTTTCGCACCAAAACCGCGCGCCGGATGGGTCAAAGAAAGCGGAATTCAGTGACGTTCGACCCAAGCGGGAACTTTCAACGGATTTGCAGGCTGGCTCGGACGCGATGGCCGCCCTGGGCATTGTCACCCAGCCCATGTTTGTACCGCCGTGGAACAGAATTGGCGTATCCGCGACGGACTTGTTACCGTCTTTTGGCTATCGCTACCTATCCACTTACAACGCCCGACCAGAAAAATGGGCGGCCCCAGGGCTTGAAAGGGTCAATACCCACGTAGACCCCATCGACTGGCACGAAACTCGATCGTTGGTCGATGAAGACCAGCTCCTGGCCCGATTGCAAAAAGACTTGGACGACCGCCTATCCGGCGCCACTGACGCGACGGAGCCATTTGGCCTTCTTACCCATCATCTCGCCCATGACGGCGCAATCTGGGATTTCACCGACCAATTTCTTGAAGTAGTTTTATCGGCGCCCGTAACACTCTGGCAGGCCGACAAGAAGGACACAACAGATGAGCAGACTTGATAGTATGCTGCGCCGATTTACAGCCCAGCGCGACGGGCTGAATTGGGCGGCGGAACGGATTGCCGAAACTGGCGGGGATGTTCTGGACATGGGGCTCGGCAATGGACGGACCTATGACCATCTGCGCGAAATCCTGACGGATAGACGCATATGGGTCATGGACCGGATCTTACAATGCCACCCGTCCTGCGTACCGCCGGAAGAGGATTTTTTGCAAGGTGAGGCTGAAGACACCCTGACAGCCCTTGCAGCCAAAGGCGCGTCGATTGCGCTGGCGCATTACGACTTCGGTTTTGGCGTCAAAGAAAAGGACGTGGCAGAGGCCGCAAAACTGTCGCCGCTGATCGCAAAGGTCATGGCAAAGGGTGGCATGATCGTGTCTGGCCAGCCGCTCGTGGGCTTTCACGCGGTTAAAGGGCCTGACCACATCGCACCGGATCGCTATTATTTTTATGTGACCTGATCCAAGAATTACCGATCTGGCTGCGTCATAGATTTTGAAAAGGGGCATTTCGCCCCTGACTGTATTGAAAGGATTGGGGCATGTTGCGTCATCTGTTTTTGTTCGCGGTCTTACCGCTGCCTGTTTTCGCTGATACCATTGAGGTTACACCCACCGTACGATCAGCCCTTGTCACAGGGCAATCCGGGATCGTTACGTACTCAGCCGATGTGGCACTGCCTGAAGGTCGGCATCAGGTCACCTTGCGCCTGCCCACGGAAGGCGGAAATGGGGTTACGGGCATTCGCTTGCCAACTGGCGTCGTATTGGTGGGGCAGACCTTTAACAGCAGCCGGGCAACCCCCGCAGATCGGGTGTTAACACCCCGGCAAAGTGCAGCACGTGACGCGCGAATTGCAGCAGAGGCTGCGCTTGCAGCACACCAGGCGAAACGTGCGGAAATAGAGGCTCAGATCGCCGCTGCGCGGGTGCAGGTCACCCTGGCAGAGCAGACTGCCAAATCCGGCTTGACCGGGGACAAACCACCCACTGCAGCCGAATTGACCGCTATGGCCGCCGCACTGGCGGAGACAATGCAAGCCGCGCAGGCGCAGATATCGCGCCTGCAACCGGTGCTGTTAGCGTTGAACCCCGAGACAGTCGCGCTGACAGAGGCTCGTGACCGCGCCATCGCTGCAGAAGACGCGTTGATTGCCGAAGACGTTCAAAGATCTGGTCTGTTGACCCTGACCGTGGACGCATCTGGGACCGTTGACGGGTCCCTGGAAATCGACAACCGGGAACCTGTCTACTGGTCACCACGCTACAGCTTTGACCTGCGCCACGATGGCGACCAAGGCACCTTGACGATCCATCGGCAAGCCGTGGTTTCCCACACGACAAGCTACGGGTCTTTTGCTGAACCCTTGTATCCGTGGGCTGACATCAAGTTGACCCTTACGACGGCCAGCCTGTCGGACCAAACCCAGACCGCCATCCCTCGCCCTCAGCCCAAGAGCCTGGCAGACAAGACCGTACGAAAGCAGGTCACATCTCGGGTTTATTCCGAAGAGCCAGAACCTGCTGAACTTGTGATTGTCGCAGAGGAGGTTTCGCTCGACGAATACTTAGGCCGCGTGACGTACACAGGACAATCGGTGGAATTTGACCTTGGCTCCGGTCACTCGTTGGACCCGTACGCTGACCAAAGCAGTTTTGATATCGACACAGTAAGCCTGCCGGTTTCGCTCTTTGCCATGGCAAATGCCGCGCGGGACAGTCACGCGTTTCTCTATACCAACCTGACCAACGAAAGTGCGGGTATTCTGTTGGCCGGATCTGGATTGCTGAAGGTCAACGGTGCGATCATCGGCGACATTTCACTGCCGAAACTTTTGCCAGGCCAAGAAGAGCCGATGGGCCTTGGGCCGCTGCATGGCATCCGGTTGGACCGGCGCACGGTTTCCGTGCAGGAAGGCGAAGGTGGCATCATCACGTCGCGGTCAGAGGTTGAGCGCGCATTCACCACCGAAATCACGTCAGCGCTCGATTATGCAATTGACCTGCGGCTTCTTGATGTGGTGCCCACGTCGGAAAACGAAGACCTCGTCATAACCGCAACGACGCGCCCAAGGCCACAAACAGATCGGCGTGACGGAAAACGCGGTGTGCTGGAATGGGTTCTGCCGATGGCACCTGGCGCAGCTGAACAAGTAGCTTTTGGATATACCATGAAATGGCCAGCCGATGTGATCCCGGTCGACAAGTAAACCGCGCACGACCCGCAGCAAAACAGGCTGCGGGTCTAACCCTTCAGAATATCAATGGAAATGACGGAAAGCTTTTATTTTAAGTAGATCAGGTATTTATGTTGGTTTTTCGAAAATTTTTGCACCCCCAAGGTTGTAGAGCCATTTGAGATTTCCCACGTAATTTGTGTTGCGCTGTGATGGGACATTTGCGCACAGAAAAATTGATAGGGGATCACTATGATCATTCAAAAATTGAAAGCCGCATTTGCGGCTGCGGCCTTACTTTGCCTTCTGGCACCTGCGACGGCGACGGCGACGGCGACGGCGACGGCGACAGCAGGGTCAGGATCGGGAAAAGAACTTCTAGTTCTAAAAGGGACTCTGCCCGGACCTGATCCAACAGATGGTAAAATGGAGCCGGCAGTATCCAGCCGTTACGGCGTATGCGGTGCCAACCTCCCGCCAACCTCGGACGTGTTCCGAAGGGGGAGAACCTGCAAAAGCCGGGATTGCAACCTCTCCGCAATATCGCACATCAAAGAAAGCGGCACTGCGCACCTGTAATGCCGCACGTGGCGATTTGGGTCGTTGTATTGTCGTGGGATACACGCGAACCAAACGCTAACAGGACGACACGAAAGTCGGCGCAGTTTTTTGCGCCCATTGAAAGGCGGCGCTACGAAGCTTCGCCTTTCTTTTTCTGGCCACCTGTTGGGCGCGTATACCAAAGGTCGGGAACGCCGACTTTTTGCGGGATGCCGGAGAATTTCAAATATTTCTTTACAAATCCCCACGAAATCGTCGCGCTCTACTAAGGTTTTGGTAGCTTTGGCGGGGGTAAAGACTGCCGTTGAAAGGAAATTTTACAGGTCACTGCGATGAACAATGTCCGCACTTTGATGCCGGTTGAATACGCACCGATACAACTGGACGCGTTAGACTTGCTAAAAAGCAACCTTGGCGAAGGTGTTGGCCAAGACGTGATTTCACGGGCTGCTGAGGCTGTGGTGGATCGAATGGATCAGCTTGAAACTGCTTTGGACCGCGACGACTTACCAGAAGTGGCAAAGTTGTCTCGGCGGCTTGCAAGAATTGCCGACCACATCGGGATGCACAAATTCGCCCGTATAGCCGAAGACCTTGAAGCATGCGCTAAAGCCGCTGACCGCAATGCCTTGGCGGCGATTTCTGGTCGGCTCCAAAGGGTGGGTCAGTTGAATGTTTGCGACGTGGTGCACTTATCCGAGGAAAATACTTAGTAAGCGCAGTGTTCTTGTAACTCTAAGTCCATCACTCCGCTCCAATGAATCATTTCAGAAGTGAGGCTCGAACTTTGTCGGCTTGGGAGCCTGTGTCAGGGCGGGTATCCTAAGGTTACCCAATGCTGTTCGATCAAGTCACTCAGCACCGATGCATCTCAAAACATCTCAGCCCAGCACGAACCAAGTCGTAGGCGTCCTTTTAGTATGCCTACGCCAAGCGCCGCAAATCCACGCTGAAAATTCGCGGGCGACTCTACCTGCAAAATCGCCAAAGCACACATAATAGAAGAATGGGCGAAACCGAGCGTGCGCGATGAACGGGAAAATCATTTTCCTTACGCGGCTTTGCGAGAAATTTGGCGAAATCTGCAGATGAGGGGTGGCGGACCGAGAATCACTCGTTAATCTCTAAAATATATTTATTTTCAATATTTATTAAGGATTCACCGCAATAAGTGTTGCGGGATTTGTTGCGGGAATTTCATTTACCTTCTGAGGGGAATATCTGATCTTCGTACTTTGGCCCACGCGTCATCCACACCGTTCTCCTCAAGCAACATTGCCAAAGACTCATAAATTGGCCAAGCCGTCTCAGTCGGGCATACAATTATTTCCTCGAGGATCTCCTTGACCGCGTATCCAGTGTAGCCAGAAACGGTATCAGCTTTCAGTGGCAACTTGATAACTTTCTGAGGGACTCCACCTATTGTCTCGATTTCTTCTCTCAAAATTGGAGACTGTCCAAATAGCGATGGCGAGTAAATTACGCGCCATTCTCGGTTTTCTGAAAATCAAGGATGTGGACCTGCCACGGAATTGTTCCGCTGCTTTGACTTGGTATTTTGCCACAAAGGAGAAACATCATGGCATCGAAACCAACCGCGGAATTTCGCGCCCAGGCAGTGCGGGTAGCGTTGACCAGCGGGCTGCCGCGTAAACAAGT
>JBCCET010000075.1:0-19278 GCA_039030095.1 Pseudomonadota bacterium | reverse complement strand
GCACCTTGGCGTGCCACCAAGTCTCGATTCTACGGCGCTCAGACAGTGATAGTTGCGTGTAAACGGCTCCCATGCGATATTCTCCTATTAGATAACCTATTGTTTTCTAATAGGAGTCGCGCTTCAAAGTAGCGCGCACCATCTGTGAGCTTTACCGCCCAGAATCGAGTGTTTTTCGGCCATTTTTCACGCACCTCCAAAATGTGTCATTTTGTGTAAGGGTTGTGTAAGACTAAACCAGAGCAAATTCTGCGTAAAGAGCCGTCAATTCTAACGCTCAATTTTTTTGAATTATTCAACTATTTTCAGTTGCTTAGTGGCGGAGAGACAGGGATTCGAACCCTGGGTGGGCTTGCACCCACAACGGTTTTCGAGACCGCCCCGTTCGACCACTCCGGCACCTCTCCGCTGGCGCGCTGAATAGTGTAGCGGCGGGGTGGGCGCAAGAGTGATGTGGGGCAATACTTGCGCTTGCGCCGCACAAGTCTACACGCGAAAAAGGGGTATGAGCGGGACCACAATCAAAGATATCTTAATCGCGGCAGAAGCCGCGCAGCGTTCTGGTGATTTAGCGCGGGCGGCTGCGCTTTATCGGGATGTTCTGACGCATATGCCAAAGCACAGCCGCGCCAAGAAAGCCTTGGCCAAGATTGAGCGTAAGGGCGGCAGCGCAAAACCGCGTTTGGGCCAAGGGGAAGCGGATCAGCTTGCTAACATCCTTGGGCAAGGTGACTTTGCCGGCGCTGTTGCGATGGCGGATCAGCTGACGGATGCGTTCCGGGATGAAGCGTTTGTTCATAACATCCGCGGCATTGCATTGACCCATTTGGGAGAGTCTGACGAAGCGGTGAAAGCGTACCGTTGGGCAGTCAAGCTCGATCCTGGGTTTATCGACGCGCTCGGCAATTTGGGCGCGCTTTACACGCAGATGGGCCGCTTTGAAGAGGCGGAGAAAACGCTCCGCAAGGCGCTGTCCAAACGTGAATCCTGGCCCGAAGCACACCACAATTTAGGAAGTGCACTGACCGCGCTTGGCCGCAATGACGGTGCCTTGCGACATTATTCACGTGCTATCGAAATCCGCCCTAACTACGCCAACGCCCATAACAGCCGGGGCACATTGCACCTGTCACAAGGCAATGCTGTGGATGCAGTTGCTGATTTTCAGGTAGTGGTAGCCCATCAGCCCACTGACGCAGGCGCGCACGCAAGATTGTCCGGTGCACTAAGTGACATTGGCGATTTCGAAACCTCGCTTCAGGCGATCGATGCTGCATTGGCATTAGAGCCCGAGAACAGAAATTTCCTTTTGAAAAAAGGCCTTACGCTTAATGAATTTGGCCGCAAAGAAGATGCGCGACAGGTTTTCCGCAACTTGCTGGTCCGCGAGCCAGATCACGCAGAGGCTCTGCGATTATCTTATGAACTCTTTGAGGGGGACGAAAAAGCCCAGTCCATTACACATATGGAAGATATGCTGAAACGCGATAGTTTGGACGATGAAGATCGGGTGCAATTATCCTTTGCGTTGGGGCAACACTACGATCGCGTAAGCGACGTGGTGGCTGCGTCTATGCATCTGATCGTGGCAAACGGTACCAATCGCGCGCTTCTTCCACCACCGCCGGAAACCGACACGCAAATGTTTGCCCGTATTCGAAAGCTGTTTGAAAGGGGCAGTTTTGATCATCTGCTTGGCAAAGGCAGCCAAGATGAACGGCCAGTGTTTGTGATTGGTATGATGCGGTCCGGTACAACCCTGGTGGAACAGATCATTTCCAGCCATTCAAAGGGTTTTGGCGCAGGCGAACTGATGGCGGCCACCAATCTGGCGCCGCCGATATATGCCGCGGGGCGCAAGGCGGGGCGGCGGGATCTGCTGGCTTTTGCTGATGCTTATCTGGCCCAATCGACCGTTCAGGCGGGGGATGCCATGAGGATCGTCGATAAAATGCCTGGCAACTTCATGAACGTGGGCCTGCTGCATTTGGCCTTTCCTAAGGCGCGCATCGTCCACATGGTGCGTGACCCGCGTGATAGCGGATTTTCCATCTGGAAAAACTTCTTTGATACGCACGCTCATCAATACGCCTACGATCAGGCGGAGCTTGCGCAATTCGCCAACAACTATCTGTTGCTGATGCAGATGTGGGACGACCTGTACCCGGGCGCGGTCTACCATCTTCGCTACGAGGATCTGGTTGCAGATCAAGAGGCTGAAAGCCGCAAGCTGATCGCTCATCTGGGGCTGGACTGGGAACCGGGTGTCCTAGAATTCCACAAGACAGAAAGGGTGGTTCGCACCGCCTCAGTCAATCAGGTTCGTCAGAAGATCTACAAGTCCTCCGTCAAAAGCTGGGAACCCTATTCGGACCACTTGCAGGTGTTTCTGGAAACTCTCGACCAAAGCCTCTTCGAAAAGACCGGTGGGCCAGCCGTTTAACCGCTGCGCACGCGGTGAACAGGGTTGACAGAACACCGGTTCCGCACCATTAAGCAGCCTCCGCTGTAGGGGATTCCTGCAGTGGTATGTCATTTTGTCGGATACCACGACACGCTGTTTGAGGCAGGGCCTTTGAAAACGGGTTCCACAACGCCGGATTGCCGGGGCCGTAAGATGCGGAAATTGCAAGGAACGGACGGATGTTCGCTGTACTAAAGACTGGAGGCAAACAGTATAAAGTTGCCGCCGGTGATGTGCTCAAGGTCGAAAAGATCGCAGGCAACGCCGGAGATAAGGTTCAATTCAATGAGGTTCTGATGCTCGGCGGTGACAGCGTCACCGTTGGCGCGCCTCTGGTAGATGATGCTGGCGTTCAGGCTGAAATCCTGGAACAGGGCAAAGGCCCGAAGGTCATCAACTACGTCAAACGTCGTCGTAAGCACTCTTCCCAGCGCAAAAAGGGCCACCGTCAGCAACTGACCGTGCTCCGGGTAACGGACATCCTCGCGAAAGGCGCAGGCAAGTCAGGCGTTGCGGCTGCACTGGGTGGTGCAGGTTTCGTGGCAACCGCTGCAGTGGCAGAAGCTGCTGCACCGAAAAAGGCCAAAAAAGCCGAAGCTAAGCCAGCACCTAAGGCGAAGGCTGAAGCTGCTGCCCCGGCAGAAGCACCAGCAGAAGCTGGCGCCGATGACCTGAAGAAACTGTCGGGTGTTGGCCCGGCGCTAGAAAAGAAACTGCATGCCAACGGTGTGACCACTTTCGCACAAATCGCGGACTGGACAGCTGAAGACATCGCAGACTTTGACGAGAAACTGTCGTTCAAAGGCCGGATCGAGCGTGAAGGCTGGGTCGAACAGGCCAAAGAACTGGCCGGTAAATAAGGAGAGGCTGACATGGCACACAAAAAAGCAGGTGGTTCCAGCCGTAACGGCCGCGACTCAGCCGGTCGTCGTCTCGGCATCAAGAAATTCGGTGGTCAGTCTGTGATCCCGGGCAACATTATTGCGCGTCAACGCGGCAATAAGTGGTGGCCAGGTAACGGCGTGGGCCAAGGCAAAGATCACACCATTTTTGCTACAGTCGAAGGCGCCGTCACATTCCACAAGGGCTTCAAGGGCCGCACCTTCATTTCTGTGCTCCCGGTGGCGGAGGCAGCCGAGTAACCGAACCAGTTACAGAGAATTCGTAAAGGGGTCGGTTGAAAAACCGGCCCCTTTACTTTTGGGAGAGGAGGGCCAAAGAGATGGCCCCGTACATAGAAACAGTGCGCCTAATATTGCGGCCCTATCGGGAGACGGACCGCGCGGCATTGGTCGACATCCTTGGCCGATGTGATGTGTCGAAGTGGCTTTCCAAGGTGCCATATCCCTTTGGCGCTGCGGATGTGCGTATCACGTGCGAGGACGGAAGTTCTCGCTGGCCCGAGACTATGGGCATTGAGCGCGACGGAGAACTTATCGGTGCTGTCAGCGGCGGCGCCCATGTGGGTTATTTCCTGCACCCGGAGGCATGGGGCCAAGGAATTGCAACCGAAGCCACGCACGCCGTTGTCCAATTTCACTTTGAGAACACGGATATCGACGCCCAACATTCAGATGTCTTTCACGGCAATGACGCGTCCCGTCGCGTGCTGGAGAAGGCGGGATTTCAGCCCGCCGGTGAAGGCGAGGTCTACTGCCGCGCGCAAGACGTAAAGGTGCCACACACGGAGTACGTGCTGACCCGTGCGGATTGGGAGGCGATGCATTGAAGAACGTTCACACACCGACCCTGACAGATCAGGACCTGTGCTTGCGGCCCCCAATTCCGACAGACGTCGATGGGCGGATAGCACTTGGAATATCCGATGATATCGTGCGCATGTTTGGTGGGGCGCCCGCTGGGATGCGGACCATAGGGCGAGCGCAGGCTGAAGGATGGCTTGAACATCTACATAGCCAGCCCGTGTCTTGGGTCATGACACTTGCCGAAAGGGTTATTGGGTCTTTGTTCTTTCACACCTATTGGCAATCCGAGGCGCGGTGCTCTGTTGCAGTGGGCATTCTTGATGAGGCTTTGCTTGGGCAGGGCATCGGTACGCGGGCCATGCGTTTGGCGCTGGGGTGGGGCATCGATACGCTTGGACTGCATCGGATCGAGTTGCGGGTGATCGACTACAACACACGGGCACAAGCCTGTTACGCAAAGCTGGGTTTTGTCGAAGAAGGCCGCGCGCGGCAGGCTGCATTGGTCGACGGACAACGGCACGACGACGTGATTATGGGCCTTCTTGCCCCCGAATTTGTACGGGCAGGCCCATGAACATCCTGATCATTCCCTTTGCCGTGTTTGCGGCCAGTCAGGTCGGCACCCCGGGTCCCGCCAATATGGCGCTAATGGCCACCGGCGCGCGGTACGGTCTGCGCCGCGCTTTGCCTTTTGTTGCCGGTGTTACCTTTGGAAAACAGCTGATTATCTGGCCAATTGGGTTTGGATTGATGGAATTGGCCCAATCCGTGCCGCTTTTGTTTACGGCCCTGAAATTCCTGTCGGCGGCTTACATCGTCTACCTCGCCTGGAAAGTGGCGGGCTTGCGGTTGTCCTCGGACCGCGATGCTGGACCGGCGCCGGGCTTTATGGCTGGGTTAATTGTTCACCCGCTGAACCCCAAAGCCTGGGCCATGATCACCGCAGGATTCACAAATTTTGTCGGTCCCGGCACGTCCGCGCTGGAGGCGACAGCGGTCATCGCGGTCATTTTATTTGCCTGTCAGGTCGTTCTGCATCCCTTGTGGTGCTGGGGCGGCGACAGGCTGGCAGCTACCGTGGCGGGCACAGCGGCTGAGAAATATTTGATGTGGGCGCTGGCCGGTCTGACGGTCGCCAGTGTCGTGCTTGTTCTCTTGCAAGGAGAAAACCCATGATGGTGCAAGAAATCAAAGGTCAACGGATCATCGAGGCGGAGCGGGTGACCCTGCGCCCGGTTCGAAAATCGGACGCCGGCCTGGTGTCGCTTTACGCCAGTGATGAACGCGTGGCCCAGATGACGACGTCCATCCCACATCCAATGCCGCCGGGCGCGGCAGAGGCTTTTCTAGAAGCCGTGATGAAGGAGGATAACCCGGAAACGGTCTGGGCTCTTGACGGGTCTGCCCACGGGCACGGAGAAGTTCTAGGACTGATCTCCTTGGAACATGTGACAGAAAGCCAGTCGGAAGTTGGCTATTGGGTTGCGCCACAATTCTGGAACACCGGCCTTGCGTCAGAAGCGTTGCATGCTTTGGTTGACGATAATCCTATGGCTGACACGTCGATTGTCGCGTCCATCTTTCAGGACAACCCGGCGTCTGCGCGTGTTGTGACCCATGCAGGTTTCAAGTTGATCGGAGAGTCTGAAAAATTCTCCGTCGCGCGTGGTAAATCGGTGCCCACCTGGGATTACATCTTACAAATCGGCTAGGGCGGGGTTCACCCCGCCTGCCGCGGCGCCTATGAACGCGCCAGCATAGCGGAGACGGCCCATGAAATTCCTCGACCTTGCAAAGGTTTACACCCGCTCCGGCGCGGGCGGAAACGGCTGCGTGTCGTTTCGCCGTGAAGCGCACGTGGAATTTGGTGGCCCGGACGGCGGCAACGGCGGGCGCGGCGGCGACGTGCAGGCCGTTGCGGTGGAAGGTCTCAACACCCTCATAGACTTCCGCTATCAGCAGCATTTCTTCGCAAAAAACGGGCGCCCGGGCATGGGCAAACAGCGGTCGGGCAAGGATGGCGACGACATCATTTTGCATGTGCCGGTGGGAACCGAAATTCTGGAAGAAGACGGCGAAACACTGATTGCGGATCTAACCCGTGTGGGCCAACGCGTTGTGTTGGCCAAAGGCGGCAACGGCGGTTTTGGCAACCTGCATTTCAAGTCCTCCACCAACCAGGCGCCGCGCAAAGCGAACCCCGGCCAGCCGGAGATCGAGCGTACAATCTGGCTGCGCCTAAAGGTCATCGCCGACGCGGGGCTGTTGGGATTGCCTAACGCGGGCAAAAGTACATTTTTGGCAGCAACCTCAAACGCGCGACCCAAGATCGCGGACTACCCCTTCACCACATTGCATCCGAACCTGGGTGTTGTTGGTGTCGACGGGCGCGAATTTGTTGTGGCTGACATCCCCGGCCTGATCGAAGGCGCGTCAGAGGGCAAGGGCATCGGTGACCGGTTTTTGGGCCATGTGGAACGCTGTTCGGTGCTTTTGCATCTGATCGACGGTACCGCGCTTGATCCCGTGGCGGACTATCACACCATTATCAGGGAATTGGAAAACCACAAAGAACTGGCCGACAAGCCCCGTGTAACCGCGCTCAACAAGATCGACGCGATGCCGATGGAAATTGTGGCAGAGCTTCAAAACATGCTGGGCCAGGAAACCGGCGATACTGTGTATGCGATTTCCGCTGTGGCCCATACCGGCACGACCGAGCTGTTGCGGGCCTTGCAGGTGGTCATCGACGGGCCCTCGGAAGAGGAGGCGGGTCCTTGGACGCCCTAAAAGACGCGCGCCGGATTGTCATCAAAATCGGTTCCGCATTGCTGGTCGATGCGGCCTCCGGGCAATTGCGGACAGACTGGTTGCGCGGACTGGCGGAAGACATCGCCAGCCAAAAGGGGCAGGGGCGTGATGTGCTGGTGGTGTCGTCGGGGTCGATTGCCCTGGGTCGTCGGGTGCTCGGGCTGAAATCCGGTGCGTTGGGGCTTGATGCGTCACAAGCGGCGGCGGCTGTGGGACAAATCCGACTGGCGCGCGCGTATGAAGAGGCATTGGCCCCGCACGGATTGACCACTGCACAAGTGCTTTTGACGCTGGAAGACAGTGAAAACCGGCGCCGTTATCTGAATGCGCGGGCCACGCTTGGCGCTTTGCTGGGCGCGGGTGTGGTGCCCATCATCAACGAAAACGACACTGTTGCGACCGACGAAATCCGGTTTGGCGATAATGACCGTTTGGCCGCGCAAGTGGCGTCCATGGCTGGCGCTGACGTGCTGATCCTGCTGTCAGATGTGGACGGGCTTTACACCGCCAACCCGCGTTTGGATGCAGGTGCCCAACGTTTGACGCAGGTGGCAGAGATTACCCCACAGATTGAGGCGATGGCCGGTGACGCGGGGTCTGACGGCGCGAAAGGCGGCATGAAGACAAAGCTGATGGCAGCGCGCACGGCTATGCAGGCCGGTTGCGCCATGGCGATCATGGAAGGAGACCAGCCGCGCCCCATAACAGCCCTGACCGGCGGCGCAAACGCCACCTGGTTTCAGGCGCAGACGTCCCCGGCAGCGGCGCGCAAACAGTGGATTGCGGCCATGAAGCCGCGCGGTACGCTGACCGTGGATGCTGGCGCCGTAACAGCGTTGAAGGCTGGAAAATCCCTGCTACCTGCAGGTGTGCGGGCCGTTTCCGGTGATTTCCAGCGCGGCGACTTGGTGACAATCGCGGGTCCAGATGGGGCAGCGCTTGCCAAAGGTCTGGCGGCTTATGCAGCGGCTGAGGCTGCGCGCATCGTTGGCGTGCGTTCGGGTGACATAGCGTCCATCCTGGGATATGCCGGGCGCAGCGCGCTGGTGCACCGTGACGACATGGTTTTGTGAGGGATCAATGGATCAGATCAACGTTACAGGTATGATGGAAACAATTGGAAAGGCTGCAAAAGATGCGGCATCCGATCTTGCTTTTGCCTCAGCCGAACGCAAACATGCGGCGCTGATCGCAGCTGCTGATGCTGTGATCACAAACGCTGACGGCATTGTTGAAGCCAACGCCAAGGATCTGGCGTACGGGCGCGAAAAGGGCCTGTCTCCTGCCATGATGGACCGCCTGATGCTGGACACCGGACGCATCCGGGCGATGGCGGACGGGCTGCGGTCGGTTGCTGACCAGGCCGATCCGGTCGGCCAGGTGACATCGCAATGGGACCGACCCACCGGGCTGAACATTAGCCGTGTGCGCACGCCTTTAGGCGTGATTGGCGTGATCTATGAATCACGTCCCAATGTGACCGCCGATGCAGGTGCGCTGTGCCTAAAAGCCGGGAATGCCGCGATCTTGCGTGGCGGATCAGAAAGCTTCCACTCTTCGGCTGCGATCCACGCTTGCCTTGTCGAAGGGCTGAAAGCTGCCAGTTTGCCTGAGACATCGATCCAGCTTGTGCCTACTCGCGACCGCGCAGCGGTAGGGGAAATGCTGACAATGACCGACTACATCGACGTCATTGTCCCGCGCGGTGGGAAAGGCCTCGTCGGGCGGGTTCAGTCGGAAGCGCGCGTGCCGGTTTTTGCCCACCTTGAAGGTATCTGCCACATCTACATTGACAAAAGCGCAGATGCCGACAAGACGCGCAAGGTGGCGTTGAACGCAAAAACCCGGCGCACAGGGATTTGTGGCGCTGCAGAATGCCTTTTGATCCATCGCGAATTGGTGGACGGGTTGGGCGCACAAGTTGTTGCAGACTTGCAAGCCGCAGGGGTTGAGGTGCGCGGCGACGCAGGGCTGGCCCATTTGCCGGGTGTCGTTTTGGCCAATGCTGAGGATTGGGGCAAAGAATACCTCGACATGATTATCGCAGCACGCGTCGTGGACGATGTGGACGCAGCGATTAGGCATATCCGTCAGCATGGCTCCGATCATACCGAGTGCATAATGGCGGAGGATGCCTCCACCGTGGATCGCTTTTTCGCCCGCGTGGACAGCGCGATCCTGATGCACAATGCCTCCACCCAATTTGCTGATGGTGGAGAGTTTGGCATGGGGGCAGAGATCGGTATCGCTACCGGCAAAATGCATGCGCGCGGCCCTGTGGGAGCAGAACAATTGACCAGTTTCAAGTACTTGGTACGTGGTGATGGAACGACCCGCGATTAGATCAGCCGTCGCGGCGGATTGCGCCGCTTTGACGGAGCTGTGCCTGCGGTCCAAGGCGTCCAACGGATATGACGCGGCTTTTATGGCGGCTTGCCGGGCAGAATTGACGATCACGCCTGAGACGCTTGAAAAGAACAGTTTGTGGGTTGTCGAAAAGGACCAGGGATTGCTGGGCTGTGTCGCACTTTGCCCAACCGTTACGCCAACGGCGGGTGAGGTGGCGCTGTTCTTCGTGGACCCGGATTGCCAGCGCCAGGGCATCGGTCGCCAGCTTTGGCAGGTGTTGCTGGAACAGGCACGGTTGCTGGGGCAGTCCACATTGACGCTGGATGCTGACCCGCAAGCCGTCCCGTTTTATGAAAGCTTGGGTTTTGTGGTCTGTGGCGAAACGCCGTCAGGGTCGATACCGGGCCGAGTGCTGCCCAAAATGACCCTCAGGATATAAAAAAAGCCCGCCTTTCGGCGGGCCAATTCTCAGGAGGGGTCTTGGGTTATCTGCCCCAAGACCGAATAGGTCCGCAATCCAGGTGCACAAAATTTGAACCTGAGTAGCGTCCCACGCCGCCGGACCGGCATGCAACGCCAGCCCGTGCGATCTGACCAACGGAGCGGGAACGCAGGCGCAAGTCGGCGGCCATGCCCTTCACGTGGTAGCTTTCTTTTGCCACACCGCGCGACCGGGACCGCAGCATCGCATTGGTGCGCGAGGTCCGATATCCTGACAAGAGCAAGAACGGCTCTTCCGTGTCCAACAGGTTGTGGGCTGCAGCGATCAGGTCAACATTGCGACGGTCCATGTTCAGGACCGAATTCTGCCGCCAATCGCGCATGAAGTAGTTAATCTCATCCAAGGCGGGTTTGATGTACTGGCCTTCCAACCAATAGATCGTCTTCATCGTTTCGCCCGTCCGTTGATTTTTCATCGAAATCGTACGGATCGAGCCTGCGCCTTTGTTATAGCTTGCGGCTTTTGCGTAGTAGGGGGCCGCTGTCAAAACCGGCACGGCGGCAAAAGCCCCCAGCACAGCCCGACGCGAAACTTGATCGCTCGTTGTCATCTACCTCGTCCCTTCGCGGCTTTTACCGCTCTTTTTTGGTGTCCCGGCCAAAACTAGACACTTGTTACAACAACCTGATTCGCCTGCAAACATGCTTTTGCGCAATGAGCGTTTTCTTGCTTATTGCCAATGTGTTGCATGTGAATGACACATGTTGCTTCGTGCCTGTTTCGGCCTCACTTATTGCTACTCTGAAGTGATGTATAAAAAGCAAATTTGTCGAAAAATTGCCGACAGGGCCATTTGCATGTAGTTTTTCAGCTTTAAAGATATGAGCGCGCCCTGCCAGGCGTCGCTATTTTATGGAGAGACCATGTTATTTTTCCGCAAATTATCCGCAGCTGCCGTAACTGCTTGTAGTATCACCGTTCTATCGTCGCTCACTGTGGCGCCGACAGCTGCGTACGCGTTGGATCAAACTTCGTTGTTTTTGGCGATGGAAGATGATTCTTCCCTGCCGCAGCCAATCAAGGATGTTTACGAGGCGCGCGAATACGCGCCGATTTGGGTTGGCGCAGAAAACAGCGCCCGTCTTGCTGCGCTGATGGCCGCACTGGAAGCGGCCGGTGACCATGGTTTGCCGGTGGCGCGCTACCGCATTGACGTGCTGTCGGCGGCGTTGCGCGATCTTCAGGGGCCAGAGGCGGCAGCGGCCGAAATTCTGGCGACTAAGGCTTATCTCCAATATGCCCGCGACCTGACGTCCGGCGCGTTGGAGCCGAAAAAAGTCGACAAGGATATCGCGGTACGCCCCCCGCGCCGGGCAGAAGACCGGTTGCTGGAGGCCGTGACCAAAGTCGCACCAGAAGCACTTTTCCCGGCTTTGGCGCCAAGCAATGCTGAATATCTGGCTTTGCTGGCAGAAAAAAAGAAACTTGAACGTAAGCTGGACGTGAATTCCGGGCCGAGCTTAACCGGACAGTTGGTGCGTCAGGGGTCGCGCGGCGACCAGGTTGTGGCCTTGCGCGTTCGGTTGGCAGCGCTTGGTTACGGCGATCTCGGCCGGTCCGAAGTGTTCGACCGCGAGCTGCGCACTGTGGTGCGCCAGTTTCAGCGTGACAAAGGTTTGGGTGCGGACGGTATCGTCGGCGCGGGCACACTTCGTGCGCTTGGCGGCGGCAGTGCAAAGGGCAAGCTAGAAAGCATCATCGTCGCGCTAGAGCGTGAACGTTGGCTGAACCGGGATCGTGGCCAGCGCCACATCATCGTAAATATCGCGGACTTCAGTTTTAACCTGTACGAAGACGACAAACCGGTTTTCCATTCCATCGCTGTGGTGGGCAAAGGCACGTCGGACCGACGCACACCAGAATTTCATGACGAAATGACCCATATGGTTGTGAACCCAACCTGGCACGTTCCACCCTCCATCGCTGGCAAGGAATATCTGCCCCGGCTGAAGCGCAACGGCGGTCTGCGCGGCATGAAGGTTATTTCGCGCAGTGGGCGCGTCGTGCCTCCGGGCGCAGTGGATTTTTCCAAATACAGCGCCAAGAATTTTCCGTTTTCGGT
Organism: Pseudomonadota bacterium; assembly: GCA_039030095.1. Lineage (GTDB taxonomy): Bacteria > Pseudomonadota > Alphaproteobacteria > Rhodobacterales > Rhodobacteraceae > Amylibacter. The sequence continues at coordinate 7,384 of JBCCET010000075.1, read as the reverse complement.
CAAGCAACCTCCTGGGCCGCGCAATGCGCTGGGGCTGGTGAAGTTCATGTTCCCGAACAAATACAACATCTACCTGCATGACACGCCGCAAAAGGCGCTTTTCAAGCGGGAAGTGCGTGCGTTCAGCCATGGCTGCATTCGGGTGCAGCGCCCGTTTGAGTTCGCCCACGAGCTTTTGTCAAAACAAACGGCAAATCCAAAAGCCGCTTTTGAGGCGTTCCTGAAAACTGGGCGAGAGCAATATGTTAACCTGCAAACGCCGGTGCCGGTTTACCTGACCTATAAGACCGCGTTTGTCGGTCAGAGCGGCGAAATGGAATACCGCCGCGACATCTATGGGCGTGACAAAAAGATCTACCGCGCACTGGTTGCGGCAGGGCTGGCCACGCCGAGCGCCGACAGCTAATACCCGTCACGGGCGGGTATGTGCGGGCGTCCCGGCGGGGCGCCCACTTCATTTGAAGGGCATGGATATGGCGATTTCAATCAAAGAAATGGCAGCTGAACTGGGGCTTGAAGCTGCGGGCGACCTCGACATCCGGATTATTGGCGCTTCTGAACCCTCTACCGCGAGACCTGACCAGTTGGCCCTGGCCATGGATCCGTCTTATGCAGTTGCGTTGGAAACAAGCGAGGCGCAAACGGCAGTCGTGTGGACTGGGGCGGATTGGCAGTCTTTGGGTCTCAAAGCAGCGATTTTTGCGCCACGGGCGCGGTTGGCACTGGCAGGCGTCACGCGGCGCTTTGACCGCCCGCCAGAAGTGACCCCAGGCGTTCATGCCACCGCGATTATCGAAGAAGGCGCCCAGATCGGGGCGGATGCGGCCATCGGTCCTTACGTCATTATCGGCGCGCGTGCGCGCATCGGTGATCGCGCCCACATCGCAGCCCATTGCGTGATCGGTGAAGACACTGAGCTTGGTGATGATGCGTTGCTGCATCCGGGTGTCAGAATCGGTGCGCGGATTACCGTGGGCAACGGCTTTATTTCTCAGGCGGGTACGGCCATTGGCGCAGACGGGTTTGCCTATGTCACCCAGGAACCTGGCGCCGTGGAAGAGGCGCGCGCTGCGCGCGCTGTTTCCCAAGACACCCATACCGGCGGTTACAAACGGATTTATTCCATCGGGTCGATCGTTATCGGAGATGATGTGGAAATGGGGGCCAACTGCGCCATTGATCGTGGCACGGTGGCCAACACGGTGATCGGAAACGGCACAAAGCTCGATAACCTCGTGCACGTCGGTCATAACGTGCAGGTGGGCGAACACTGCCTATTGTGCGGTCAGGTTGGCATTGCCGGGTCTGCTGTGGTGGGCGACCGCTGCGTGCTGGGGGGGCAGGTCGGTGTGGCAGACCACGTCACAATCGGCGCTGATGTGGTGGCTGCGGGCAAATCCGGCATCAGCTCTAACGTGCCGCCGGGACGGGTCATGATGGGCAATCCGGCCATGCGTATGGACCTGAATGTGGAGGCCTACAAAGCGCTCCGCAGACTGCCCCGTGCGATGTCAAAGTTGGCGCGTGTTGAAAAGGCAGTTTTCAAGGATGGGGAAAGTCAGTAAATCGGGCTCAGGACCGTATAAGGGTGACTGATTTGGCTACGCTGGAAAAGATCAGGGGCATCGTTGCCGAGCAGGCTTTGTTGGAGCCTGGAGATGTGGCGGATGATGCCACGCTGGATGATTTGGGCATCGATTCTTTGGGGATCGTTGAAATCATCTATGCAATCGAAGAAGAGTTCTCGATCTCTGTGCCGTTTAACGCAAATGAGCCGGATGCATCTGATTTTGATATCTCGTCCCTTCCAGCGATTTCCCAGGCCGTTGACCGGCTGATGGCGGAGCAATCGGCTGGATGACGCGCCGTGCGGTGATCACGGGCTACGGCGCGGTCACATCCCTGGGTCTGACGGCACCGGACACGATCCGGGCTATGGCGGCCGGGCAGCCGGCGATTGGCCCGCTCGACATTCAGGATGTGGACCGGCTGAACAAACCGATCGGCGGACAAATCCGCAACTTTGACGCCAGCGCACATTTCACCCGTTCCGAACTGGTACTTTATGACCGGGCTGTGCAGCTTGCTTTGGTGGCCGCAGCGGAGGCGATGGACCATGCAGGCCTGAAGGATGGGATCAGCGACCCGTCGCGGGCCGGGGTGATCATGGGCACCGGAGGCGGCGGAATCAGCGCGGCAGAGGACAACTATCGCGAAGTGTTCGAGGCTGCAAAAAACCGGGTACATCCCTTCACAGTGCCACGCCTGATGGCCAATGCGGCGGCGTCCCACATATCTATTCGGCACAGGTTGCAGGGGCCGACATTCACTGTCTCTACCGCTTGTGCGTCGTCTAACCATGCCTTTGCACAGGCGCTTGCCCTCATCCGGGCAGGGGTGGCCGATGTGGTTCTTGCCGGTGGATCAGATGCGATGCTGACCTTTGGAATCCTGAAGGCCTGGGAAGGGCTGCGTGTGATGTCTTCTGACGGGTGCCGCCCGTTTTGCGCTACGCGAAATGGCATGGTGCAAGGTGAAGGCGCTGCAGTTTTTGTGCTGGAATCAGAAGACCACGCACGCAATCGCGGCGCACAGCCCTTGGCCGAACTTGCTGGTGCGGCAATGACATCAGATGCGGCCGATGTTGTTATGCCCAACCAGGACGGCGCTGCGCGTGCCATCGCGGGCGCCATCGCGGACGCAGGCATGGTGCCTGACGACATCGACTATGTGAATGCCCATGGGACTGCGACGGCAGCCAACGACCGTTTGGAATGCGCGGCATTGCGCCAAGCCATGGGGCCCGGCGCAGATGGAATTGCTGTCAGTTCCACGAAATCCATGCACGGCCACTGCATGGGCGGCACCGGCGCGATAGAGGCTTTGGCTGTTATGTCGACCTTGTGTGACGGGGTCATTCCACCCACGGCAGGTAGGCAGGAACCCGATCCGGATTGCGATCTGGATATTGTTGCCAACACAGCCCGTCAGGGGAATTACAACGCCGCGCTCAGCAATGCATTTGCCTTTGGCGGGTTGAACGCGGTGCTTGCGTTCCGAAAATTATAAGCCCCGGAAAACCGGGGCTCATTTTTGACTGATCATCTAAGACTGCGCGGAACAGTCGCCAGACTATTTTGCCACTTCATTCCATGCTGCGGTGAAGCCTTTTAGGCTCAGCGTCAATTTGATCGCCTCATCTGGGGCTGCAATGGAATAGACCGTGATCTCTGCACTGATGCCGCGCTTCATCGCGTCAATTTGCTGGGCAGTCAGGCCGAAACGCGCAATACATGCCAACTGGTCACACCATGTGTAGGGGTAGCGGTTGGTTTTGCCAGTACCGATTTTCATCAGCACTTGCTTGGTCAGCAAGCTGCCCAACGGGGTTGCGATATCAACGCCTGCTGCGGCTTTTCCGCCTGCGGGCAGGGCCGTCACGTTGAATTCTGCGACACTGGCGCCGTCCTCATCGTTCAACAAAACATAGAGATTGCAGTTTTCTACTTCACCCTCTTCCGCTTTGATGCAGCGCACTTCCCAGGATTCGAATTTTGTTTTCAAATAGCCGTCGCCGGGCTGCGGTTCGCCGGGTTCAGGCTGTTCGCCAGCTACCGGGAACTGTTCGTCGCTTTCCGTCGAGGCATCAGTTTCAGCGTCTGCGGCGTCTGTTTCTTCAGTCGCTGTTTCTTCCGCTGCCGGTTCTTCGGTCGTTGTTGTTTCTTCTGTAGTTGTGTCCGTCTGCGCGAACGCCGGAGCGCCTGTAAGCAGCCCCAGGCAGATCATCCAGCATGCAATCTGCGTTTTCATCGAATTGCCTCACCATAAGTTAACTTATCGGCGGCGTTATAAGACGCCTTTTACTACTTGTCAGGGGACAAAATGCCTCTGACCTCGATCAACGTGCAGATGGATCTTTGGGTAAGAACAGAATGCCCGGAGCCTGAAAAAAGAAAACACGCGGAGCATCCTCCGCGCGTCTTCACTGCTTTTGCAGTACTCCCCATCGGACTGGCCGATCTCTTATTCGCCGGAACCTAGATGCAGGGTGACAAACGGTCAACAGGCTATTGGGGAAAAGTTGCACTTGATAGGTGTTTTCCCGGTCTGTTCCTGTAAGTCTCTGTAAAATTGCTGATTTTCTGACCGAACGGTCAAAGAAAATGGCGCTGTTCTAGGCGCTTTCATAAGGTAAGGTCGCTGCGTGCAAATGGGGGAGTCGTGAGATGGCAGAGGCAGATCGAATTTTCATCGGCGGTGGCGGCGAAAGCTATGCGGAGCCGCAATCGCTGATCCTGAAATATGCCAACAGGCATGGTCTGATTGCCGGTGCAACAGGAACCGGCAAGACGGTGACGTTGCAAATTCTTGCCGAGAGCTTTTCACAAAACGGTGTGCCGGTGTTCCTATCCGACGTAAAAGGCGACCTTTCCGGTTTGGCCAAAGCCGGATCACCTGACCACAAACTGCACAGCGCGTTTATGGATCGCGCCTCTACCATCAAGTTTGACGACTACGGCTATGACGCTTTTCCGGTGACGTTCTGGGATTTGTTCGGGGATCAGGGGCATCCGGTGCGCACAACCGTCACCGAAATGGGGCCGCTTTTGCTATCGCGACTGCTGGAATTGTCGGAGGCGCAAGAGGGCGTGCTCAACATCGCGTTCCATGTGGCCGATGAAGAAGGCCTGCCTTTGTTGAACCTGGATGACTTGCGGGCCATGCTGGTTTGGCTGGCTGATAACTCCGAAGAAGTGTCAAAGATCTATGGCAACGTGGGCCGTAATTCGGTCGGCGCTATCCAGCGCTCGCTCCTGGTTTTGGAAAACCAGGGGGCGGACAAGTTCTTTGGCGAACCGGCGCTGAACCTAGAAGATATGATAGCGACCACGCCGGGCGGGCAGGGGCGGATCAATATTCTTGCGTCTGACAAGCTGATGCAGAGCCCAAGGCTCTACGCTACGTTCCTGCTTTGGATGCTGTCGGAGCTGTTTGAAAACCTGCCAGAGGTGGGCGACCCTGACAAACCGAAGATGGTGTTCTTTTTTGATGAGGCGCACCTGCTGTTTGACGATGCGCCCAAAGCACTGGTGGACAAAGTAGAACAGGTCGCGCGTCTGATCCGGTCCAAGGGCGTGGGCGTTTATTTTGTGACGCAAAGCCCGTCGGATGTGCCCGATGACATTCTGGGCCAGCTTGGCAACCGGGTGCAGCACGCGCTGCGTGCGTTTACACCGCGCGACCAGAAAGCGTTGCGTCTGGCGGCAGAGACATTCCGTGAAAACCCACGCTTCAGCACCGCTGATGCGATAACCGAGGTGGGCGTCGGCGAGGCATTGGTTTCCACCTTGGAGAAAAAAGGCATGCCGAGCGTAGTGGAGCGCACGTTGATCCGTCCGCCATCGTCCCAGCTTGGGCCGATTTCACCCGAAGACCGGAAGGCCGTAATCGCGCGTTCCCCCGTAGCCGGGCTTTATGAGACGGAAGTGGATCGTGAAAGCGCAGAAGAGATCCTGAAGGCCCGATCGGAAAAAGCCGCTGCAGAGGCGGAGGCGGCAGAAAAAGCCGCAGAAGAGGCGGAAGTACGCGAAAAGGCTGAGGCGCAAGTGGCCCGCGAGTTCGAACGTGCGCGTCGTTACGATGGACGAACGACCAAAAAGGCTAAACGCGGACGATCATCGCGAAGCGACAGCATTGGCGAAGCTTTCGCCAAAAGCTTTGCGCGCCAATTGGGCACGCGTGCGGGCCGCAGCATCGTGCGTGGTGTGTTAGGGTCGATTTTCAAAGGGCGTTGATGCCTAGACGTCGACCTAACGGCGCTTCGCACGCCTAAGATCTGCGTTCGCCACGCAGGCCCAAAGGGGCTTAGCCCCTTTGGAAACCCCGGCGTCTTTCGCGATGGAAGGTGGTTGGGTTACTGCGCGTTGCGCGGGATCGTTAACGCGATGACAAATGCGAGGCTGGCACAGATGCCGATCCCAAACATCAAGGGCACGCCGGTTCCGTCGTAAGCCTGGCCAATGGGCGTGGCGATTGCCACCGAACCTATCGTGGCAACGGCGCCGATCAGCGCACTGGCAACCCCCGCGATATGTCCCATCGGCTCCATCGCCAAAGCGTTTAAGTTGGCAAAGATCAGGCTGGCGAGAAAGAACAGAGAGACTGACCACGCCATGAAGAGCAGAAGTTCATGGCCTTCTGCCGCACCGGTGAATGTGACGGTTCCTGCAGTGAGCGACGTTATGGCGACGGCTGCGATGCCCACGGTGGACAGGCGCCACATGCCAAGGTGCAGGACAAGATAGGCGTTAAGCGCACTTGCTGCGGCTGAAATCACAGCGATCACGGCAAAATAGAACGGGAAGCGCGTGCCTGTGCCTAACCAGTCCACAAACACTTGTTGGGCAGACGTGAGGTAAGAAAAGATGAACGCATAGACCAACGCCAGCACAGCTATGCAGGTAACCGTGCGCCGGTTTGTCATCACCTCGGACAAGCCAGACACATAGGTTGCCAGCCGCAAAGGCCTGCGGTTTACAACGGCGTGGGTTTCTCCCTGGCGCAGCCAGAGCCAGCCCGCAGACACAGCGCCGAAAACCAGAAAGCTCAGGAAAATCGAGCGCCATCCGAATGACAGCATCAGGCCCTGGCCAATAAGCGGGGCGAGGGCTGGGACGATCATGAAGACGGTCATCGCCAAAGAGATCACGCTTGCCATGACACGGCCTTCATAGAGGTCGCGCACCATGGCCATACCCACCGTCCGCGGCGCGGACACCCCCAAGCCCTGTATCATGCGGGCCACCAACAGCCATTCGAGCGATTCTACGACTGCGGCCCAAAGGCTGGCTGCCATAAACAACAGTATGCCGCCGATCAGTACCGGTTTGCGGCCGATGGCATCTGACAGCGGACCGGCCAACAGTTGCCCCAAGCCGGTGCCCAGAATGAAGATGCCGATCACCAGTTGAACGCGGGTGACAGAAGGGGCGTTTACGCCTTCTGCGATAGCTTCCATCGCGGGCAGCATCGCATCTGTGCCGTAAGCGATCAGCGAAAAGAGCAGTGCGGTCAGCGCCACAAACTCTGGCAAGGGTAGGCGCTTACCCACGCAACCGTGCCCGCCACAAAAGCGCCCCGGCCACCGCGGAAATAGCCAGCTCTGCCAAGAAGGTCCAATGCACCAAAAAGCTGAGCAACCAATGGCTCTGTGTGGCCGGAACGGTGATCAAATTGATCAGGTCGCCGCTGATGGGCCACGCCCACATGATGCCCCCGGTAAGCGTGTCGAGCAAACAGTGCAGCGCGATCCCGGCAAGAAACAAGGCCCACAGTTTTTGAATTTGCCGCTCCAGCCACCACAGTACGGGCGCCAGCCCGAGCG
>JBCCET010000074.1:0-19510 GCA_039030095.1 Pseudomonadota bacterium | reverse complement strand
GATCAAACGAAAGACGCTCGAAGCACGGCGCTTGCATCACCACAAACACGCCGCATAATCAAACTAAACAGATGAGCCAAACTCTCGCTTAGTTCAGGCCGCCCTTGGTTCCAAAAACTCTGACGACGGACAACCTGATCGCCTTTAGGTGCTTTTCTGAGGGGAAGAAATCCGCGCCATGGACATAACTGTTCATTGAATTTGCAGATATTATTGGCTCATTGTTTGAGAACTTCGCGATCTGGTCTCTATACTTTTTGTCTATCTTTTTGTGCTTCACCATGTGGGCCAGTACTTTGGTGAACCGGTTCTTTAGTTTATCGTTCGGATGAACTTCAGTCATTCCCTCCCTCTTGACATAAATGCTTAAAGACAATTCCAGCAGTACGCGAAACAAAACAGAAATCGCGTTGTCGTGCCGCCCAAAAATCAGTTTGGATTGCAGTTCGCGGAACACATCAATCGCTCTTTGGTTCTCATGTTCCTCCTTCAGCCCGTAGTCAATATTGCGTATTAGGCCCACTCGCGGTTGCGTTGGTGAGGGAGAAGGCGCAGGATTGGGCGGTGTCGGATTTGACGGCGGGTCGACTGGCGGTAGATCGATTGGCGGATCGGTAGGTTCTGGCTGTAAATCTGTTATGGATGGAAGAACCCCCTCCCTTTCCAACTGGTTAAGATATCTCGTCTTCAGCTTGTTGTCCCAAATGTCATCCAGCGTGATTCTCTTGGCTTGCAAATCATCGACAATTCGCTTGAGTGCGGCCAAAGTCTTCGTTTCGGAGTGAGTAAATGAAAATGAGTTATGTTGAATTGAAATACCGCAACGATTTCGGAGCCTTTCCGAGGATAACAGCCTGTTTAAATTCGACCTAGGAATTTTTGCATCCGCGGGGATCAATGCCGCACCCTTAAGCGCTTTTTCGATTTCCTCCGCAGTGTCCATTTTTGTTTTTTTGCCGGTTCGACGTTCAAAGTTTGTCTTCGCAGGGTTGTCCCACTGGCTTTGACCCACTCCGTCTTGTTGGCCAGTGTGTCGGCGATAAAGTATCTCGTCGAGCCGATCTTTGTCATTTTCAATCTGACATTGAACTTTCTTTGGGATGTCTCCTGCAAAGTTCTCTTTTCGCGCTTTGAAAAACTTCTTCCAGTTCAAATCTGGCGCAGTATTGGGGTTGGCAATCAATTTCAGAACCGTCATCCTGCGGTTTCCGTCGAATACAACAAACTCGGAATCGATTTCACTTACCAGGGGCGGTTCAAATACTTCTCCTATTTTGGAAATATCATGTGCAAGATTGCGCATGTGTTTAGTTCGGTTTTCTAGAAGCCAAATTATTGCGTCTTCTTCCGATCCAAGTTCTCCATGGCGGTCATTGGCATTGTTTATTCGAATCTTAGTCAGAGGAATTAGTTTTTGTTGCATCGAATTAGGTCACATCACTTTTTGCAGAGATTACTTTGAGTCTTTACTTTTGGAAAGCACGTTAAGATACAATCTCGCCCGGCAACGCCGGGCAGCGCCGACCTCCCCCACGGGAGGCGCTCCGCGCCACCCGAGGTCGGTGCTGTCCTTCGCACGTTAGCCGCAACGCGCACCTCACAACCCACCGTTGAATTTCTACGCCGTACCGGTTAAACTCCCCCCATTATTAAGACCAATTTCATTCAACAAAAGGAGGCCCCCATGGCGCCCCCCAAAGACCTTAAGCTCACCCTGCCGGAATTCGGCAAACAAACCTCGGCGTTCAAAAAGGAACTCGATCTGGGCATCAAGAAGCTCAAGATCGATCCGAAGTTGAAGGCAAAGATCCTGGCGCTCAACGTATCGCTCGACAAAAAGATCACGGCTCAGGGAAAGAAGAACGCCAAGAACGGCGAGATTGACCTCAAGAAATTCACGCGCGACGTGATAGCCGCCTATATGGGCTACCAGAAAGACCTGGACCTGCTGACAGGCAAATATGAGCCTGTGGACCCGAAGTGGAAGCTCGACCCCAAGGTGGAGGAAAAGGACTGGGGCAAGATCAAGATCAAGTCCAAGAAGACGGGTCTGTTCCTCTACGTCAAACCAAAGATCAAGGACGGCAAGATCAAGAAAGAGATCATGGGCGGCTGGGATATCAAGCATGATATCGGTGGCGGCGGCTAAACGGCTGCACCTGCCCTTGCAGCGCCCCGTTAAACCGCTTAAGCCGCAGGAATGAAGACGCTTACCACCACCGCCCAGCTGGCGGACTTCTGTGGCCGCGCGGCCCAGCATGATTATGTCACCGTAGACACCGAATTCCTGCGTGAACGGACCTACTATTCCAAACTGTGCCTGGTGCAATTGGCCTTTCCCGGCGACGGGCAGGACGATGCTGTGCTGGTTGATCCGTTGTCTGATGAGCTGTCGCTTGAACCGCTCTATGACCTTTTCCGCCATGAAAGCGTGGTGAAGGTGTTTCATGCTGCGCGTCAGGATCTGGAAATCTTTTTTGTGGACGCGCGCGTCTTGCCCAAGCCGTTTTTTGACACACAGATCGCGGCAATGGTCTGCGGCTACGGCGAACAGGTGGGGTATGAGACGCTGGTGCGCAAGGTGGCGCGCGAAAGTCTGGATAAATCGAGCCGGTTCACGGACTGGTCGCGCCGCCCGCTGAGCGACAAGCAGAAAACTTATGCGCTGGCGGACGTTACCCATCTGCGCGTGATCTATGAAAAACTGCGCGCCCGGTTGGATAAATCGGGCCGCACGCCGTGGGTGGCGGAAGAGGTGCAGGTCCTGTTGGACCCCGAAACCTACGCGGCAGAACCTGAAAATGCCTGGCGCCGCATCAAGACCCGCACCAATTCGCGCCGGTTTCTGGGCTACGTCAAAGAACTGGCCGCGTTTCGTGAAAGCCATGCCCAGACGCGCAACATTCCGCGCAACCGGGTGATCAAAGACGATGCCCTGCTGGAATTGGCAGCGACGAAGCCAAAGAGCATTGCTGATTTGAGCAAATCACGACTGCTGTTGCGGGAGGCGCGCAAAGGTGACGTGGCGGATGGCTTGATCGCCGCAGTCGGCAGGGCGGCTGAGATACCAGAAGACGCGTTGCCCAAGGCGCCCGCGTCGCGCGAAAAACCGCAAGGCATGGAGGCCCTGTCCGACCTTTTGCGCGTGCTGTTAAAAGCGAAAGCAGATGGGGCAGGGGTGGCGCAAAAGCTGATCGCCACGGCCGCTGACCTCGACGACATGCTGATGTCAGATGGCGATCACCCGGCCTTTCGCGGATGGCGCGGGGAGGTGTTCGGCGATGATGCAGCGGCTTTGATTGCGGGTGATATTGCGTTGAGCGCCGATGGCAACAAGGTCAAAATTGTCCGCGTTTAGCGCCCGGTAGCAGGACCGTCTTTTGCTCGGCGTTGATCGTTACTGACGCAGCACAATCTGGTTGCGACGCCCAACGACCACAATCCGGCTTGCCGCGGCAAGCGTTTGATTTGAAAGAAAAACACCTGTTGAAATCAGGCGAGACCTTTCAGTGGAAACATTGGTTTGAAACTGCGGTTCTCGCGCCCGGAACTCCAAGATCAAAACGCCGCTACCTGGCTTGACCACATCTTCGTTCTCAAAAAGCACGGCGTCGTAGTACCCTTGTCTGGGGGCTAGTGCCGTTGCGTGAACAATAGCGCCGTCTCGTGTACGCTCCACACGTGCTTCTTTGAGCACAGACACGATCGTCCGGCCCCCGGCGAGCTCTGCGTCCTTGTCGACCTGTGGTACAGCCCGCTTACGTTGGCGATTGCCGCCAAAGCTGCTGCCGCTTGATCCGCCAGAACTGGCACTGCCGGACCCAGCACTGCCTGCTGAACCGGCCGAGCTGTTGCCTAGCCCACCGCAGCCCGCCAAAAATCCGAGCAAAAGGACCGAGATCAAGACCTGTTTCATCACGCACCCCGTTTATCGTTGCCACAGCTTTAGCCAAAGCGGGGGCTGAAAGAAAGGCTCTACTGGCCTCGGTTTTTCCGCCTTTAATGCGATGCCCGGGGTATAGCGGTGCTTACGCGCAAAAGAGGCCTGTCTATGATGATCAATCGCCTTACACCGCTCGTCTTGATACTGGGCGTTGCTTGGGGGCTGAACTTCTCACTGATCAAAGTGGCGGCCCTGTCAGGTATGGCATATCCGCTGATTGCGGGTGCCACGATCATTGGCAATATGTTGATTTTCGCCCTGTTTTGCCGTGCGTTTTTGGATCACATCCGAATTGCAGTGCGGTTCTGGCTGTTTTTCGCCGCTTGCGGCGGGGTCGGATATGAACTGCCCTTTTTTCTGGAGCTTTTCTCGGTCGCTCGCATCGGCGCCGGGACCCAGGCACTGGTTGTAGCCCTCGCACCAATCATGACGCTTGTGCTGTCAGGTCTTTTCCGGACGGAAACCATCACATGGCGTCGTTCGGCAGGCATTTTCCTGGGTTTTTTGGCCATTGTGCCCCTAGCGGCCGGGGAAGCCGGCACCCTAAAGTCTGTCTTTGGTGTGGGCTTGGCAGTGGCGATTATTGTGCCATTTACCTACGCCATCTACCACGTTTTGATTGACCGATATTGGCCTTCGGATATGGAAGCCTTTGAAGTGGCACTGGGCGAAAGTTTAGCAGCCGCATTGATGATGGGGCCAATTTATGCGGTTTGGTTCCAGTCAGATCCTGTGAGCGAGGTAGTGGCTAGTTCCGCTTACGTGGCAATCGGTGCCTTGCTTGTGTTTTCGGCGCTGGAGGTCTGGCTCTATTTTCACATTATGCGTCAAGGCGGCGCGCTTTTTGTTTCGCAGGCGGGATATGTGGCAGTTATGGCCGGCATCGCGTGGGGCGCGATTTTCTTTGGGGAACGCGTGTCAGGCTGGATCGAGCTCAGTTGCGTGCTGATGCTTTGTGCACTCATTCTGGTGACACCAAAAGCGAAAGACACGCATGGTGACGTTGACGCCAGCCCAACTGACGCCTAAATCCCACGCCATGACTGACGCCTTTCAAGACATTGTAGAAACCTTCGAATTCCTCGACGATTGGGAGGACCGTTATCGCCATGTCATTGAGTTGGGCAAAGCCATGCCTGCCCTGGATGAGGCATTGCGGATACCCGCAACCAAGGTCGACGGGTGCGCGAGCCAGGTCTGGATTGTGCCCGAAATTGATGGGCAGGGGCCGGATGCAGTTTTCTGCTTTCAAGGTGAAAGTGACGCGATGATTGTTCGTGGCCTGATTGCGATACTGGGAGCGCTCTATAACGGGCAAACCCTTGATGCAGTTGTGAAAACAGACGCACCATCAGCCTTTGCGAAATTGGGATTGGATCAGCACCTGTCAGCCCAACGGTCCAATGGCCTGCGTGCCATGATTGCCCGGATCCATGGGCTTGCGCAGGCCGGAGTTGAGCAAACTTCATAATCTTGCTGAAATTTCTGAAATTGCGCTCGTTTTGACCTTATGGCACCGGGAGCGCTACGAAATGGAGAATTCCGTCTATGACCCACCCGCTGACAGACTTGCTGGAAACCCAAGGATGGGTGCTGGCTGACGGCGCCACTGGCACGATCCTTTTTGACATGGGCCTTGAGGCCGGTGAGGCACCTGAGCTTTGGAATGTAGAGGCACCCGACAAAGTTCGCGCTCTCTACCAGGGGGCCGTTGATGCGGGGTCAGATGTCTTTCTGACCAATTCCTTTGGAGGCAATGCCGCGCGATTGAAACTGCACAATGCCCAGGATCGGGTTCGCGAGTTAAACCGATTGGCAGCCCAGATCGGGCGTGAAGTAGCTGATGCGGCGCCCCGCCCGGTGATTGTGGCGGGATCTATGGGGCCAACCGGTGAAATTCTTGAACCGGTCGGCAGCTTCACCGTCGCTGAGGCTACGGACATTTTCGAGGATCAGGCCCGCGGTCTGATTGAAGGTGGCGCGGACATTCTTTGGGTGGAGACGATTAGTGCGCCGGAAGAATTACAAGCGGCAGCGGAGGCGATTGGCCGGATCAACGCGCCCTGGGTTTGTACGATGAGTTTTGACACAGCAGGACGCACCATGATGGGCGTTACACCGGGTGCGATGGTGGATCTTGTGAGCTCCCTGTCACATTCTCCTATCGCATTCGGCGCGAATTGTGGTGTTGGATCGGCTGATTTGCTACGCACAATCAGCGGCATGAATGCGGCAACGCTGCCGCTGGTGGCCAAGGGCAATGCTGGCATTCCCAAGTTTCATGACGGGCACATTCACTACGATGGAACGCCGGAATTGATGGCAGACTATGCCGTTATGGCACGCGACTGCGGGGCAGGCATTATTGGCGGGTGCTGCGGGACGACACCCGATCATCTGCGCAAGATGCGTGCGGCACTTGAAGGCACGCCGCGCGGCCCGCGCCCGTCGCTGGACCATATTGCAGAAAAGCTCGGTGAGTTTTCGTCTGCCTCTGACGGGTCAGGGGAAAAACCGACACCGCCGCCACGCCGCCGTCGCCGTCGCGCTGCTTGACCGCCTATCGGAGCGGCTGCGCCGCACGCCTTTGTGTCGCGCAACGCTCCGGTTTAGGGGCGCTGCCCCTCGGCTTCGCCTCACCCCGGGATATTTGATGGCCCGAACAAGGCCGCGGGACTTTCTTCTTTGGGCAAAAAACATCCCCGCCGGAGGTGCTGGTTTGCGTTCTGCGATACTGCTAGCAGATCAAAAGAGTTGTAACTGATCCCCCACACACTGAGGCGGTTCAAACAAATCTGTTTTCAAAGGTGGCAGGCTTTCGGCCAAGCCCAAACGTCGCACAGCCAATTTGAAGCGCGCGCCAATCAGCGTCGCATTTTCCCCGCTGCCACGCATGCGTTTTTGCCAATTGGCAGAGTATGTTTTGCCCCCATGCATCTCCCGCAGCTTGCTCATTACCCGGTCAACCCGGTTGGGATAGTGCTCGAGCAACCAATCCTGCCAAAGGAATGAAACCTCCAGCGGTAAGCGCAGCATTATCCAGCTGGCGGCTGTTGCCCCGGCATTCCTTCCTTGCTCCAAGATGGCTTCCAGTTCCGCGTCGGTCAGCCCGGGTACAAGTGGGGAGGCCATGACACGTACGGGAACGCCTGCATCTGCCAATTTGCGGATCGTCGCCAGACGCCTTGCAGGTGCCGGTGCACGAGGTTCCATACGTCGTGATAAGACCGGGTCCAGCGTTGTGACAGATATGCCAACGCGCACCAGTCCATGCGCAGCCATGGGTGCCAGAATGTCCAGGTCGCGTTCAATGAGCGTCCCTTTTGTGACGATGCCGACTGGGTGCCCGCAGCCAGCCAACACTTTCAGGCAGTCGCGCATGATCAGTCTGTCGCGTTCAATAGGTTGATAGGGGTCCGTGTTGGTTCCGATGGCCAATGTGGCGGCTCGGTACGATTTCGCGCGCAACTCCCGTGTCAAAAGAGCGGCCGCGTTGGGGCGGGCAATCAGCCGGGTTTCGAAATCGAGCCCTGGGGAAAGCCCCAAATACGCGTGTGTCGGACGGGCAAAGCAGTAGACGCAACCGTGTTCGCAGCCCCGGTAAGGGTTGATAGACCGATCAAAGGGCAGGTCCGGTGACCGATTGTAGCTGATGATGGTACGGGCGTGTTCGTCTGACACATGGGTTTGGAACCGGTCGCGGTCTTCGGGGATATCCCAACCGTCATCCTCTTCTTCGCGTGAGAATCGCTCATATCGGCTGACCGCATTTGTACGCGCGCCGCGGGCCTTTCTGCGTGACTTTTCAATGGGCAAGGGCATTAACAAAATATAGAACAAAAAAGGAACATTAACAAGTGATCTGTCAGAATCCGTACCTGCGCGTCGGGGATTTACCGACCAATGTCGCAAACCGTCTTGTCCGGGCGCGCATGCAGTGTCAGAACGACGCAGGTAAGGCGCTTTTGCGCTGGGCACCGCGTGTTAAGGGAGCGGCCAAATGTCGGAAGAAGAAGACGATATCATCCTGAGTGAACTGAGTGACGAAGAACTCGTCCCCCAAATGCACGACGACCTTTACGACGGTCTGAAGGAAGAAATCGAAGAAGCAGTTCACATTCTGCTGGGCCGCGGTTGGGCGCCTTACAAGGTGCTGACCGAGGCATTGGTCGAGGGCATGCGTATCGTAGGCATCGATTTTCGCGACGGTATCCTCTTCGTCCCGGAGGTGCTGCTGGCCGCAAACGCTATGAAAGGCGGCATGGCAATCCTGAAGCCGTTGCTGGCTGAAACCGGTGCGCCGCGCTTGGGGTCCATGGTGATCGGCACGGTGAAAGGCGATATCCACGATATCGGCAAGAACCTTGTGACGATGATGATGGAAGGCGCCGGCTTTGAGGTGACTGATCTGGGTATCAACAACCCGGTCGAGAACTACCTCGATGAGTTGGAAAACGGCGAATATGATATCCTGGGTATGTCCGCTTTGCTGACGACCACCATGCCGTACATGAAGGTTGTCATCGACACGATGGTCGAAAAGGGCATGCGTGACGACTATGTCGTCCTTGTGGGTGGCGCGCCGCTAAACGAGGAGTTTGGCAAAGCTATCGGCGCTGACGCTTACTGCCGCGACGCGGCTGTGGCAGTAGAAACGGCCAAAAGCTTCATGGCGAAAAAGCACAACCAACTAAGCGCTTAAAACAGCGCCATTTCAGCCTTGAAGGCCCGCATCAGGCGGGCCTTTTGTGTTTGGTGCAACAGGCTGTCAGACATTGACTAGACCTTCGCCGATTGGCTGCTTAGAGTCGAAAATGATCATTTCTGCGTTCTGCACAAATGTCAGCTACTCGTTCGGCCCTGATGCCTATGGGCGGCTCGGACCCGAGAAACAGATCAAGTTGCCGTCGGGGTCTTCGACAATGAAAGTGCGTGCGCCCCAGGGCTCCGTCCTTAAAGGCTGATGAAACTCGATGCCGTTTTCTTGGAATTCCAGAAACAGCGCCTTTGCGTGATCCAATGCCAGTGTTGCAGAAAGCGCATCGCGCTCTCTTGAGCGAAATCCTTCGGCGAAGACCGGACCTTCCACTTTCCTCAAATTCAAGCGTGCAGCACCCCGGCCAATCTGGGCATAAAATGCTGGTTCTCCATATGAGAACACGACTGTGAAACCGAGCTTCCCCACGTAGAATTTACTTGTTGCCTGAATATCGGACACGAACAACTGGGGTTCAGCACTGAGTATCGTTGATGTCTTTACTTCTGATTTGTCGTTCGTTTGCATTGCGTCGATACCTTTTCTGAGCGCCGACCAGTTATCGAAACCGTTTTCTCTTGCCACAAGCTCCTGCGCGTCGCTGAGCTTGAATTCTGTAGTAAAGACTTCAGTGGCGTTAAGGCCCCGAAATCGCGTCAGATGCTGGCTGATTTTGGTGGCGACAGGAAAATACCTCTCACGATGCCATCGTAAGAAAAGCTTGGCCTGCTTCCTGAGATGAACGAGATTCGTCATTGGGCGCGTTTCTGAGTTTTGGTTCCGCAGGTGGGCAATGCCCTTCCAGCCGTTTGGCTGACGCGCCCTACAACAACAAGACAATCTTTACTCAACGCCGGATAAGACGTCAAATTTGGTGCGATGCGGTCGTTCTCTTCGAGAAGATGAACGGCAGCTAAGTTCGCAAAGCGGACATAAGACGCGCGCTTGAATTGGCGCGCGTCTTCGCTTTCTCAAAAGAAAGGTCAGCTCCGTTTTTCCATCATCTCAATGACCAGTACCATCACGATGCCGTAGAGAACGTGGCCGACCAGAGCGACCCAAGTGATGCCAGTGAAGTTCAGAAAGAATGGCAGGCCTGCGATGAATGTGATGCCGCCGATGGCAAAGACCCAGAGGCCGAAACCGTAGATGGCAGATGGGATAAACCAATGCATGGTGCCACCTGTGACCGCGTTCCAGACCGGGCGGAACACAAAGAGCCAACCAACGGGGTAGCCGATCAGGCCGACCAGATAGAAGTGCATGAAGTAGCCGGCGAAATTGCCGTTGGGCAGGCCCAGCGACCCAAGAAGGCTGCGTGCCAAACCGTGTGGTGACAGGTTCGCGAAGCCCAGTCCCGGGCTCAAAATTTGGCCCCAGAAATCAAAGGCTACGGTGCCAAAAAAGCCCGATACAAACATAAGGCCAAGCAGGTTGAACCCAAAAGATGGGACGGATTTTGCAGATGTTTCAGACATGGACATGGTCCTTTTCGTGTTTGCTCCTGTCGCTTAAGAGCTAGATTTTACACCGAACTTCGGCAATGAATTCTGCGCAACCACACGCAAAGGTCAGAGGTATGACAGCCCCTGTAACATCATCCGACGGTGTTGAAACATTTGGTGAAGCGCCCGAGCCAAAGCTCGGCGAAGGTGCTGGTCGCGTGCTTGTGCTGGCATGTGGAGCGCTGGCGCGTGAAATCCTGGCTGTGGTCAATCTGAACGGCTGGGATCATCTGGATTTAACATGCCTACCGGCCAAATGGCACAATACACCGGATAAAATCGTCGGCGGTGTAGAGGAGGCGGTTGCCAAACACCGTGCCGATTACGACCGCATATTTGTGGCTTACGCTGATTGCGGTACGGGCGGGCAACTTGCTGATAAATGTAGAGAATTAGGGGTGGAAATGATCCGTGGACCCCATTGCTACTCATTTTTTGAAGGCAATGACCGGTTCTCTGAGCTGTCAGAAGATGAGTTTACTTCCTTTTACCTGACCGATTTTCTGGTCCGCCAGTTTGATGCGTTCTTCTGGAAACCGATGGGGCTCGACCGCTATCCGCAACTGCGAGACATGTATTTCGGCAACTACGAAAAGCTCGTCTATCAGGCCCAGACAGATGATCCGGTGCTGACGGCTAAGGCGCGTGAGTGTGCCGAACGCATGGAACTTGCCTTTGAGCGACGCTTCACAGGCTACGGTGATTTGACCGCCGCGCTCGCATCTGCGTGAGCAACTGGAAAAGGCTAAACCAGAAATTGTTGCAATATTTGGGTGCCCGATTTGCCAAATCCGGGGCTTTGGGCGCAATATTACGCGCGAAACGGCGGGGAATCCTAAAATGAGCAAAGACACCAAAGGCTTTATGGCGATGAAAGGGGCGGGCTACTACTCCCGCGCAACTATCGGCGCCAAGCATGTGATGGACAACGCGGCGGAAATGGTTTTGGGGGCGGTGGACCGGATGGAGCCGGGCAAAAGTCACGGCGTGTTTCGCGCCACAGATATGGGGGCGGCGGACGGCGGCACATCACTTGATATGTGGGGTCGAGTGTTAGCGCGGGTGCGGGACCAGACGGACCGCCCGATTGAGATCATCTACACAGATCTGCCGAAGAACGACTTTAGCCAGGTCTTTCAGCAGGTACATGGGCTGACTGGCAACCGGACTTATGCGCAGGCGGTTCCTGGGGTCCATGTGATGGCTTCTGGCACGTCGTTTCACGATGCAATTTTGCCGCCCGGTACGCTTGACCTTGGGTTCACATCCACGGCCAGTCACTACATCACGCAAGTTCCCCGCCAAATTCCGGGCCACGTCCATATGGTTGGCGCGACCGGTGATGTTCGCGCAGCCTATGAGGCAAAGGGCGCTGCGGATTGGGAAAACTTCATGTTGAAGCGTGCGACGGAAATGAAGCCTGGCGCGCGGCTTTGTCTGTTTAACTTTGGTATTGATGGGGAAGTGCGCTACCTTGGCAACACCGGCGGGGTGAACATGTTCGATACCTTCGCGCGGCTTTGGTACGGGTTGGCAGACGATGGCATCTTGACGCTGGCGGAGGCGGAGGCGACCAATTTCCCGCAGGTTTATCGGGATGAAGCGCAATTTTGCGCACCCCTGCAGGAAGGCGCAAAAGGCCACGCCGCCGGGCTTCGTCTGGAACACGTGGAGGCTCGCGTCGTGCGCTGTCCCTTTGCCCAGGCGTTTGAAGAAGACGGTGGCGACCCTGCTGACTTCGCCCGCAACTATATCCCAACCCTGCGCAGTTGGTCGGAGCCGAGCTTTGCCAGCGGCATATCCACGGACCGCCCAGGTGAAGAGCGGGTAGAGATTTTGGACGAGTTCTATGGTCGCTATCAGGCAGAGGTCGCCGCGGTACCCGAGGGGCACGGCATGGATTACGTGCACATCTATCAGGTGATTAGGAAGGATCTTTGAAACATGCGTATTCTGATATTCATCTTTGCGGTATTTACTTTTCATGCCGCGTCAGCTGATATCGCCCTGGTCCAGCAAGCCAGAAAGAGCATGGTGCCATCTAGTTGGGTGAAAGTGAAAAAGGCACCTCTCGCGTTACCCACAATTACCTTTGTTGAGGCGGTCAATGGTGACTACAATAATAGGCGCAAAGGCAAACTCTCTAAATATCGCGGAAAAATTGTTGTCTTGAATTTCTGGGCGTCCTGGTGCGCACCCTGTAAAAAAGAAAAGCCCAGGCTCGATGTGCTAGCAAGGCGACTCAATCCAAAGAAATTCGCTGTGGTCTCTTTGAACTACGGAAGAGATGAGTTTGTGCAGGTCCAAAAATTCTATGAACGCTATAAGATCCGATCGTTGGAATTTATGAGAAATACGACGCCTAGTAAAACCGTTAAAGGGAAGCCTTTGAAGTTACGGGGAATACCGGCAAGCTACATCCTTGATCCGCAAGGGCGTCTCATCGCGGAAGTGCCAACGATTGCTTGGACAGATAAGCGAATGATGCGATTTTTGAACTCGCTCGACCGCATCTACTTTGGCGGTTGAGTGAAGCTGGTCGGGTCAGCTGTTCGCTGGATCCATGTCTAATCCGGCTGGATCACCCGACATAGTTGGACCGGCTCAATCCGTACTTGGCCATTTTCTCGTTCAATGTCCGGCGGGGCAGGCTGAGTTCTTCCATCACTGACTGGATTGACCCTTTGTGCCGTCGCATCGTGTTGTCGATCAACATCCGCTCAAACGCTTCCACGTATTCTTTGAGTGGCTTGCCGCCAGCCACCACTTCCGGCGTCGGATCGCTGGTATCGTCCATCAAAAGAGACGTGATGGAATAGCTGCCGCGACGGTGTTGCAGCACAGCGCGTTCAGCCAGATTGATCAGCTGGCGGATGTTGCCGGGCCATGGGGCCTGCAACAGTTGTGCGGCGTCTTTGGCAGTGACCTCAGGCCCTTCGCAGCCGTATTCCTCGGCAAAGGTTTCCACGTACCGGTTAAAGAGGTGCAGAATATCCTCGCCGCGTGCACGCAGCGGCGGCGGAGTGATCTGCATCGCCGCCAGACGGTAAAAGAGGTCCTGCCGAATGGTGTCTTCCAGCGGTGTGTTTGGGTCTGGCTCATTAGAGATTGCGATCACACGCAGCAGCGATGTGTCACCCCTGTCATGCTCTTCTAATGCCCCGATAAGGCGCGCCTGAATGCTTGCAGGCAGGCTTTCAATGTCTTCCAGGCACAACGTCCCACCGAGCGATGCCTCCAGCGCTGGTTGCCCGTCGTCCATCGGACCAAAAAGGCGGCGGGACAGTTCTTCCTCGGAAAATGCGGCGGTGTTGACGGTGACGAACTTTTTGCCGGCCCGTGGGCCGCAGGCATGTAGTGCATGGGCGATCAGCGATTTGCCGGTGCCGGTTTCGCCGGAAACCAGAATGTGCCCGTCCGCTTGTGCCAGATCAAGGATGTCTTCGCGCAGGCGTTCCATCACCGGGCTCGACCCCATCAGCTTTCGTAACAGAACGGTGCCGTCTGATAACTCGCGGCGTAGCGTTCGGTTGTCGAGCGTCAGCCGCCGCGTTTGCACAGCGCGTTTGGTCAAGTCCGCCATACGGTCCGGGTTGAACGGTTTTTCAAGAAAGTCGTATGCCCCAATGCGCATGGCATCGACCGCCATCGAAACATCACCGTGGCCGGTGATCATGATGACCGGCAACTGGCTGTCGACGCTTTGTAAACGCTTTAGAAACGTGATGCCGTCCATGCCAGGCATTTTGATGTCTGAAATGATGATGCCCGGAAAATCGCTGTCGATTTCCTTTAGCGCACCTTCCGCGCTTGCAAATGTTTTGGTCCGATATCCCGACAACGTTAGCCATTGGGAAATGGATTCCCGCATGTCTTGTTCGTCGTCGACGATGGCGATTTGGATCTGCTCTGCCATGGCTTTTACTCCGCCGCTTCTGTGGCTGAGTTATGAAGACCCGGAAGCAAGAACTCAAAGACCGCGCCGGTTTCGCGCCCATTTCTGGCAAGAAGCCGCCCACCCAAGTCTTTGGCAATCCCAGAAGAAATCGCCAGCCCGAGGCCCACACCGTCACCTGGTTTCTTGGTTGTGTAGAAGGGCTCAAAGAGTTCATCGAGGTTGGCAATCCCCGATCCGTTGTCGCGCACGGCCAGTTTTGCAGTCTCACCGCCGGTCAAAAGAATGTCGAGGCGTCGGTCATTCTGACCTTTCATCGCATCGAGCGCATTTCTTAACAGGTTCACGATCACTTGTTCGACCCGGACGTTATCGCCCATCACTTCCACCGGATCGGGCGGCAGAGTCTGGGTGATTTGCACCTGCATCTGTGAGAGCTGCGGTGACATCATCGACAGGGCGTTGGTCACGCTGTCCCGCATATCCAAAGGCACCATGTCGTCGGAGCCTTTGCGGGCATACGATTTTAGCTGTCGTGTGATCGCTCCCATGCGTTCGATCAGGTCGTCTATGCGCTGGAAGGACGACATTGCCTCCACCGGGCGCTTGCGCTGTAATAGAAGCTTGGCACCGGCCAGGTAGGTCCGCATGGCAGCCAGCGGTTGGTTTAGTTCATGACTGACGGCGGCCGACATTTCACCTAATGCGGCAAGCTTTGAAGATTGCGCCAGCGATTGTTCTGCCACCTCCAGGTTTTTCTCCACGCGTTCCCGTTCGGCGATTTCTTCCTGTAGGCGGCGGTTTAGCGCGCGCAGATCGCGGCTTTCCATCTGAAAAAGGAAGGACCGCTGAATCGCCCGCCGGGACAGAAGGTAAAAACCAAGCGCCATGAGAATGGCCAGACCCATCAGTTCAAGCGCAAGAACCGCGTTAACGCGCGTGCGAACCTCATTGAAAGAGGCGAGGTAGGTCAGGCGCCAACCCTGGAACGGGATTTTCTGTTCGATCCACAATAGCGGTCGTCCAGCTATATAAGTATCTACCAACTCCTGGGACCAGTCACCGGTGGCCCGCCATGCCAGTTCCACTGCCGTGGGTGGTGGTTGCGTGGCCAACGCCTCTTCAACGGTCAGGTGGCGAAACTGGTTCTCTGTGGAAAGCAGGATCCGGCCTTCGGAGTTTGTGACAATCACGGTGGCACTGCGTCCGGACCAGCGATCGAACAG
Organism: Pseudomonadota bacterium; assembly: GCA_039030095.1. GTDB lineage: Bacteria > Pseudomonadota > Alphaproteobacteria > Rhodobacterales > Rhodobacteraceae > Amylibacter. The sequence goes on along the minus strand of JBCCET010000074.1, from coordinate 4,185 downwards.
CTGATCGAGATCGACTTCTACCAGGATCAAGCCGATAGTTTCTTTTTGTGACAATAACTTACGGGAGTAAGTGAAACCAAGCTGACCTTCACCAACACCCGTGGTGGTGAAATGAGTGCCAGAGGCCCGAAGGGTATCCACAAAAAGCGGGCTTTCACGCATGACTGTGCCCAGTTCACGCCGGTCAGAGGTCGCAACGATCCGCCCAAGATTATCCAAAAGGACGATAGATTTCGCGCCGATCTCATCCCGGTAGGAAATCAGTCTTTGTGAAGTGCCGGTAAAATCCTCGGAGTTGAGTGCAGCGATCAGCTGGGTGTCCCGGCTTAAAAGCAGGGGCACGACCGAATTGCGCTGCAGCTCTGACACGATCCGGCCAGCGTAAAGCGCCATCTCGGCCTCCGCATCCTCGCGGGACGCAGCGCTGAAGCGTTCGGTGAAGTAGAGGTTCGAGAGCCAGATCAGAAGCGCAGATGCGAGGAGGAACATCAGTACGCCAATGCGGGCAGCCCAATTGGGCCGCGCGTCGGGGGATGTATCTGCCTGATTGCTCACGAATTGAATTTAGGCGCTTTTCAAGCGCGCGGAAAGCCCCGAGACCGTTCCAGCGCGGAGCGGGCGAAAGCCCGCACGACTTTGAATTGCGTTGGCCACGCAGGCCTTAGGGGGCGCGGCCCCCTAAGAACCCCCGGAGTATTTCTGCAATGGAGAAATGGAACGGGAAGGGCGGTTCAGGCAGGCGCCAGGCTTTGGGCGATACTGTTAAAGAAAGCGGCCCCGTCGGAGCCGCCGAGGGCTGGGTCGTTGAGCCGTTCCGGGTGCGGCATCATGCCCAACACGCGGCGGTTTTCGCTCAGGATGCCAGCGATATCAGCTGCCGCGCCGTTGGGTGTTTCGCGGTAGGTGAACGCGATCCGGTCTTCGGCTTTCAAGGCCGTCAGTGTTTCTGTATCGGCCTGGTAGTTGCCCTCGTGGTGGGCAATGGGGATGCGGATGGTTTGGTCTTTTTGGTAGCCAGAGGTGAACGGGGAGGCGGTGGTTGCGACCTTCAGGACCACTTCCTTGCAGATGTATTTGAGTTGAGCGTTGCGCATGAGGACGCCGGGCAGCAGGCCCGCTTCGCACAGCACCTGAAAACCGTTGCAGATGCCGATGACCAGCCCGCCTTTGTCTGCAAAAGCTTTCACGGATGCCATGATCGGGGACCGCGCGGCAATTGCGCCGCAGCGCAGGTAATCGCCGAAGGAGAATCCGCCGGGGACAGCGATGATGTCGAGCCCGTCGGGCAGCGCGGTTTCTTTGTGCCAAATCATCCGCGCGTCGCCGCCGATGCGCGTGAACGCCACCGCCAGGTCGCGGTCGCAGTTGGAGCCGGGGAACTGGATCACACCGGCGCGCATCAGGTGAGCTCTATCGCGTAGTTTTCGATCACCGTGTTGGCCAGCAGCTTTTCGCACATCTGTTCCACTTGCGCGCGGGCCGCGTCCTGGTCGCTTTCGTCCAGTTCCAGCTCGATCACCTTGCCCTGGCGCGCGGCGGACACACCGTCAAACCCCAGCGCGCCCAGCGAATGGCGCACGGCCTCCCCCTGGGGGTCCAGCACCCCGGGTTTCAAAGTAACATGCACACGCGCTTTCATGGGGCTGCCTCCGGCTCAGGTCGGTTGCATGGTGTTTAGCGGCGCAGGGGGCAGGGGGCAAGCGGTGGATGCCGGGCGCACCGCAGCCCCGGACCTGATTCAGGGCCGCGCGCCACGAAACGCACGGTCCAGCTTGCAATAGCCCCGCACCCGGCCAAGCTCGCCTCATTTCCCTGCCAGATCCCCCTCAATCGCCGCCTTCACATCCCGCGCAATCTGAATATGCGGATGCCCCTCCGGCAACGCCGCCTCAAAAATCGCCACTGCCTGATCGATCAAAGGCAGAGCCTCATTCAGACGGCCCATGGCCTGGTAGAGGTGCGCAAGGTTGTTCAGACGGGTGGCATAGTTCGGATGCGCCTCTCCGATTGTGGATTTAGTGATGTCTATGGCCTGCAGGTAGAGCGGTTCCGCCTCCTCCAGACGGCCCATGGCCCAGTAGAGGCTCGCGAGGTTGCTCAAGCCCCTGGCATAGTCCGGATGCGCCGCCCCGACTGTGGCTTTGGTGATGTCAATGGCCTGCAGCAAGAGCGGTTCCGCCTCCTCCAGACGGTCCAAGTCCCGGTAGAGGATCGCAAGGTTGTTCAGACGGGTGGCATAGTCCGGATGCGCCTCCCCGACTGTGGCTTTGCCGATCTCAATGGCCTGCAGCAAGAGCGGTTCCGCCTCCTCCAGGCGGCCCATTGCGTTTAACAACACTGCCATGCTGTTTAAATGGTCTGCATGGTGCGCTGAATGCGTTTGACCGATAGCTTCGTCGATTTCCATGACTTGGGAAAACAGCAGGAGCGCACGATCATAGTCGCCGCTTTCGCGACAAACCGCTGCCAAATCATTGGTTGCGTTGGCAAAGGTCAGCGTGGTCTTGCCCGTTTCGGATAGCGCCTTTTTCCGTGCTGCCTCATAAACACGCACGGCCGCTTTGTAGTGGCCGCGTTGTCTGAGTTTTAAGCCCGCTTTGGACAGTGTGGCGTAGTCGAAACCTTCGTCCAGTTTCAAAGCCTCCCGTTCCTCGGGCGTTTCTCCGCTGCGGATCGACTGAATTTCGTCCAGCAAAGTGGACAGGCCCGTGTCATCAGGCGCAAAGGCCAGGCCGCGCGTGGCCAGCCGACTTGCTTCGTCCAGTGCAAGTTCGCCATCTTCCTGGAAATTCATCATGGCCGCGCGCGCGAGCCGGGTGGAGGCGGACACCAACGCTTCACGTTGGTTGGAAATAAATCTGCCTGACAGGCGGTCGGCCTCTTCTGGATCTACCTCAAGGCTCAACTCGTCCAGCTTTTCCAGAAAGGATGAGGGGTGATAGGCTTCTCGATCCTGTAACAGGAACTTTACCCGTCGTTCGGCCTTGCTTTTGCCTTCGCGCATTTGCGCAAGATCAGCCCCAGTTTTTGTCTTTGCAAAGTAATTTCGAACGGCAAGATACGTGGAAATACAGGCCAAAATCAGAGCCAGCGTCGTGGCCGCGTCAGCCCAATCCCCTAAAAACAGTCGAATGCTTTCCATGTAACCCCTTTCGTGGGTTACATAAGCATTCAGCGCATTAATTAACAGGTCAACGACTGTCTTCGGTTGAAATTAGTCCCTACCTTTGTCCCGTGCTGCCCTGCGTTCTACTTTCGCTGGCGGCGTGTCGGCCAATGCTTGCTATAACGCTTCAGAGGAATGGCTTTTCATTCATTTGATGTCGTTCAACGAGCTTTTTCATTAAGCCTCCGCTTTCTGGGATCAAGCGGGCGGCGCTCGGTTCGAAGTCCGGTTTGCAGATCTCCGGGAAAAGCGTTTGGATTTCCGCGCGGCCCTTATCTGAGACTGCCTTTAAGGCTTCGGGGCCGGTGTAAAGGCTCTCGGTTGGGGAACCGTTGGACCAGATGATTTCATGCTTATCAAACAGGATGTGCCAGTAGTGGAGGCCGTCTGGGTTATTCTCCAGCGTCTCAACACCGTCGAGGGGGAGGAGTTTTTTGGCGGGGATCAGCACCTCTGCCGTGTCGAACATGCGGATGGCAACGGCGGAGGACACCAGCACGCGGTGTTGTGGAGATACGACTAGGTCTTGGCGTGGATAGTCCGCGCCGAGCGCGCCTGCCCGTATCCGGATGGGTCGCAGATTTGGTGATGCTAGCAGTTGCGCAGACGTTAAATGACATGACCCGATCCAGCGAATAGGTTGGGGGCCGTTGTCATAGGTCATCACCTGATCAGAGACGCGAAGGTCCTCTACTGCGACGGGGCCATGCCGTGTTTCAATCAGCGTGCCGGACGCAAAACAGGCCACGTCCACAAAAGAACCAGCAGCGTTTGTGGGACCGGTGACCTGCTGGTCGATGACAATCGTGTTGGGGCTGGCGTCATTCCAGGCCGCTTCAATCGCGGCGGTGTTTACCGTCAGCCCATTGAAGAGTTGTAGCGGTTCCAGACCGCCGTTGTTTGCCTTTACACCTTGCAGGGAAATTGTGCCGTCGGGTTCAATCGTCAGGCGGACAACCGGGTCGCCGTTTGTATTGCCCAGTTGCCAGATCGCTGGCGTGTCAGCCTCATAATTGTCG
>JBCCET010000073.1:0-19926 GCA_039030095.1 Pseudomonadota bacterium | reverse complement strand
CTGAATCGGTACGTCAAATCAGGTGTATTTGAACATACTGACCCGGGCATTGCCGAGGATCTCAACCATATTCGCGCCGACATATCAGGGTGTTTCGTCTTCCCGGTTCGATACGATCGGTCCGGCAAAGACCATTTAGCGGTACTACACAAACGGTAACCGATGAGCAAAGATCACGGGCATGTATTAGATCTGGGCGGGGTACCAAGCTGGTATCGTGATATTTATCCTGCCGGGGATCACGACGGTTTTTACCAAAAGCTCGGCACGCACGCCGCCGCCTTTGTGGAGCGGCGTGATACGCAGTTGGTCGTGTCTTTCGACAACCTGTCCGACGCGGGCCATCCGGGCTACGATAAAGAGGCGTGGGCCGGTGCCTTTTGCCGCTATAACTCCTGGTCCCACCTCGGCATTTTCACCCAGGAACCAAGCTGGTTTCGCAGCGCACAATTGGTGCAGTTTCTGGAAAAGCTAAAGGCCGACGGGTTTTTCGAACGCTTCGCCAACGTAACCTTCTGCGGTACTTCCATGGGTGCCTTTGCGTCGCTGGCATTTTGCGGGTTGGCGCCGGGATGCAACGTGATCGCCTTTTCGCCGCAAACAACGCTGATCCGCGACCGCGTGCCGTGGGAAGACCGCTTCAAAAAGGCCGACCTATGTGACTGGACGCTGCCTTATTCTGACGCTGCCGAAACCGTTGACGCGGCTGGGAAGGTTTACCTGATCTACGATCCATTTCACGTAAACGACACAAAACAGGTTATGCGCCTGAAGGGCGACAATCTGATCCATCTCCGGGGCCCCGGTTTGGGTCACCGCACGGCGCTGGCGCTTAGCCGGTTGGGGACACTCAAACCCGTGATCGGAGAGGGCATTTTTGGCACACTCAGCCGCACCAGCTTTTCAGAGCTGATACGGTCACGCGGGCGCCTGCTGATGTACCGCGAAAACATGCTGCGCTACCTGGAAGAACGCGATGTGACCCACCGCCAGGCCGCACTGGAAGAGGCTTTTCGCAACCGGCGCGCGGCTGGCGGCAGATGACTGTTTTAGGGGCCACATGCCTGCGCAATGAGGCGCCATATATCGTCGACTGGCTGGCGCATCATCTGGCCTTTGGTTTCGATCATTTCGTCTTTTGCACACATGACTGCGATGATGGATCAACCGAACTTCTGGATGCCCTTGCAGCGACTGGCCATGTGACGCATCTGCCGTTTCAGCCGTCGGGCGACAAAACTGTTCAGTGGCAGGCTCTGAAAATTATTAACAAACATAAGCTTACAAAGAGCTTTGAATACGCACTGTTCTTCGATGTTGATGAATACCTGAATGCGCCAGAGCCGGCCAACAGCGTGCAAGACATCATAGCCGCCAGCGACGGCGCCGACGGGATTGCGATACCCTGGCGATTCTACGGATCAGCCCAGATAGAGCACTATAAGGACGCGCCGGTTACGCAGCGCTTCACGCGGGCAGCGCCGCGTGATCTGCACTACCCCTTGGCGCATTTGTTCAAGTCACTGGTCAGGCCATCCGCTTTCCGACAGCTTGGCGTGCATCGCCCACGACACAAGAAAGACACGCAGCCCCGGTGGGCCCTTGCAGGCGGTCCACCTTTACCGCCGCAGCTTGCCGGCAACGACAAGGCAATAACACTTTACGGTTTTTCGCCAAGCACCGGGCCAAAAACGCCTGTACTGAACCACTATTCCCTGCGGTCAGCGGAAGAGTTCATGTTGAAACGCGACCGGGGCCTGCCAAACCACGCAGATCGCGTGCTCGGCGCGGATTATTGGGCGGAGCGGAATTGGAACACGCAGGAAGATACCTCTGTCAGCCGAATGTCCCAATCCGTTGCCGACAAACGCTCTGAACTGATGGATATCAAGGGCGTTCGCGCGGCCCATGAAACAGGTGTTATGTGGCACAAAAATAAAATCAAGAAGCTACGCCAAAACGTTGATAATGTGCGGTTCCTGTGGCGGTTGGGTCTTTTGACGGGCAGCACAGAACCGACTGCCGAACGGGCGAAGGCATATCTGCACGCACAAATGGAGGCGATGTCAGCGCATGGCTAAAAACCAAGTGACAACCCGCCGTTTGGTGAGTGCGGAGGCAAATGATGTCACCTTGCTGGATGCCGTGGAAAGCACCGTCGATGGCCGTCGTCGCGTGCATTTGTTCTTTGCCCAGGGCGTAAACGCAGAATTTCTGACCCCGCAAGATGGTTTGGAAGTTGTGGACTCAGGCTCTGTGGGCGGCGCACCCTGGCTGATTTGTGAGACTGAGGCCGCAAGCGGGCCAATTTCAATGTTGTTTGCTGGCAAACGCATTGAGATTGAACCTGCCGAGGCTGAACTTGCTATCCTGGAAGATCGCAATTGTTTTTTGGCTATCCGAAACGGTGAATCAGCAGAGGTTGTTGCCGATTGGGTCACCTATCACGCGCAGCACCACGGGTTATCCGGCGCGGTGGTCTTCGACCGCGAAAAACCTGGACGCGGCAGAGCATTTGAAAAGACGCTCAATAGACTGATCAGAAAGGCAAAACTGGATTGCCGGGTGGTATTGGTGTCGGCGGAAATCCCGCTGGGTGATCTTGACACTCCGCCGGAAAACCACCCCTACTGCACGCCGGGCGCGCCGGGGAAAGACCGGATGGATGTGCCACCGGGTGACGGGTTTTCATCCCCGCTAAAGCAAACCTTGATCTATGAGGTTGCGCGCCACCGCTTTTTGGCCGCCGCCCGCGCAGTGGCCAATATCGACGTCTACGACCTGATGCTGGAAACCGACACGACGATCTTTGAAGCGGCCGTCACGGCTGACACAGGCGTTGTCCGCCTTGGTGGCCGCCACGTTTATCCTTGGCGCAGCCGGGGCAAGAAACCGTTCGGCTTTGCGGATCATCTGTGTATGCAGTTTGATGCGCCGTCCCTGCGTCAGCGGTGGTGTATTGCGCCGCAAAAGGCCAGCAGCTCTGCCATTTGGCGGCTGGTTCGCGTTGGAAACGCCAATTTCTCCGATTCCGGGGTGTTTTTCTTTTATCGTTTCATGGCGCTGCGCCACCATGGGTCCTCGGTTTCCAAAATTGTCCCCAAATCCTCACTGGTAGAAGATGAGCCGCTAATGGCCTTTTTGCGCCAACGGTTTGATGCAGACCCCGTGCGCATGCCGCAGATCAGCACGGATAAGGTCGGCAGCGGACGCGTGTGCCTGATCACCACCATGAAGAACGAAGGTCCATTCATACTGGAATGGATCGCTTATCACCGGGCGATCGGGGTGGATGATTTCCTCGTCTACACCAACGACTGCACGGATTGCACCGACACTCTGCTGCAAAAGTTGCAGGATAAGGGCATTCTGCAGCACCGGAATAACCCGTTCAAAGGCACGGGATTAAAACCACAGCATGCCGCATTGCAGGCCGCGGAAAAAGAGCCGATCATTACGGATGCAAAGTGGGTGGCCTGCACTGACGTGGATGAATACATCAACGTGAAAGTGGGGGATGGCACGCTAAACGCGCTGTTCACGGCTGTCCCGGATGCCAACATGATTGCGATGACATGGCGGTTGTTTGGAAACGCAGACGTACACGATTTCGATGAGGACTTTATCATCGGTCAATTCACTCAATGCGCGCCAGAGCTGGCGCGTAAGCCGCATCAGGCATGGGGCTTTAAGACGATATTCCAGAATATTGGTTTATTTAAGAAAATGGGCGTTCATAGACCCAAGGGATTGAACCCGCAATTATGGGAAAAGATCAACTGGGTAAATGGGTCCGGCCAACCCATGCCGAAAGAGACGTTTCGCAACGCTTGGCGGTCGACAACGTCCACCTACGGATATGATTTGGTGCAGCTAAATCACTACGCTGTACGATCTGCCGAGAGTTTTTTAGTGAAACGAGATCGGGGCCGTGTGAACCACGTCGACCGCGATCAGGGCCTGGCGTATTGGTTTCGCATGAACAACAATCTTGAGGAAGAAACCTCCATCACGCGGATGATCCCGAAAGCGCGCGAGGAATTTGACCGCCTGATGTCGGATCCGGAAATTGCGGCCTTGCACAATGAGGCCGTCAAACGCCACCGCAGCAAGATCGAAGAATTGCGCGCGACAGAGAAGTTTTCGACTTTTTTCAAGGAAATCACCGGCGACCGGATGCAAAAACTGTCACGCCTGCACACCCACTTTGGCGCCAATGTCTTTTTAAACGGGCCGGATTGCATACCCGACGACGTGATCCAGAAAGACCCGGGCGAAGAATTCTTCTTCACGGTTGAACGCGGGGAGACGCAGCATTAGCGACGACATGATGGAAATTCGACTTTTCATAGGATGCCATTTTTCTGGTCAGGAACATCTGCGAAGTCAGTTGGAGGCCAACCGACCGTTGCTGGATCGGGTTGGCAGCCTGGTGCCCGATCAACAAACGGCGAGCCAGGCCTTGTCGGTGGCACTAAAGGCGATCCGCAAGGGCAAAGCGAACGACCAAACGGCGCCCAACTTCATCTCCCATCTGACCGACGACAAACCGGCCAAACGCGTGCTGATCATTGCGCCAGAACTGACCGGCGTGCTGCAACGGCCCACAAAAAACGACAAGTTCTATCCGCGCGCAAATTCCACGATTGCCCAGATCGCGCGCCAGCTGGAGGGCCATGCCACCGTCCGCGTCTTCTACGCCATTCGCAACCCGGCCACCTTTCTGCCGACGTGTTGGACGGTCGCGCTCAGCTTTCAGCCCGAAATGCCGCTGGAGACGTTCCTGACGGCGTCTAATCCCCACAACCTGCGCTGGTCAGAACTTCTGCATCGGATTCAAGGCAACGAAGACGAAGGCGTGCCGCTAACCGTATGGGATTGGGAAGGATATTTGCGCAACTGGCGTATGGTTGCTCAGGCCTTTGGCGCGCTGGAAAACAAGGAAGAATTGGTCGATTGCGGCGCGCAGCTTCCGGCAGAGATATCGCTGAAAGGCGCGTCTTTGATGCACGCCTATTTGCAGGAGCATCCGGCGAAAGACGAAGACACCTTCGACAAGGTTCGCACCCGATTTGAAGAGAAGTTCCCGCTGGAGGGTCTGCACACACTACCCGAAATCTGGCCAGAAGACCTGGTGGGAGAGTTGACGGACGCCTATGACGATGACCTCTACTATATCGAGCGGATGGAAGGCTTAACCTTCGTCAAGGCGCCTGAGTATCAGTAAAGCCCTTCTTCATAAAAAACTTCACCGTCGATAGTCAGCCCTTTGATCATTCCTGTACCGGTTTCCGAGACAGCCAAAATCAGGCCCAGCTGGCCATCACGATTGAAATCTTCAAGCGCCAAAGCTCTTCTCTTTTCAGCGTAATACCGGGTGAAGGGAAAGTTCAGATACAGGCTTTCGGTGGAACCTTTCGGCTCCGATCGTGCCACAGCCCTTATGATCGGACCGTCCGGGTTTTCGGGCAGTTCTGAGTAGACCGTAACCGGTACGGCGAAGCCATCTTCGTCCGGTTTCACAAGCACATAGACAGTGTCATTATAAGAAAAATCACCGTCTATAGTGACCGAGGAACGCGGCACTTCGCGAATTGTTGGTCGCAGCCGCACGTAGTGACCGCGGAACAGGTCGCGCGGGTCATAGCCTTCCACCTTGATGCGTACCTCTTGCCCATTGGCCAGGAACTGAGCGCGTTGATAGACGATGCTGCCGAGCCAGGCCGTCTGCACCAGCGCGGCGATCACCGCACCTGCGATCAAAAGCCGGTTCATGACGACACCTTCCGTGTCAGGCGCGGCACGATGATGACCCCCGCCAGCAAAACCACCCCAGCGACGAGGTAGAAGACCGAGGTACCCAGCAGCGTCCCCAAGGTTTCAAAATAGATCACCAGCATGACGATGCCAAAGCCCAGGAAGCCGAGCACGGCAAGCGGTCGGTACTCCAACCGCCAGCCCATGCGTACAACCCAGATCGACAGGGCAAGCATTAGGGCTTCGGTCACCGCAAACCAGCCTGCGAAAAAACTAGTGATGACCCAGACAATCACTGCCGCAATCGCAGCGACTACTAGGTCATACAAGTTGGAGTTGCCGCCTTGCCTGCCCACAGCGGCCAAAATGGCGCAAGCAGCTGGTGCAAGAAGCCCAAGCCAAAAAACACCTCGCGTTGTCATGAAATCGACTACCGAGACGTCTTTTAACCCGAAATGCCAGGTCAGGATTAGCACGGCAGTCAAGCCTAACGCGTAGAAAAGGGCTGCCTTTTCGAACCCGCGCAGGTACCGCTTTGACCCATCAGACCACAAAAGCCCGCTGACGAGGGTAAACGCGCCCAGAGTCAGCATCATGAACGCATCAACCAAGTCCCTTTCGGTAAGCCGAACGGCCTCCATCCCAACCCAAATACACAGCGAAATCGCAATCAGATGGGCTGTGAACCTGGATTGCATCCAATAGGCCAGCCCGCTGCAGGCCGCCATCCACGCCAGGAATGTATAGTCAGCCCGGTAGCTAGATCGCCACAAGTTGTCCGCAAAAAACGGCCACATGCTGAACAGGATCACAGCCAGGCAAAGCGCCGGGATGCTGCGGGCAAGCCCTGCGGCCAATAGCGTGCCAACCGCCCACATCCAGACCGCGTCGGCTGGTTCACCCTGAATGTGATACATCTGGCTGATCATCATGATGCTTGCGCCAAAAAGCGCACAGGCGCCAAGCACGCAAACCTCTGCAAACCAGTTCAGCCCGTAGCCACGCAACACAATTGCCGCGATCCAAAAACCCCATAGCCCGGCGCCCAGCAATACCAATCGGGCGACGCGCGTCATGTCTTCCCAATTCGCGGCAACAAATGTGACAGCAGCAAAAGCGATGCAGATGATTGCGAGCAACGCGAGAATGTTGGTGAAGGCAAACCCCGGCTTTGCGGTGCCGATGTCGCCTTGCAGGGTTTCAGCCAGGCTCGCGTCGATCAAGCCACGGTCTTGCCAGTCAGCAACCGCATCGCGCAGGATATCGGTCTTGTTCCAGAACGCCATGACCCCAGCCTAACGGGCGCTGCGCGGGGTGCAAGCTTAACGGGACCGGATCATTCCAACGATGTCGTAGACCTTATCCAGGATTGGATCCGCAATGGCCGCCGCTTTGTCGGCACCGCCGCCGATAATGCGGTCAATTTCTGCGGGATCGTCCATAAGACGCGACATTTCCGTGGAAATCGGTGCCAAGGTCTCTACCGCCAGATCCACAAGCGCTGGTTTGAACTGGCCAAACTGCTGCCCGCCCACGTCTGCAATGGTTTGGTCCACAGACTGGCCGGAAAGGGCTGCGTAAATGTTGACCAGGTTGCGCGCCTCTGGCCGGTCCGCCAGCTCGTCTGCATCGCTTGGCAGGGGCTCTGGGTCGGTTTTGGCCTTACGGATCTTTTTGGCAATGGTGTCCGCGTCATCTGTCAGGTTGATCCGGCTCATGTCCGATGGGTCAGATTTGGACATCTTCTTGGACCCATCGCGCAGGCTCATCACCCGCGTGGCGGATCCCTCAATAACTGGCTCGGTGATCGGGAAAAAATCGACGCCGTAGTCGTGGTTGAACTTTGCCGCAATGTCGCGCGTCAGTTCCAGATGCTGCTTCTGGTCTTCCCCCACCGGCACATGTGTCGCGTGATAGGCAAGAATATCAGCGGCCATCAACGATGGGTAGCCAAACAGGCCAAGCGAAGCGTTTTCGCTGTTTTTCCCGGCTTTGTCCTTCCACTGGGTCATGCGGTTCATCCAGCCCATGCGCGCCACACAGTTGAAAATCCAGGCGAGCTGCGCGTGGGCCGCGACTTGCGATTGATTGAACAAAATCGACCGCGCCGGGTCTAACCCGGCCGCGATATACCCGGCAGCAAGTTCGCGGGTCTGGTGGCGCAGGGCATCGGGATCCTGCCAAACAGTGATCGCATGGAGGTCGACCATGCAATAGATCGTTTCAATCCCTTCGTCCTGCATGGCAACAAAACGTTTGATAGCGCCCAGATAGTTGCCGAGCGTTAGCCCGCCCGACGGCTGGATGCCGGAAAAGACGCGGGGTGTGTGCTGCGTGTCGGCCATTGGCGCGAACTCCTGTCTGGCGTGTCGGCGCGCGTTATCGCTATATGCCGGCCATAGGTCAACCGGAGCCCGCAATCCCATGCACCATCCCAACGCTGATGCGCCGCCGTTTAATCCATTACCACCTCTGGTGATCGCCATAGCCGTGGTGATGGGCGCGATAGAGGCAGCGTTTCAATTGGGGGAGGCCGGACTGATCGGCGGTCCGAACGCGGCTGCCTGGCGGCAAGAGATCGCGTACCGCTTTGGTTTTTTCAACGCGGTCGCCCATCAGATGTACGGTCTGCAGAGCTTTCCGCCCGATCAGGTGATGCGGTTTGTGACGTATCCGTTTTTCCACCGGGATGTGACCGAGGCACTGTTTTCCGTGGTGTTTGTGCTGGCGATAGGGAAATGGGTTGGGGAGCGCACGCACTGGGTCAATTTGCTGGTGACCTTTGTGGCATCCAGCGCCCTCACCGCGCTGGTTGCGTCACTTGTGTTCAGCGTTGACTATTTGTTGCTGGGCGCGTGGGCCCCCATCTGCGGCTGGATCGGTGCCATGACTTGGCTGTTGGTGCTTCATGCACGCGCGGTGGGCGAACCACCTCGGCAGGCTTTTGGTCTAGTGGCCGCGCTGGGCGTGTTCCAACTGGTCTTTTGGGCGTTGTTCGGGGCGACGGGGCTTTTTGAGTGGGCCGTGGGTTTTGTGTCCGGCTTTGCGATCTTCGCGTTTTTGCAGCCTACGTTGTACCAGGGCGTCGGCTATTGGCTTGATCGCGCGCGGAACCGTTGATCTAGCGACGCACAGCTTTACGCAAATCGGCCACAGACAGACCACCCAGCGCGAAAGCAGACGCAAAGTACGCGCCTAGCCCTGCCGCGATCAGACCGGCCAGCGCTGCATACCGCAGGCCGTCTGTTACCAAAGCATCTGCTAACACCTGACGAGCGCCCCAGACAACTGCGGCCATGACCGCGCTGGCCAAAAGCAGGCGCGGCACAACCTTTCGCAAACGGTCGTCGGTCTGGGCGGCTTCGCCCATTTTACGCGATCCCTGCCACAGCAGGCCCACCATGACAGCCGCACTTAACGTTGTGCCGACTGCAGCAGCCAGATAGCCGATCACGGGTGCCAAGCCGATGGCCAGGACAGCGTTCACAACCATCGACACCACGGCATAGTAGAACGGCGTCTTGGTGTCTTCACGGGCGAAAAACAGCGGTTGCAACACTTTTTGCAGCACAAAAAACGGCAGGCCCAAGGCATAGATTGCCAGTGCTGCACCCGTCGCCACGCTGTCCGCATCGCTAAAAGCACCGCGTTCAAAAAGGACGGACACCACCACCGTTGGGACCACCACAAACCCCACCGTTGCGGGAAGGGTCAGGGCCAAAGCAAACTCGCTCGCCCGGTTGAAGGCATCGCGGCTACCCGCCACATCACCTGCCTGCAAGCGCCGCGACAGGGCGGGCAACAGAACCACGCCGATGGCAATGCCCACCACGCCCAGCGGCAGTTGATACAATCGGTCGGCGTAGTAGAGCCAGGCAATCGCGCCCTCAATCGGGCTGGCGACTTGGCGCCCGACAATCAGGTTTATCTGCATCACGCCGCCCGCCAATGCGGCAGGAAGCGCGATCATCGCCAGGTTCTTCAAATCCGGTGTCCAGCGCGGACGGGTCAGACGCAGGGCAAACCCAGCGCGCGCAGCTGCGACCCATACCAGCGCCAGTTGCGCAATACCTGCGGCCACCACGCCCCAACTGAGCCACAGGCCGAAATCGCCGGTTAGCGACCATGCCAGGGTCAGTGCACCGATCAAGATTATGTTCAGCACCACGGGTGCCGCTGCCGCCGCAGCAAACCGGCCCGTTGCGTTCAACACGCCGGACAAAAGTGCCGCCAGAGAAATGAACAGGATGTAGGGAAAGCAGATGCGCCCGTAAAAGACCGCTAGATCGAACCGCTCATCGCCCCGGAACCCGGCGGCGATGGCGATGATCAGCACCGGCATGGCAAGTTGTGCGACTACTGTCAGAATAATTAGGATCGTCGCCAGCCCGGTAAACGCATCACTTGCAAACCGCTCAGGATCATCGCGCGCCTCCAGCTTTTTGGAAAACATCGGCACAAAGGCCATGTTGAACGCGCCTTCTGCGAAAAAGCGGCGGAACATGTTGGGCAAAGAGAACGCCTGGATAAACGCGTCTGCCACCGGACCTGCGCCCAAAAAGTTGGCGATCAAAACTTCACGGACAAAGCCGAGGACGCGGCTCGCCAGCGTCCAGGCCCCCACGGTGAAAAAGCCAGACAGCAGCCGGATGGGCCGGGTCACGCCGGGGCCTCTTCCATTGCGCCCGCCACGCCACGTTCTATGGCGGCTTTCAGGGCGGCGGTGATCCGTTCCTGCTTTTGCTTGGAATGTAATTTCAGGCCAAACATATCTTTGACGTAGAACACATCCACAGCCTGTTCGCCGTAGGTGGCAATCACCGCGTTCGCGATAGAAATATTGTTGTTTGTCAGTGTCTTGGTCAGATCAAATAGCAGGCCGGGACGGTCGCGCGTGTCCACTTCGATAATCGTGTAGATATCCGATCCCTGGTTGTCGATCGTGATCGACGTCGGCACGATAAAGTCGCGTTCCCGCTTTTTGAAACGGTCTCGGGTGCGCAGGGCGTCGCGGGCGATAACCTCTCCGCGCAGGGTCTTGTTGATCATCGTGCGCAGGCGCGTCAGGCGGGACTTTTCATAGGCCGCGCCATCCGCGTCCTGGACCCAAAAGACCGACGTCGCAAAGCCGTCTTTTGATGTATAAGATCGTGCATCCACCACGTTTGCGCCTACCAGCGCCAAGGCACCCGCAAGTCGCGAAAAAATGCCAGGGTGGTCCTGCATCACAAAACAAGCCCGCGTTGCATCCCTGTCAGGATCCAGCTTGATGTCCACACCGATTTCAGACACCGAAGCCGCCTTCATGAGTTTGGCAAAAACCTTGTGCGTCGACGTGTTCAGCCCCTGCCAATAGGCCGGATAGTGGCGGTCATGCTCCGCCTGCATCGCCTCCGCATCCCATTTTGGCAGACCAGCGGCCAATGCGGCCTGTGCCTCTGCCGCTGATTGCAACTCACCCAGCTTGTCGAGGCCTTCTTGCAAGGCGATCCGGGTCAGTTTGTGCAGCGTCCGCAACAGCTGGGCCTTCCAGTTGTTCCATGTGCCCGGCCCCACCCCGCGAATGTCGCAGACCGTCAGCACCGTCAACAGGTTGAGGCGCTGGGTTGTGCGCACCACATCGGCAAACTCGCGAACGGTTTTTGGGTCGGACAAGTCGCGTTTTTGTGCCACGTCCGACATCAGCAGGTGATGCCGGACCAGCCAAACCACGGTCTCCGTCTCTGCCTCCGTCAGACCCAACATCGGGGCGATCCCTTCGGCAAGTCGTGCCCCGGCGATGGAGTGATCCTCCGGCAATCCTTTGCCAATATCATGCAACAGCAACGCGGCATAAAGCACGCGGCGATCTACCCCGTCCTCCAGAATACGCGACGCGACGGGCAGGCTTTCTTTCAGTTGCCCCTTTTCGATCCGCGCCAAGTTAGAGATGCACTGGATCGTGTGTTCATCCACCGTGAAGTGGTGGTACATATTGAACTGCATCAGCGCCCGAATACGCTGCCATTCCGGCAGGAAGGCGCCCAGCACGCCCAGCTCATTCATGCGGCGAAGCGCCCGTTCCGGGTTGCCGTAGTCCAGCAGTAAGGACAGGAACAGATCCTGCGCTTGGCGGTCAGCGCGCAAGGCGTCGTCGATCAACTCAAGGTTCGTCACAACCAGACGCATCGCATCAGGATGGATCAGAATGTCCGACCGCAGGCCTTCTTCAAAGATGCGCAGCAGGTTGAGCGGGTCAGACAGGAACTCTTTGTCATTTTGCACCGCCAGACGCCCATGGATGATCTTGTACCCGTCCGGCGCCTTCACATCCGTGTTCATCCAAGGGATCGCCTTCAGCAGACGTTTGCCAAAGCTTGGCCCTTGTTTGACATGCTGGGATTCGAGCGCGGTCAGGAAATGCCGTGTCAGATCACCCACATGGGTGGCGTGGGTAAAGTAGTCCTGCATGAAAGCTTCCACCCCGCGCAGACCGTTTTGATCCTCGTATCCCAGTGCCTCTGCTACCGCCACTTGGGTGTCGAAAGTCAAAAGTTCGGACGCGCGACCGGCGACCATGTGCATGTGGCACCGGACCGTCCAAAGAAAGTTCTCCGCCTCTGCGAAACGTTGGTATTCGATCTTGGTGAAGTACCCGAGTTTGATCATCTCGGATGCCGATTTAGCCCCAGACAGGTATTTTGTGATCCAAAACAGGGTTTGTAAGTCGCGCAACCCGCCTTTGCCCTCTTTCACGTTCGGTTCCAGCAGAAATCTGGTCTGGCCCTGTTTCATATGGCGCGCTTCGCGCTCTTCCAGTTTTTGGGCCACAAACTCCGGCCCGGTGGATTTGAACAGTGACTTCCAAAGTTGGGTATCCAGATCTTCCGCCAACTCTTGATCGCCGCAAAGGTATCGCGATTCCAAAAGCGCAGTGCGGATCGTCAGATCCTCGCGCCCCATGCGGATGCATTCGTCCACGGACCGGGTGGAATGGCCAACCTTCAACTTCAGATCCCACAGGATATAGAGCATAGACTCGACCACGCTTTCGGCCCAGGGGGTCAGCTTGTAGGGCGCCAGAAACAACAGATCTACGTCCGAGAATGGCGCCATTTCCGCACGCCCATAGCCACCGACCGCGACCACCGACAAACGTTCCGCTTCTGTCGGAGTAGAAAGCCGATGAATGTGTTCCACCACGGATGCATGTGTCAGCCCGACCACCTGATCGGCCAGCCACGTCCATGACCGGATTGCCAGTTGGGTGGCAAAAGGTGCCGCGCGGTGGGCCGTGACGAGCTTTTCGCGCGCAGCGGTGTTTTCTGCCGCAATTGTCTGGCCGATGATCTTGCGCTTTTTCGCCGCATCCGATGTCTGCGCGACCTGTTCCGAGATCTCTTGCCGAAGGCGATCCGCGTCAAACAACGCCTTCGGGTCGAGCAAAAGCTCGATCTTTGCGGATTGATCCGGGTCGTTTTTCGTTAGCTTAGAAGCCGGCGCCACCAAAGCCTCGCGGTGCTGGGTCCAGGACGGTGATCTGACCGTCCCTGAACGTCGCAACCGCCAAGGCGCGCTGGTTTGTTCCGTTAGGTCGCAGGCGGAATACACCGTTCGCCCCGTTAAATCCAGCGGCACGCGTCAGTTTTGCCTTGGTCAAAGCATCGGCAGAGCCAGAGCTTAGCAATGTCGCCACTGCCTTCATCGCGTCATAGGCTTTACCAGCCAGAATATGCGGCGATGCGCCGTAAGCGGCGTTGAAACGCTGGTTGAACGCAGCCGTGGCATTGGTGTCCGGCATTGCAAAGAGGCTGCCCTGAACGCCCGCCAGCGCGCGCACTTGTTCTGACGTGCGGTCCCAACGCGCCAAACCGATAAACTGTGTGGTCACGGACGACACGCCATTTTCAGGCAGCAACTGTGCAAAGACGGGAAGGGCACCAGCCGCATCCGCATCCATAATCAGGGCCGATGCGCCGGTTTGTTCGATCAGCCGTTTCGTGGTTGTTACCGCAGCAACGGCACTGTCGGTGGTCAGCTGATAGCGCGACACGCCCACAAACTGCACCCCGTTTGCCTTGGACGCGGTTTCGATTGCCGTGCGTGCCACATCACCAGCAGCGTCAGAGCGCACCAGTCCAACAACCGTGCGCTTGCCTTGGGCAGCCGCGTAACCGACCAGCCGGTCAGCCGTATTGGCGAAAGTGTCGCCAAGGATAAAGACGTTGCCCCCTGCGATGTCGGGGTTGTTGGAGAAACTAAGAACGTTGATGCCCTGGCCCGCCACCGTAGTGCCTGCCGCGTTGGCAGCAGAGGCAAAAAGCGGCCCCACAAGGATCTTTGCACCCTCAGACGCCGCTTGCTGTGCAGCAGCCGTGGCCTTGTTCGGGTTGCCAGCCGTTGGGTAAACCCGAAGGTCGATCTTCGCGCCGGGTGTTTCGGCAATCGCAAGCTTTGCCGCAGCGATCAAAGCGTTTGCCAGCGCCTCTTGATCCGGTTGACCTGACCCTTGCGGCACCAGCAGCCCGACCACAACGGGTTGAGATGCGTCGACCTTGGGTCCTTGGGTCCCACCAATTTGGATACAGCCGGTTAAAGCCACCAGACCCGCTGTGGCTGCTGCCCAGCGCAAATATTTTGCGATTGTCGTGCTCAGTGGCATACGCCTTCCCCTCATCATCTGGTCAACACCCAGCCTTCATGCGAAAAGCTAGGCTTTGAACCATTGGAAATCAACGGGCAAGCCCCATGAGACGAGAATTGCGCAAATGACCGCGCCCCCGCTGGAACCCGCGCTCTATCTCGTATCCACGCCAATCGGGGCTGCGCGGGACGTGACATTGCGCGCGCTCGATGTGTTAACCGTGGCTGACGTGATCGCCGCAGAAGATACAAGAACGCTGCGTAAGTTGTTGGATATTCACGGTGTTTCACTCGGCCAACGCCGGCTGGTGGCGTATCACGACCACAGTAGCAAGCGCGCCGTGGACAGTTTGGTGGAGACACTGGACAACGGCGGTTCAGTCGCTTGCGTGTCCGAGGCCGGAACACCTCTGCTATCTGATCCAGGATACGAATTGGTCCGGGCCGCGTTGGAAAAAGGTCACCCGGTCCGCAGTGCACCCGGTGCTTCTGCGATGTTGGCGGCACTTTGTGTCTCCGGGCTTCCCACGGACCGGTTCCTATTTGCAGGCTTTCCGCCCGCAAAAGGGGCCGCGCGGAAGTCATGGCTGTCAGATATCGCGCAATCGGCGCAGACGACGGTGCTTTACGAATCCCCGCGCAGATTACTGGCCACGCTGGATGCCTTGCTTGAATTAGCAGCCCCGGATCGGCCGATTGCGATTTGCCGCGAGCTGACAAAGAAGTTCGAAGAAACACTTCGCGGCGGGTTGCGTGAGGTCCGTGATGAAATCGCGGCAAGATCCGCCTTGAAGGGCGAAATTGTTGTTGTCTTGGGCACAGAGCCGAAATCCAGCGATGCGACTGATGTGGACAGCTTGTTAAGCGCCGCATTGGCGCGTCTCAGCGTCAAAGACGCGGTGGCAGAGGTGGCACAGGTAACCGGCTTACCAAGGCGGGACGTTTACCAAAACGCGCTTAAACTGGTGAAGGATTAAGGTTTCTTTTGTATTTTTCGTCGATCCTTCCAGCGTAAATCAGGATTTGCCTTATGAACGCGCGCCGCCAACGTGGAAAAACCAATTACCACAAAGGTATCATGGCTGAAAATCAAGTGGCTGACGCCTACCGTCGCAGCGGTTTTGATGTGATAGACACCCGCTATAAGACACCGGATGGCGAAATTGACGTGGTCGCGCGGCACGGCGATAAACTCTACTTCGTAGAAGTGAAAAGCAGCAGGACACACGCCTCTGCATGTCAGATGATCACACCGCGCCAGCAAAAGCGTATCCATGACGCAGCACTTCATTACATCGCCGACAAGGCCAAAACCATGGATGTGGATTGCCGCTTTGATGCGGCTCTGATTGATGCCCAAGGACGGCTCAAGGTACTGCCCGGTGCGATCTATTTCGACTGACCAGGACCAATCACAAATCCAGCAATTGCAACACGGCTGGCAACACGGCATTTAGGGGGCACCCTGCCATATCAGGGCTGGCCTGAAGGAGTTTTGCCGTGAAAGTTGCGTTTCAAATGGATCCGATCACCGGCGTCGACATCAATGCCGACAGCAGCTTCCGTATCGCGGAAGAGGCGCAGGCCCGTGGCCATGATCTTTGGTTCTATACCCCCGACAAACTGGCCTTTCAGGAGGGCCGGGTGACGGCGCAAGCTCAGGCGATGCAGGTGCGGCGCGAGGTTGGCAATCACGTAACGCTTGACGCGCCGGCTGAAATTGATCTGGCTGATATGGACGTTGTCTGGCTGCGCCAGGATCCGCCGTTTGATATGGGCTACATCACCACGACCCACATCCTGGACCTGATCCATCCCGGAACCCTCGTCGTGAATGATCCAACCTGGGTTCGCAACTATCCTGAAAAGCTTCTGGTGCTGCGGTTTCAGGATCTGACACCACCGACAACCATTGCGCGCGATCTCGATACGCTGAAAGCCTTCAAGGAAAAGCACAAAGACATCATTCTGAAGCCTCTTTACGGCAACGGCGGGGCGGGCGTGTTCCGGCTGGACGCCCAGGACCGCAACTTTGCCTCGTTGCACGAGTTGTTCACCGGCATTAACCGGGAACCGCTGATCGCGCAAAAGTTCCTGCCCGATGTCAGCGCAGGCGACAAGCGGGTCATCCTGATAGACGGCGAACCCGTCGGCGGCATCAACCGCGTACCTGCAAAGGGGGAGACCAGATCGAACATGCATGTGGGCGGTCGGCCGGAAAAGGTCGATTTGACCGACCGCGAGCGGGAGATTTGCGCCCGCATTGGACTCCTCTTGCGCGAAAAGGGTCAGATTTTTGTTGGCATCGACGTGATCGGAGGCTGGTTGACCGAGATAAACGTAACCTCACCCACGGGCATTCAGGAACTGGAACGCTTTGACGGCATTAACGTCGCTGAAAAGATCTGGCAGGCGATTGAGGCAAAACGGGCATGACATCTGCCCGGCTTCGGCTGTTGTCGGCACTAGCACGGGCATTCGTTAAGCCTCGACTGCGGCGTGCCGATGATCCAATCGAGGTTCGGCAGAGGTTTGAGGACCAGGCCCGTCACAGCCACCGTGCGCCGCCCCACACGGTGCGCCGAAAAGGCGACATGGGCGGTGTGCCGGTGCTTTGGGTGTCATCCGGGCCGATTACTTCGCCTAAAATCCTGTTTTATGTCCACGGCGGGGCGTTCATCCTTGGCAGCCCGGAGACGCATTTTCACATGGTCGCCAAAGTTTGCCGGCTGCTGGGGTGTGAGGCCGTAATGCCGCGGTATCGGTTGGCGCCGGTCCACCGGTTTCCTGCAGGGCTCACCGATGTCATTGCAGCTTACGAGGGTCTGATCGCCAGCGGACGTGACCCCGGCCAGATCACCGTGATGGGGGACAGTGCAGGCGGGTGTCTAATGATGGGGCTTTTGGCGCATCTGAACACCACCAACCAGCCAATGCCGGCGTCCGCCGTGGCCATCAGCCCGGTACTGGATTTAACCGGCCAGTCCGAGAGCTTGCGCCAAAACGCGGCCTCTGATGCGTTTTTGGTGGCTGATCGACTTGATGATCTGAACACATTCTACATGGGCGATGACCCGCGTGATGACCCGCGTGCGTCGCCGCTCTGGGCGGATTTTCCTCGCCTGCCGCCGCTCCTGTTTCATGTGAGCGATGATGAAATTCTGCGCGACGACAGTTTGCGTATGATCGACAAGCTCAAGGCACTGGGCCATGCGCCGCAGCTAAAGCGCTGGGCGACCAGCTTTCATGTATTCCACCTGATGCGCGGTTACGTGCCAGAGGCGGATGAGGCCCTGCGCCACATCGCAGATTTCATCCAGGCGCAGCAACCGACAGCCGATAACTGATCGCCTCCGCCACGTGTGGTGCGCGCACCGGGTCTGAACGGTCCAGATCGGCAATCGTGCGGGCTACTTTCAAGACCCGATGATAGCCGCGCGCGGTCATCCCAAACCGTTCGGCGGCCTTTTTCAGCATGTCCATCCCTTCGCTGTCCGGCGTGGCGATCTCCTCCAGCGCGTTGCCTTCGGCGTCGGCATTTTGGCGCATGCCGCTGCCGTTAAACCGCGTGGCCTGAACCTGTCGCGCATCCGCGACGCGGTTTGCAATTGCGGTGGAATGTTCGCCCTCTTTCGGCATGTGCAGATCGTCTACAGACACCGGCGGCACGTCCACGCGAATGTCGAAGCGGTCCATCAGCGGCCCGGATATACGGCTGAGGTAGGTGTCGCCGCAGCCGCAGGTCTTTTCCGCAGTCGCACCCGGTGCCGCCATATAACCGCAGCGGCACGGATTGGCGGCGGCCACGAGCATGAACAGACACGGATAGGTTATGTGCGCGTTTGCGCGTGCGACCATGACTTGCCCGGTCTCCAGCGGTTGGCGCAGGGTTTCCAACACTTGGCGATTAAACTCCGGCAGCTCATCCATGAATAAAACGCCGTTGTGGGCCAGCGAGATCTCCCCCGGTTTGGCCCCCTGCCCGCCGCCCACCAAGGCCGCCATGGACGCTGTGTGATGCGGGTCGCGAAAGGGGCGCGTGCGGGAAATGCCACCCGAGGACAAAAGCCCGGCGATGGAATGGATCATCGACGTCTCCAGCGCCTCTTCCGCCGTCAGTTCCGGTAGAAGGCCCGGTATGCGGGACGCCATCATCGATTTCCCGGACCCGGGGGAGCCGACAAAAAGCAGGTGGTGACGACCTGCGGCGGCAATTTCCAGCGCGCGTTTGGCCTTTTCCTGACCTTTCACGTCGCGCAAATCGCGATGTTGGGCGTCCGTTGTCACCTCGCCCGGTTCAGCCGGTGCGAGGACCTGTTTTCCGTTGAAATGGTTCAGGCAGGCGGTCAGCGACTTTGGCGCGATAACTTGGGTCAGACCAACCCACGCCGCCTCCGCCCCGCAATCGTTGGGACACAAAAGCGCCAGATCATTTTCGGCAGCGGCCAGGGCCGCAGGCAGGGCACCGACCACAGGCACCAGTGTTCCGTCCAAAGACAATTCCCCCAAAGACACCGTGCCTTCCACGTCTTCGGGCGGGATCACTCCCAAAGCGGCGAGCACGGACAGCGCGATAGGCAGATCAAAGTGAGAGCCGACCTTGGGCAGGTTGGCGGGCGACAGGTTTACCGTCACACGCTTGTTCGGCAGGGCCAAGGCCATGGCGTTCAGCGCGGCGCGGACCCTTTCCTTTGCCTCTGACACGGCTTTGTCGGGCAGGCCGACGATCTGAAACGATGGCATCCCCGGTGAAAAGGCGCATTGCACCTCCACCAACTGGGCCTCAACCCCGACAAAAGACACCGTGTAGGCGCGCGTGACCATGCGCTTCGACTCACCCGTAGTTAAACTTAGTTAACGGGTAGGGCGGTTTGGTTACTGAATGGTAAATCTTACGGCAGCAGGTCCATAAACGCAGGCCAGGCCGCCGGGTCCGCCACGGTTTTGTCCCGGCAGAACGGATTGCAGAACCCATAGATGCGACCGTCCAGTTCCAGAAAGTCCGTGACCGGTTTGCCGGAATACGGGCAGTTTGCGTTTTCTGATGGTCCGGCATCCACAGCGCGGGCCGATATCAGATCCGGTCCGGGCCATATGTCTTTTTCCAGATCAAAGTCATAGAACGGCTGATGATGGTTCTGGGCCCGGCCCATGGCGCGCCAGCGGCGGAAGTCACCGTCAGCCAAATGGGTCGTGATGTAGGCGTCGGACAGGTCCGATCGCGGCAAGCGATAGGTGGCAAAACGCGCTGCAACCGGGGCAAAAAACGCATCGACGATTGAATAATCACCGCACAGCCACGGCCCGCCGGATACGGCCAGCGCATCAGCCCAAAGCGTTTCAATGCGCGCGCAATCGGCCAACACATCGTCGGAAGGTTCAAACCCAACCCAACTGTGCGCGAGGTTCATGGGACAGGCCGCGCGCAGGGCGCCATAACCTGAATGCATCTCTGCCGTCATCGACCGCGCCTTGGCGCGCAAGGTTGGGTCCGCAGGCCACATGGGTTTGTCGGGGTGTGCCTCTGCCAATGCCTCTGCAATGGCG
>JBCCET010000072.1:0-20943 GCA_039030095.1 Pseudomonadota bacterium | reverse complement strand
TCGCGTCACCAATATTCATGATCTAGAGTTCGACCCGGACTACGGCTTTGGCGGCTACAAAAACCAAAAACCGCTTGAGCCGGAACTGGACGAGGTCATGAAAAATTTCGAATGGAGCGAACATGTGGTGCTGTCCACACCTATGTGGTGGGGTGGTTTGCCGGCAAAATTGAAGGGGCTGTTTGATCGCGCCTTCTTGCCCGGCAGAGCTTTTGACACCCGCGTCAAACCCGGAAAGATGCCAAAGCCGATGCTGCAAGGGCGAACTGCACGGGTGATCATGACATCAGACACGCCCGGTTGGATCTTCTGGCTCATATACCGCAACGCGCTGTTGTTTCAGGTGCGCCGTCAGATCCTTGGATTTGTTGGCATAAAGCCGTCAAAGGTAACCTACTTTTCCGGCGCAAGTCACCCGTCAGACGGGCGCGTGGTGCAATGGCTCTCAGACATTCGACGTCTAGGCGCACAGGGTGCATAAACGCCGCTGCGTTATCGCTTGACGCCCGCGTCCGGGCGGGGAACCCTTTGACCCAACAATCAAGAGGACCTCGCCCATGCACGTTGACCCGACGAACGAGCAATTTGCCGCTTTCAAATCCATGGACCGGCAACAGCCCATCAACATGCTCAACCTCGTGCAGTTAAAGCCTCAAGCCAGCTACGCTGATGGCCGCGCGGCAACCGGGGCGGAAGCGTATGAAACCTACGGGGCAAAAAGCAGCCCCATTTTTCAGCGTGTAGGTGGAAAGATCGTCTGGCGCGGTGTACCTAATGCAGCGCTCATCGGCCCGATGGAGGAGTTGTGGCACATCGCCTTCATCGCGCGTTATCCAACGCTTGGCGCGTTCCTGGAGATGGTGACCGACCCGCAATATCAGGCCATCGTGTTCCACCGGCAGGCCGCCGTCGCAGACAGCCGGTTGATCCCGATCCATGATGCCCCTGGCGGCGCAAGCTTTGGCTAGGTTGCGCGGGCGCCCAGGTTCTAATACCCCTATGCCATGACCAAAGACATACAGACGGTATCGGTGATCGGCGCGGGTCAAATGGGCAGCGGCATCGCCCATGTGTTCGCGCTCGCCGATTTTGACGTGCGGCTTTTTGACATTGACGTCGATGCGCTAAGCAAAGCCGTTGGAATAATTGAGACCAACCTTGGCCGCGCAGTCGCACGCGGCAAGATCACCGAAAGTGATCAGGCCCGCGCGTTGAAGAACATTATGCCTGTCAACAGCTTGGCTGACAGCGGCGCGGTTGATCTGGTGATCGAGGCCGCGACGGAAAAAGAGCGGATAAAGCAGGCTATCTTTGAAGATATCCTGCCCCATGTGAACGATGACACAATCCTGACGTCGAACACATCGTCCATCTCTATCACGCGCCTGGCCAGTCGCACGGATCGCCCCGAACGTTTTATGGGCCTGCACTTCATGAATCCGGTGCCCATCATGCAGTTGGTGGAGCTGATCCGCGGCATCGCGACCGACGAAGAAACCTTTAGGTCAGTTGCGCGTGTGGTGGACCGAATTGGCAAGACATCTTCGACCGCAGAAGACTTCCCGGCCTTTATCGTGAACCGTATCCTGATGCCGATGATCAATGAGGCGATCTATACGCTTTATGAAGGCGTCGGGAATGTGCAGTCGATTGACACTTCCCTTAAGCTCGGCGCGAACCACCCCATGGGGCCACTGGAATTGGCGGACTTTATCGGGCTCGACACGTGCTTAGCGATCATGAACGTGTTGCACGACGGACTGGCGGATACAAAATACCGTCCCTGCCCACTGTTGGTGAAGTATGTTGAAGCCGGATGGCTTGGCCGAAAGACAGGGCGCGGATTCTACGACTATCGCGGCGAGGTCCCGCAACCCACTCGCTAGTCAAAACGAGCTTCGCATTCCTACTAGTCGCTTCGCTCCGATCTAGGGGCTCTGCCCCTCGGCTTCGCCTCACCCCGGGATACTTCGTGCCCGAAGAAGACAGAACCGGAGTATTTATGGGGCAATCTTCTATGGGCCTGAAATATCCCCGCCGGAGGCGCACGCCTCATCCGATCGTTCCCGCATGAAAAAGAGCGCCCCAACTGAGGCGCCCTTTTGTTGTTTTGCGTCAGATCAGAAGCCAGCTTTGATTTTTTCAAACTCTGCGATCATCTTTTCACGCAGTTGCTGGTTCATAGGTGCCTGATGCAAAAGCGGCACGTCTACCGCGCCAAGACCAGCACCATCGACGGTTTCTGCGCCCATCGCTGCCATGGCGGTTGCGTTGCCATGGCCGTATCCCCACTCATTGACAATGTAGTCTGCGGAACCAGGTTCTGCCCAGGCATTCAAGAAGTCATACATCTTGTCTTCGTCGCCCGGTCCGTTTTTCAGGTTAACGTAGCCGCAGAACCACGTAGACGATCCTTCTGCAGTCGCCCGGTTCGCCTCCACTGGTACTTCTTCAGCCTGCAGGGTTGTTGGGGTCTCATTCCAAGCCCAAGACACAATAACCTCACCTGAGGTCATCAGCTGGCCCAGTTCTGCACCGTCGACCCAGTAAGTCCGCACCAATGGGTGCACTTCACGCAGCCAAGCGTTGGCTTTGGCGAAATCTTCTTCTGTCGCTTTGGTCCAGTCGGTCACTCCGGTTGCCAGATACGCCAAGGCATAGACGTCATCCACATTGTCTGGCAGCGAAATCCGGCCCGCATATTTTGGGTTCTTGAAAATTGCGAGCGAGCCGCGATCTTCTTCCGGCACCTCGTCAGTGCGATAGGTTAGCGCAGTGGAGCCCCAGTCGGCGGGTAGCATGTAATATTTGCCGTCGAAGTTGAACGCTTCAACCATGGCTTTGTCCAGCTCATCCCAACGATCGATACGCGCTGTATCGATGGGTTCGATCAGGTCGGCTTCCAGCCATTTGCTTACAGATTGCGAGCAGGGATGGGATACATCCGCGCGAAATCCGGATCGCAGCTTTTGGAAGGCTTCTTCCTCTTCGCCGAAAAACGCGTATGTGGGTGCATCTCCGTGTTTGTCGATATAGGCTTGGAAAAAGCCAGGATCTTCGTAGCCGGACCAATCGAAGACGATCAGTCCTTCGTCTGCAGCCATTGTCGGGGCAGCCATAACAACAGCAAGGGCCGCGCCGGACAAAAGTTTGGTGAATGTTTTCATAGTGTCTCCCTGATTTTTGCTTGGCCGAATGTCTACCAACAGCGATTCTTTCCATCTGACATCCGACAGCTGCGCGAAGCGTATGCCAAGCCGGGCAACCGGTCCAGCCTCGCGATGCGGCATCAGACAACCGCAACTATGGGTTGCAGCAGGCTTTTGTCCTTGATCTTTAGGCCGATGGCCCGCATATCCGCCGTGCATGCGGGCGCATCAGGCCCCGCGTTACACGGAGACGACATGGCTAAAGAAGAACTTCTCGAATTCGATGGCGTCGTGACCGAGCTTTTGCCGAATGCGACCTTTCGGGTGGAGCTTGAGAACGGCCATGAGATTATCGCCCACACGGCGGGCAAGATGCGCAAAAACCGCATCCGCGTGCTTGCCGGTGACAAGGTCCAGGTGGAAATGACGCCATACGACCTGTCCAAGGGCCGGATCAACTACCGCTACAAGTGAGACTTGTCTTGGGCTCTGCCAGCCCACGTCGGCTGGAGCTGTTGGCCCAGATCGGCATAACACCCTTTGCTGTGCGGCCAGCCGACATCGACGAATCCCCGCTACAGGCAGAACATCCTCGCGCTTATGCTCGCCGGTTGGCGGAAGAAAAGGCGCAAGCCCTGACACTTTCGAGAGGTGAAGTTGCGCTGACCGCTGATACAGTTGTTGCGGCAGGGCGGCGTATTATGGGCAAGCCGACGGATGCGGAACAGGCGCGCGCTTTTTTGACACTTCTGTCCGGGCGGCGGCACACCGTTATCACAGGCATAGCGCTTAGATCAGCAGGTCGGGTGACCGTGAAAGATGTTGCGACAAAAGTTCGCTTCAAGCGGTTATCTGAGGCTGAGATCTGCGCCTATTTGGCGTCGGGCGAATGGCAGAGCAAAGCAGGCGGTTATGCCATCCAAGGCCGGGCCGCAGCGTTTATCCCATCCATCAACGGCAGCTATTCCAACGTAGTCGGCCTGCCTTTGGCAGAAACCTCCGGCCTTTTGCAATCTGCGGGTGTGTTATGAGACGTGGCCGCATTGTCCTGATCGACACATGGCGCGGGCATCCTTGTGCGGTACTGGTGGAAGACGGCAAGGTGGCTGATTTTCTGGTGGATACCGATAGCGACATTCCCCAGCCCGGGGCGATTTACCGGGCCAAGAGTTTGCGCCCGCTGAAAGGACAGGGTGGGCTGACACTCGACCTCGGCAATGGACAGCGCGGATATTTGCGGCAGGCCAAGGGCGTTGGCCCAGGTGAGATCATGCTGGTGCAAGTGGCGTCCTATGCGGACGGCGACAAGGCAGCACCGGTCACTCCGAAACTGATGTTCAAAGGGCGATACGCCATTGTAACACCCGGCGCCCCCGGACGAAATGTGGCGCGCAAGATCAGGGATGAAGACGAACGCGACCGGCTGACTGTGCTGGCGTTGGAAGGCATGGACGGGGCCGATGACACCCTGGGCCTGATTGTGCGGTCAGAGGCGGAGGGCGCAAATGCAGACGACGTCGCCTCCGACATCGCGCAAATGCGCGAACTTGCAGAGGCGGTGTTGGCAGACAGCAATGGCGCACCGGAATTGCTGGTGGATGCGCCGTCAGCAGAAATGACCGCTTGGCGCGATTGGCCTGATCCCGATGAAGTGATACGTGAACCAGGCTGTCTGGAAACGCTGGGTTTCGATGAAGTGTTAGACGGATTGCTGGCACCCTATGCGACCTTACCCGGTGGCGCGTCGATGGTGATTGAACCGACAACTGCGTTTGTTGCGGTGGACGTGAACACCGGCGGCGATACGTCTTTTGCGGCAGGCTTGAAGGCCAACCTGGCCGTGGCGCAGGACTTGCCCCGGCACATGCGATTGCGCGGCCTCGGCGGACAAATCGTAATCGACATGGCCCCCATGCCGCAAAAAGAACGCCGCCGCGTAGAAGATGCGTTCAAAAAAGCGCTGCGGGCGGATGGGATTGAAACCACTCTTGTGGGGTGGACCGGACTTGGGCACCTGGAACTGCAGCGAAAGCGCGCCCGAATACCTTTACAAATTGCAGTGCGCTAATCCGTCAATTTGCACCTAAGCCCTTGAATGTCGCCAGTTTGCAGCGGCTCTCGGTGCTTGTTGGCGGCCTTTAGGTCGGCGCAATATCGCGCATGACACAATCTAAGGTAGCGCATTTAAATTTCAGGCGGTACGGTGACCGAGATTTCATTTTTTATTTTTGGGAAATTTCCATTTCCCGAACGCACGCTTCGGAATTTATGCGGGGCAAATTTAAAAGAGTTAATTGGAGGAACTCATATGAAACTACCATTTTCTGAACCTGTGCCTTACGGATCTGAAAGGGCACAACACGCCAAGTCGTATCGCGACCTTGCAACAGAAATATCCAGGCTGCACCCACAAGCCATGACACGTGCCAACGGCGAAGAGGCAGATCATAACGAGCTATATCCTGCCAATTTTACGAAAGGTCTGAAACACAGCAAAAACGGTCTTTTGGAGACGGCTGCCCATTATCACCATTTTGTGGAGGCCATTAACGCCCCCGACCCCGCACTTTTTGAAAAACACGTCATCTCCGCCGAAGACGTGATGAAAGAATCCGGTGAAAGTTACAATTGCGGGCTCAAGAAAGCTGATAGCGATCCGACAAAATGGCGCGGTTGGGAAAGCCCGCGTGCCGGACATGTATATGAAATGCAAGGGCCGGATGCCGGCTCCGTGGGCATGGCACCCGCACCGCGGGTCGGCTCATCAGAGCTGGCTGCGGAAATGGCTGAAGTTTACGCGCTGGCGCTGTTGCGTGACGTGCCATTTTCAACAATTTGCGAAGGTGGTGGAGAAAAGCTCTGCACATCAGAAAAGGATGCGGGCGCGGCCAAGCTTAACGCAGGCGAAATAGTCGATCTGATAAATGGCATGCCCTATTTTTCTGGCAAAGATGTTATTTCTTCGACCCCACACAATGTTGATGACAGCGGACTTAACGCATTCGAACGCAATCGTCGGCGCGCGCGCACATTGAAAGCAGGGGAAAAACTGACGCCGGTCAACGCGTTTCGTGGGTCCACCAAAGGGGCGCAAGTAGGACCCTATATCTCGCAGTTCATGCTAATCGGCGCCGGGTCTTTGGCTGGCGACGGCGGTGGCAAATCAAGCTGTCCGGGCACTGATGCCAAATGGGATCTGCAAGATGGATACATTCCTTACGGTTCGGTATCCATCGACCAGCGTACACTGACGCACAAAAACTGCCTGGACTATATGACCGACTGGTGTTCCTGGCTCGACGTGCAAAACGGCGCCAACTTCAAGGGCGCCGACGCGTTCGAAGAGAAGCGTCGCTTTATCACTACGCCGCGTGATCTGGCGACTTATGTGCATTTCGATGCGCTTTATGAGGCATATCTGAATGCTTGCCTAATCATGCTTGGAATGGGGGTTCCTGCCTCCAAAGGTTTCCCCGAGCCGAGCCCGTCTGGTCGGCGAGATGCCTTTGCGACCTTTGGCGGACCCCACATTTTGAGTCTAGTATGCGAAGTGGCCACGCGCTGTTTGAAGGCCGTGCGTAGGCAAAAGTTCAACTATCATCGCCGAGCGCGACCTGAAGTGATGGGCGGACGTTTCAGCCTGGCATGTATGGACGCAGAAAGGCTCGGCTGCTCGGGAAAAGCTTTCGAAAAGAACCTAAAAGAACTGCCAGAGCCGTTGTTGGAGGCCATTCGTGCTCACAACGCCGATCAGAACAAAATGGGTGATATGCGCAATCTGCATTGTGAGGGCGAAGCGTGTTTACCGGACGGTATCGACGCAGAAACCTTCGAAAAATGTAACTTGCTGTTGCCAATGGCCTTTCCGGAAGGGTCACCGATGCACCCCGCATACGGTGCTGGCCATGCCACGGTTGCAGGCGGTTGCGTGACGATGCTGAAAGCTTTCTTCGAGATGTACGAGAATTGCGATTCTACAAAAGAGCGCGATTTGCGCGACTCCGATGGCAATGCGATCATCTATGAAGCTGATGCAACCGGTGCCGGTTTGCAGAAGTCGAAGAAGTTCAAGGACACGCTCACGATCCAAGGTGAGTTGGACAAACTGGCGGCCAATATCTCTATCGGGCGCAACATGGCGGGCGTGCACTACTACTCCGACTACTACGACAGTCTGCGAATGGGAGAACGCGTAGCCATCGGAATACTGATGGAACAGGCGCCCAGTTATGGCGAGGCGATGGAAACAACTTTCAAGTCCTTCGACGGTGATTTGGTGACGATCTCTGGCGAAAGCGGAAGTTGCCCGGCCCTGTCGGTCATCAGCAATGACGGTGGCCCAGTTTCACCACAGGACTGGTGGCTACGCCATGTGCCTGGTCAGGAAATGAGCCTGGATCTGTAAGCAAAAAAGTGCGTCGCGGCCTTTATGTGGTTGCGGCGCACATCCCATGACACATCGCGCGTTTGATCTGTCCTTCATAAATCCCTTTACAGCTACACAAATCCCAGCCGGCCCTCCGCAAATGCGCGTCCGGGCTGGTTCTTCCCAGATTGCGTGCCTATAGGAGCAGACTTTGCAGCGGGGCCCAAAAGATGCGAGATCCGGATGAAAATGGATGGCAGACATCTGCTGCGGCCTGGATAAAGCGCATCGGTGACGACGGCGACTTTTCGCGTGCGCATGTGCTGGACAGGCCAATGCTGGCGCGGGTCGCGGCGAATAACCCTAAATCGGCGCTTGACGTTGGCTGCGGTGAAGGGCGTTTTTGCAGAAAGCTCACCGCACTTGGGGTGAAGACGGTTGGGGTCGACCCGATTGATGCGATGGTAGAAGAAGCCCGCAGCCGTGATCCCGATGGAACCTATCGAAACGGGTTTGCCGAAAACCTGCCGTTCCCGGATAATGAATTTGATCTGGTTGTGTCTTACCTGACCTTGATCGACATTGACGCACTGGACAAAGCCGCAGCAGAGATGGTGCGAGTCTTACGGCCCGGCGGGCATCTATTGATCGCCAACCTATCCAGCTATTCTACGTCGAGTGCTGTTATAGGAAAGCGTTACTGCCGGGACACCGGGGAAGAATTGCGCCCCCTTGGCCGATACCTGACCGAAGGAAAGTCTTGGTTCGCTTGGGACGGGATTAAAATTCAAAATTGGCACCGGCCGCTTTCTACCTACATGACCACATTCCTGGAATTGGGTCTAACCCTTCGCCATTTTGACGAACCAACGCCGTATAGCGGCCCGGCTGAGCGTCTGAAGTCCTACGAAAGAATGCCCTATCTGATGATGATGGAATGGCAGAAGTAGCTTCTGACCATCAGCCTCACTTCAACAGAACCACGCTTTCAGAGCTCCACCCCACGCGGACTGTATCTCCCACGTCCAATTGAGGCATACCCGCTGAGTTTCGCATCGAGATGTCGACGACGGTATCTACGCCATCCAGCTTTATGTCGTAGTAGGTCATGTCGCCGAAGTAGCTTTGCTCTTTTATCTCTCCCGTGGCTTCCCGCTCGCTGCTTTGGCCATCGGTCAGAACGGTCAGCATTTCAGGCCGGATCCCCACAACGGATCCTCGTCCACCTGGCGCCTGTTCAGACGGTATTTCCACCTGCCCCAGGCCCGCAATGTTGAGCTCGAACGAATGGCCCGTTCCCTCTTTCACGTCCACGTCCAGGAAATTCATGATCCCGATGAAGTCGGCCACTTGCCTGTTCACAGGACGACGGTAGAGCGTTTGCGGGTCATCCAGTTGCGCAATCCGCCCGTCGAACATGACTGCAATGCGGTCCGACATTGTCAGCGCCTCTTCCTGGTCGTGGGTGACCAAAACAAAGGTGATCCCGACTTCGCGCTGCAACGCGCGCAGTTCCGACTGCATCTGTTCGCGCAGCTTTTTATCAAGCGCGGACAGCGGTTCATCCAGCAACAAGACCTTCGGTTTCATCACCAATGCGCGGGCCAGCGCGACCCGCTGACGTTGCCCGCCAGACAGCGCATGTGACGCCCGGTCACCAAAACCCGTCAGCCCGACCTGCTCCAAAGCGGCGTCCACTTGCGGCCCAATATCGGCTTTCGACAGTCCGCGCGCCTTTAACCCGTAGGCCACGTTTTCTGCCACGGTTAAGTGCGGGAAAATTGCGTACGACTGAAACACCATATTGGTCGGTCGTTTGTTCGCCGGCACGCCCGCCATGTTGTTGCCGTCGATCAGCACGTCGCCTTTTGACACATCCTCAAATCCGGCAATCGTGCGCAAAAGCGTCGTCTTTCCGCAACCCGACGGTCCAAGCAGGGAAAAGAACTCCCCTGCCTCAATAATCGCGTTCACGTCGTATAGGGCCTGAAAGTCCCCATAGAACTTGTCGATGCCGGTTAGCGTAATCATCGGCTCACTCATATCAGACCCCCGGCGTCCGTTTGCCCCGTCCGCGCAGCGCCTTTGCGGCGGAAATATTCAGCGATCCCAAGCAGTACCAGCGACAGAACCAACAGGATCGTGCCCAGCGCCATAAGCGATGGCAGTCGCTGCGGGAACCGCAGTTGACCCCAGATGTAGACCGGCAGTGTTGGTTCAGTTCCAGCCAGGAAAAACGCGATGATGAATTCATCAAGGCTGATGGTGAAGCTGATTAATAGCGACGAGATGATACCCGGCATGACCAGCGGCACTGTAACCTTCCAAAAGGTCCGAAACCGCGTCTCGCCCAGATCAAACGACGCCTCTTCCAGCGACTGATCCATGTTCATAAACGCGCTCGACAAAATGGCGATGCAAAACGGCGTACACATCAGCACATGCCCCAGTACGATGGACCACAGCGAGAGATCAAAGCCAAGCTGCAGGATCACCACCAACAGGGACACGCCAACGATGATCTCGGGCAGCACCATCGGCAGCATGATGAACCCCATCATGGGCCGTTGTCCCGGCCAGGAATACCGTGCAGACGCACGCGCCGCCAGAATGCCCAGCAAAGTTGACAGGACAGCCGTTGTGACAGCGATCATCAGGCTATTGCGGGCGGCCCCATGCAGGGTTTCCGTCTGCCAAAGCATCACAAACCATTCGGTGGAAAACTCCTTCAGCGGGAAGGCAATTGTGGCCGAAGAGTTAAACGCAAACACAGGCAGCAAGATCGCTGGCGCATAAAGGAACAGCATGAAAAGCGCGATCAGTGCTGTGTAGATCAGGGGCGCGCGCTTCATTGTCTTGTCCTCAGGTATTTTCGGTTGAGGAATACGAAAATCAGCGCGACCATTGTCACAAGGAACATCGCCGACAATGCAAGAGCCGCGCCAAGAGGCGCGTTGTTGGCTTTCTTGAACTGCAACTCAATCATGTTGGAAATCATCAAACCGTTCGGCCCCCCCACAAGTCGCGGGGTCACGTAGTCCCCAATGGTGGGAATGAAGACGATAATTGTCGCAGCAATCACGCCGGGCATCGCCAGTGGCAGTGTCACATTCATAAACCGCCGAACTGGCCCTTCACCCAGGTCCTCTGCCGCTTCCAAAAAGGATCGATCGATTTTCTCCAACGCCACAAAGATCGGCAGTATCGCAAAAGGGATCCAAGCATGCGCCAGGGTCAGGACCACGGCATTCTGATTGTAGAGGATCCAGTTGAGCGGCACTTCGATCACGCCAAGCTGCAGCAGTGACCCGTTGATCACCCCGTTGTAACCCAGGATCACCTTCCACAGGAAAATCCGCATCAGATAGCTGGTCCAGAACGGGATCGTGATCAGGAAAACCCACATCGGCTTTTTGCGCGGCTCCACGTAAAAGCTGATGTAATAGGCCACCGGGAAAGCAAAAAGCACGGTCACGGCGGTGACAAACATGCTCAGCTTCAGGGACCGGAACATCAGCACCTGATAGATGTCTTCACCCCAGGCTTCGCGATAGTTTGCCAGTGTGAATGTACGGTCGAGCGTCAGATAATCCTGCGTCCAAAAGCTGAGCGCGACAACCATGCCCACAGGTGCCGCCAACAGCAGCAGGGCATAGATGAAGGTCGGGCTGACCAGTAAAAGACCTTGCGCGGCCTCCGATCGGCGCCAACTCAAACGCGTGCTTCCAACAAATCGGCATTGGCAGCTTTCATCGTGCCAGGCGCCGGTTGGGATTCTTGCCGCACTATGGGCGTAACCACTTCCAAATGGTTATAAAAACTCGCCAATCCATATTCCAGATCGCTGAGCGTGATGCCTTCATAAGCGGATGATTTGGTGGCCTCGCAAGCCCAGATAGTCAGCATACGATCTTCTTCCGCGGTGTCCCGGTCAATCCGGCCAGACAAGTAGCGCGCGATCCGCATTTCGCGGCTTTCATCGGCATAACGCAGAACCCCGCCTTTCTGGACCGTTGCACCGGCGCCATGCGGAATTTCCTGATACCAAATCACGCTGTCAGGGTAGAAACCAAAGACAAGATTGGGAAACAGACCGATATAAAGCCAAGCCTGCTGATGGGTTTCTGGCAGATGCTCCGCCTTTGGCAAAAGCTCCCGGTAGGCCCGTACAGAAAGTAGTCGAGACGGGCCACGGTTGAACTTACCCAGCGACCTAGACGTGAAGTTGACATACGGCTCGTCGTGGTAGTTTTGGCCATAAAGGTCGTGCAGCCCTGGATGGGCTTGGCGCACATGATAGCCTTCATTGTCCACATCACGCACGGATTTCCAGTTCACCGGGGTCTTTTCAGCCCAATTCATTTGCCCAACGGTTTGCATGTCAGCGCAGCCATAGGGCGCTATTTCTGCCTCGTGCCGGGCCATGATCTCGGCCACCGCTGGCTGCGGACCGGGCTGATATCGGATGAAAACAAAGCCGTGCCAGATCTCCATCTCCAGCGGCTTCAACCCCATCTGTTCATGGTCCATCGGCGGAAAGCTGTCACGATGTGCAATCCCGCGCAAAGAGCCGTCCAGGTTATATGCCCAGCCATGAAACGGGCAGACCAGCACTTTGTTGCAAGTGCCGCGCGTATCCCCAACCACGCGGCTGCCCCGGTGGCGGCACAGGTTGTGGAAAGCGCGCAATTTGCCGTCCAGCCCGCGGATCACAAATCCCCGTTCGTCGGCGATATCGTGGCTGACGTACTGACCGGGCACCGCCACTTCGGACACGTGGCAGACAAGTTGCCAGTGGGTGCGAAACAGCAGATCTCGTTCCAGCTCATAGAGCTCGTTCGAAAAATAGGCCCAACCCGGCAGACCGGACCGATTCCAATCGTTAGGTATCTCTGCGCGTGAATCTGGCATGAATCCCTCCTGGTTGCGGCATCTTCCCCAAGGCGCAGGCGCGGGGCAAGTAAAAACGCCAGCCCACCGCGGCGGCTCAAATGCAAATTTCCAGGCGAACGCTTAGGCGATACCCGCGAAAGGTACGTTCTGGAAATCATGCAAGCCCCCTTTTGCGCGCCGGGGTGGGCGGGTGGGCGGCGTGCAAAAGGGGGCGGCCCCACAAGCCGCCTCGTCGCTTTCGTTCATGCAATCAGGAAGAAATTGCCGGAACGGATCTGTCTTATGCCGGTGTTTTTTGCCCCGATATCGAAGGGATAGCGTCTGTCGAACGCATCAGGCGTTCGACCCCGAGCCGTCGAAGCAGGCGGTGAACGTTGGTTTCCAGCGCATGATCTTCTTGCATTTGGGCCAGGAATTCAGCCCGGTCGAAGCGGTAAACGCTGCCCGGTTCTATCATGCGAACAGTTGCGCTGGCGTCTTCGCCTTCCCAGATCCCAAACTCGCCTACAATCTCGCCGGGCATAACCTCACGAACTTTTCGACCATCGATTTCTATGGAAGCACGACCTTCGGTGATGAAATACAATGCCCTTACCGGCGCGCCCTGGCGCAACAGCATCAGGTCTTCGCGGGTTTCCTCAAAATCAGCCACTGACAGAATTGCGGTCGCCTCACTCTGATCCATCTGCGGCAGCAATTCCGCCGCCCATCGCCGGTCGCGCGCCGTACCCGCCCGAGACCGCGACAGGGAAAACAGCTTTGCCAGAGTGTAAAGGCTCACCGAAATCCAGAAAACCTGGATCAGAAGCGAAGAAAAGTTAAACCGCGATGCCAGCGATATCAGCACGAAACTCGCTGCCGCCAGGTTCATCATCGTATAGGCAAAAGACCCGCCACGCAGGTGCCCCATCTGGAGGAGCGTGTAGCTTGTCAGATAAAAGAAAACACCGATGATGCCGATAAAATCAGCGGCTCTCAAGAAGCTTTCGGTTTCGAAGAAGGTCATTGCCGTGGGTCCAAAAGGTTGGGGTTTGTTAAATACACCCAACCCTTACCGCGCCCCGGACCGGCAAAATGTGCGTCAGATCACAATATTTACAGAAACGACGGCGCTAGCGCCCTTTCCAAACCGGATCGCGCCCTTCGGCGAACGCTTTGGCCCCTTCCAACTGGTCCTCCGACGCGTAAAGCACATCCACTGACCGCAAC
Organism: Pseudomonadota bacterium; assembly: GCA_039030095.1. Classification (GTDB taxonomy): domain Bacteria; phylum Pseudomonadota; class Alphaproteobacteria; order Rhodobacterales; family Rhodobacteraceae; genus Amylibacter. The sequence goes on along the minus strand of JBCCET010000072.1, from coordinate 7,326 downwards.
TGCCGCTGTGTGATCCGGTTCAGGGCGTCTTGGAATTTTGCATCTTCTGCATCGCGCACAATTTCTTTGATCGCGGCATAAACCAGCGGCGGGCCGCTTTCTAAAAGCCGTGCTAGTTCCATTGCCTGATCCATAAGCTGATCGCCCGGGCAGGATCGCGTGACGATACCCCAGCGCATCGCCTCCTCCACATCAAACCAACGACCCGTCAGCAGCATGTCCATCGCCACATGATACGGGATACGCTTAGGCAGCTTCACACTCGCCGCATCGGCGACCGTACCGGACCGGATTTCCGGCAGCGCGAAACTGGCATGATCCGCCGCCATAATGATGTCGGCACTCAGCGCCAGTTCCAGCCCACCGCCGCAGCAAATTCCGTTCACCGCAGCAATCACCGGCTTGTTCAGATCGCGTAGTTCTTGCAAACCACCAAAGCCGCCAACGCCGTAATCACCGTCAACTTCATCACCGTCCGCCGCCGCCTTTAAATCCCAACCGGGGCAAAAGAACTTCTCTCCCGCACCGGTCACAATCGCCACACGCAGGTCAGGATCATCGCGAAAATCGGCGAATACGTCCCCCATGACGCGACTGGTCACTAGGTCAATTGCGTTGGCCTTTGGCCGGTCAAGCGTGACGATTAACACGCCGCCTTGGCGGTCAGTTTTGACGGGGCTATCAGTCATGGCTTTTCCTTTTCAGTTGCGTCTTGGCGCGTAATTCTAGCCGCAATTCGGCCTGTCAAAAGCTGCGCCGGATCAGGGCGTCAGCTGCAACCGCACGGTCCGGCGTACAGATCAGCGGATTGATCTCTACCTCTTCCAGACCATTGGATGTTTGCAGTGTATAGTCCTGCACAGCCATTATTGCCTTTATCAGCGCAGCAATATTCGCAGTGGGTTTACCGCGATAGCCCTCAAGCAGCCGGTGGATCCTAAGCTCTTTCAGCGCGTCAGCCACTGCTTCGGCGGACGCTGGCACCAAAAGGCTAACGCTATCTTGCATCAGTTCCGTCAGCACACCGCCCGCGCCAAGCGTCAGGACAAACCCGTGGGCCGGGTCGCGCACAACACCGACCAACAGTTCGGCCACAGCGCCGTCCACCATTTCCTCAACCAAATATCCCGACGCGCCCATTGCCTGCGCAGCTGTCAGAACTTCTTCCGGGGTATGAAGGCTGAGCTTGACCGCACCAGCTTCCGTTTTATGGGCAAAGCCCTCCCCCTTCAGGACAACGGGATAGGCAACCTGAGCAGTAGATGTACCAGCGGCAGATTGGCAGCGTACCGAAACGGGAATATCCAGGCCGCAATCCGCCAACGCTGCTTTGGCCTCCGCTTCTGACAACACCTGCGGGTCGGTAGGGGTCTGCCCCGGCAACAGCAGCGGGTCGTCGTTTACGGGGAAACCCGCCGACGCAGCCTCGATCGCCTGCAAGGCCTCGGTCAAGCCGAAGAAAGGAACGACGCCGGACGCGGCCAACCTGTCTGCCACATCTTCCGGCAACGCCTCAGGCAACGTAGCCACCATCCCGATATTGCCGCCGGTTTCCGCACGCGTACGGATTGCCGCTTCAATCGCACACTCCCAGTCAGAGGCGTCACATCTATCCGACCGTGGGAAGTCCACAACCAAAAGCGTCATAGCAAGCTTCGGATCGACCATCGCGGAAAACGCCTTGGTCATCGCCTCGGGATCGCGCCAGATATAGGTGTGATAATCGAGCGGGTTTGCCAACGCCACCATGGGCCCCAGTGCATCGCGCAAATCGCGCCGCTGACGGTCATTGAGCGGTGGAAACTCCAGCGCCATATCATAGGCGGTATCGGCGGAAAGGCTCGCCTCCCCCCCGGAACAACTGATTGTCGCGATCCGGTTAGACCCAAGCGGCCCGCAAAAATGCAGAACTTTGAGCGTCTCAAGCAACGCGGGCAGGCTTGAAACGCGTGCGATACCCAGACGGCACAACAGCGCAGCAGCGCCCGCATCCCCGCCCGCCACAGAAGCGGTATGCGACACCGTCGCGGCGCGTGCCTGCTCTGATCGACCAACTTTCAAAGCGACGATCCGTTTGCCGAGCGCGCGCGCCTCTTTGGACAGGGCTTCCCAACTGCGCAGGTCAGAAAAACCCTCAATATGAAGTCCAAGTGCTGTGATGCGCGGATCAGCCAAAAGCGTGCGTGCAATATCAGCCATTCCAGTTTGCGCCTGATTGCCAACGCAGACCATTGCCGCAATCGGCAAGCCACGCGCGGCCATTGTTATGTTGATCCCCATATTTGAGGATTGGGTCAAAACAGCGACGCCACTTTCCTGGCGCAGCAGCCCATGTTGATCTGGCCAGACACAAGCCCCATCGAGCGCGTTGATAAAACCGTAGCAATTAGGGCCTAATATTGGCATCTCTCCAGCTGCCGCAACCAAGGCAGCTTGGCGATCTGCGCCCGTGGCGTCTTCGTGTTCAGCTTCTGAGAAACCACTGGCAAAACAGACCGCTCCGCCGGCCCCAATTGCGCTCAGCGCTTCGACAACGGAAACTGTTGCATCGCGGTTCACACCTACAAACGCGGCATCTGGTGGAACAGGCAAATCCGCGACACTGGTCGCATCTCCCTTGGTTGGGTGGACATGCCAAATTGCGCCTTGAAACGCGGCTTTGCGCAACTGCTCCAACACGGACGCGCACCATGCGCCGCCCCCAATGACAGCAACAGATTTAGGCGACAAAAGGCGGGCAAGTGAACTCATGTCAACGACCATGGAAAAGAGATGAATGCCTCCGGCGGGGATATTTGAAGCCCGAAGAAGGCTCATAATGTTTTGTTAACCAAGCACTGGCTAGTCTGTATTTGCGGTACAGGCGGGGACGCCGATGGCCGCGCCCGTAGAAGGCCCCTGTCGCCGTTTGGCGCAGGGGCTGGACCCTAATATTCTTCCAAGTCCCCTGACTTCTTTGGGCCATAAATATCCCCGCCGGAGGCATTAATCTTTACGCCCCAAGCGGCCGCAAAAGATCACGACTGATAATGTGGCGCTGGATCTCTGATGTACCGTCCCAAATCCGTTCTACGCGTGCATCACGCCAGAAACGTTCCAGAGGAAAGTCGTCCATCAAACCCATACCGCCATGGATCTGGATCGCTGCATCTGTCACCCGCGCCAGCATTTCAGACGCGTAGAGCTTTGCGCTGGCAATTTCCCGGTTAGATGGCAGGCCTTTATCGAGCCGATCCGCAGCAGCCAGCGTCAACAGGTCAGCGGCATCAATTTCTGTGATCATGTCAGCGATTTGAAAACTCACACCTTGGAATTTGCCGATCTGTTGTCCGAACTGTTCCCGCTCGGCTGAGTATTCCAGCGCATAGTCAAATGCGCGTCGCGCGCGCCCCACAGACATGGTCGCCACTGTAATCCGGGTGGCGTAGAGCCAGGTGTTCATCACGTTGAAACCGCCATCGACCTCCCCCAAAACCGCCGTATCTGGCAGGCGGCAATCGTCGAAGTCCAGCACCATGTTTTTGTAACCTCGGTGGCTGACAGACTTGTATCCGTCTCGGATTGTGAAACCCGGATGCCCACGGTCGACCAGGAAACAGGTGATACGTTTTTTCGGGCCGCGCGGCGTTTGATCTTCGCCGGTGGCGACAAAGACGATCACAAAATCCGCATGGTCCGCACCGGAAATGAAATGCTTTGTCCCATTGATCACCCAATCACCGCCGTCCCGGACCGCAGCGCATTTCATGCCGCGTACGTCAGACCCCGCACCCGGTTCCGTCATTGCAAGCGCGTCCATCCGTTCGCCGCGCACGGCAGGCATCAGATAGCGGTCCACCTGCTCCCCTTCGCAGGCCATCAGGATGTTTTGTGGGCGCCCGAAGAAGTGGTTCAGCGCCATGGATCCCCGGCCCAACTCCCGCTCAACCAGCGCAAAATCCACGTGGCTAAGTCCTGCGCAGCCCACACTTTCCGGGAAGTTACATGCGTAAAAACCCAGCTCCAGTGTCTTGCGCTTGATCTCTTCCGCGATCTCATGCGGGACCTCTCCGGTGCGCTCCACCAATTCTTCGTGGGGATAGATTTCATTCTCCACAAAAGATCGCACGGTAGAGACGATCATCTCCTGTTCTTCGTTCAGCCCGTACTGCATATCAGTGCTCCCCCCGGCTTATGGCCGTGTAATTCCATTGCGGTTCTTCCAGTATTTTCGCCCGCCCGCCAAGCGTTTTTACGCGGGCCGCCTGATCTGCGTGAGCACGGCTGTTGACCACTTCAGGGTCCATCCAACGCGACAGTCGCGTGATGGCATTTGCGCAAACCGTGGGCTGGGTTTGCGAGAGGTCCAAATGCTCGTCGGGGTCCGTTGCCAGATCGAAAAGTTGGGCAGGGTTGCCCTCCGCATAATGAACATATTTCCAGCGGTGTTCGCCGTCATTCCAGCGCACCATGGTGATCCCAACCGGCGATCCGCCGTCGTGATATTCGGACAAGACGGTTCGGTCTCCAAGCGGCTCATCGCGCAGGTCTTTACCCGAAAAACCACGCACGGATTGACCCATCGTAGCGCAGATCGTCGGGGCCAGATCTATCAGGCTGACCGGGTCTTCGCGCAGGGCACCCGCCGCCACACCCGGACCGCGTAGGATCAGCGGCACACGGGCAGAACTGTCGTACATCACCTGCTTGGTCCACATCCCCTTTTCTCCCAACATGTCCCCATGGTCCGAAGTGAACAGGATCAGCGTATCGTCCAGCAGGCCCGCGGCATCAAGTTGGGCCAGCACCTTGCCAACTTGTTCATCAAGAAAAGTGCACAGCGCGTAATAGCTTGATCTGGCTATCCCACGTGTCTGTGGCGTGAAATGCGGGTCGTGGTCAAAAAACGTTGCCATTTGTTCTAGGACCGGGTGATCGGGAACATCCTCAGCCTCACTTTCAAATTCGCGTGAATCATAAAGGGCCTGGTACTGCGGCGGCGCCATCAGCGGGTAGTGTGGCGACATCCAACTGACCATGGCTGCCCACGGCGTATTTTGCCGATCCGGCGCGGCCAACCATTCGCACGCGGCGGTGGTAACCCGCTGGTCGAAAGCATGGTAATCCGTGTCACCTTCACCGATCATTTCTGCCATTTCCGCAGTGGCGCCATATTCTGCCATAGGTTTGCGCAAGAGCCCCACCAGCCACCCAACACCGTTGGGGACATGGATCGGCTCAAACTGCTGATCAAAGCCGGTGTCGTGGACGCCAGATCGGTAGTGCAATTTGCCGAAGCTTACACAATCGCCGCCGCCTTTTTGAACGCGGTGACCCCAGGATGGCGGCGTTCCATCGTAAGGTTCCGCGCTGGACCAGGTGCCGATCTCATGCACGTAGCGCCCGGTGGCTATGGCGGCCCGGGTTGGGACACACATCGGGCTTGGGGTATAAGCAGCCGAAAACCGCGTCCCACCTGCAGCCAATGCGTCAATGTTGGGCGTCTTTACAAAGCGCCGCTCATGGCCGAGCGCCCACCACGACATCTCGTCACACATCAAAAGAAGAACGTTCACCGATTGGACCGCATCTTCGCCCGTTCGGCGATCCAGGGCCGCAAGCGGTTGTCGGCATCGTCAGTGCCATCATGAAAGGTGCCAAACCATTTGTCCCACGGCACTTCCATGGTGCCGTAGTTTACCTCAAAAAAGCGGTGGTGCATTTGGTGGTGGAAATTGCCCAGATGCACCTTTTTCTTTTGACCGGAAAACAGCCCCTCAAACCCGGTGTGTGTCGTGATAGCGTAAAGCCCGTAAAACATCAGGTGGCAGATCAAATGCACCGGATGTGTCGGCAGAATGAAGTGGATGAATGCCGTGCCGAAATAGAGCACATGCTCCAACGGATGCATACTGAGCCCGGACCAAGGACCCACGTCTGTATTTCGGTGATGCAAGGCATGAAAGCGGTAGAAGATCCGCGTGTGCAGCAACCTGTGGATCCAGTAGAAATAAAAGCTCTCCCAAATGGGGATCAGCAGGAAAATCGCCAGAAACCAGACCGGACTGTCGGCCCAAGCCAGCGTGGGGGCATAGCCATTTGCCATGGACCACCAGATCAACGCTTCCCATAGCGACCAGATCGTGACCCCCGATCCCAGCGTCCAGACCATGTTGTCCCAAAGTTGACTGCCGCCGGTAAAGACACCGGATTTTCGGGGAAAAGGGCGCGGGTCGAACTTTTTGTCGGTCCCTTGCAACTGCGCACCGTGGAAAACCACATGCAGCCCATGTGCCACCAGACAGACCACCAGCAGATTGCGAAGCCAGATGCCCGCGATCCAGAACCCAGGCGTGGCCGCCAGTTCCAATGTGGGTGAGGCGATCCAGAAGCTGAGGATTGACAAGCCCACAATACCAAGAGAAATCGAAAACGGCAGCCAGGCGCCCACATACCATTTTGCCACTTCCAACGGGCGCGGCGGCCAATCGTACAGTGGATTGGTCGGAATCGGCAGGTCTGGTTTGTGGTTCCAGCGGCTCATTTCAGGTACATCTGTCGTTTGTGTTCTTTTGTGCGCCGTGACGCCGCCGCCGTGCCATCGTGGAAGGTGCCGAACCACTTGTCGAATGGGATCTCAGACGTTCCATAGTTACATTCGAAATACTTGTGATGCAGTTGGTGGAAGAAATCGCCGGACTTCGCGGCCTCTGTCTCGTTCACGATGATACGTTCAAAACCCGAATGGCTCAGCACCGGGCTTAGCTGTTGGAACATGGCATGCCAAACGACATGGATCGGGTGAGACGCCACAATCAGATGCACAAAGTAGCCCGAAAAATAGAGCAGGTTTTCATACCAGTGGTTCGAAATCCCAGACCACGGCCCAATGTTCACATTAAGATGGTGCACTGCGTGGACGTGGCGGTAAAGCGCGGGCGAATGTTCAAGCCGGTGGACCCAGTAATAGTGCAGGCCGGACCACATCGGGATGAGTGCGAGCCACGCCACGAACCATACCGGATTGCCTGCGAATGTGACGGTCCAAGCATAGCCGTTGGCCATCGCCCAGAAGATGACCCACTGGTACACGGTCGCCACTGTGATCGCAGACCCAAGCGTCCAGAAGATGTTATCTTGGACCTGATTGTCGAAAGTGAAAATCACACTGCGATGCGCCAGATCGCGTTTTTCGAACTTTTTCTGCATTCCCTGCCCTTGCCGCATATAGAGCCACCAGTGCAGCCCCGCCGCCAACGCGATCTGCGGTAGACGGTTGGCGAGCCATACCAGCGCCATCCACCCCGGTGCGAATGTCGCCATCTATGCCAGTGGTGGCAGCATCAG
>JBCCET010000071.1:0-21381 GCA_039030095.1 Pseudomonadota bacterium | reverse complement strand
TGGCGCTACATCCAAAGATCATCGACCTGACGTTGGACCGAATGACCCGGCTTCTGGATCTGTTGGGCAATCCGGAACGCAGCCTGCCGCCAGTTATTCACGTGGCCGGGACCAACGGCAAAGGGTCGACGCTGGCGATGATCCGCGCCGGGTTGGAATCCACTGGCGCGCGCGTTCATGTGTACACCTCTCCGCACCTGGCGCGGTTTCACGAACGCATCCGTCTAGCAGGTGATCTGATAGACGAAGACCTGCTCTCTCAGACCCTTGAAGAGTGTGAAATCGCTAACGGCGGCGAACCGATTACTTATTTTGAAATAACCACTTGTGCGGCACTGCTCGCGTTTTCTCGGTTGGAGGCGGACTATACCTTGTTGGAGGTTGGCTTGGGGGGGCGGTTGGACGCAACCAACGTGGTTGATGCACCTGCGATGACCGTGATTACGCCTGTTTCAGTCGACCATCAGCAGTTCTTGGGCGACACAATTGAACAGATTGCGTTCGAAAAGGCAGGCATCCTGAAACGCAATACGTTTGCCGTGGTGGGACATCAATACGACGCCGCTGAACGTACGATCGAACAACAGGCCGCACGCGTTGGGGCCACCTGCAAGGTACATGGCCAGCACTGGCATGTGTGGGAAGAGGCCGGCAGGCTGCTCTTCCAAGACGAAATGGGCCTGTGGGACCTGCCACGCCCGGCGCTGATCGGGGCGCATCAGGTACAAAATGCCGGGGCCGCCATTGCCGCATTGCGCTTGCTTGGCCATCCGGAAGAAGCCGCCGCTGCGGCAATGACCGACGCCGAATGGCCAGCGCGCATGCAGCGATTGACCGAAGGCCCTCTGGTGGACGCCGCAGGGTCGGCAGAACTGTGGCTGGACGGCGGTCACAACCCCGCCGCAGGCACCGCCCTGGCGGAGGCGTTGGGCCGGGTCGATCCACGACCGTTGCACTTGATCTGCGGCATGCTGAACACCAAAGACGTTGCAGGCTACATGCGGCCTTTGGCGAATGTGGCAGACAGCTTGGCTGCCGTGTCTATCCCCGGTGAGACAGCAACCTTGAGCGCGGAAGAAACCTGCGCAGCAGCACGATCCATTGGGTTTCAGGCGACAGAGGCGGCGAGCGTCTCAGAAGCAATTGCTCAAGTGGTCGAAAAGGACCCAACATCGCGGATCTTGATCTGCGGGTCGCTCTACCTCGCGGGCAACGTTCTGCGCGAAAACGGCTAAAGCACCAACGCTGCCAATACTGGTATCATCAAAATCGAAAGCGCCGTTTGCCACATGAGGACGTCGGCATAAAGCTCTGAATCGCCGCCCATTTGCCGCGCGACAATGTACCCGTTTGTTGCTGCCGGGACCGACATCACCAAGGCGCCGGTGAAGGTCTCAAGCGGGCTTAGGCCCAAAAACCAGGCGCAGCCGAACAGGATGGCCGGACTAACAACCAAGCGCACAAAGACGCTAACCCAAAGCGCGGGCGTTGATGCAAACAACCGGCGCAATTTGACTCCGGCGCCCACGACCAAAAGGCCAATCCCCAGCGCGCCATCTCCGATTGCGGACATTGCAGCGCGGACCGGTTCCGGCACATAGAGCCCGGTGACATTCAAAAAGATGCCAATCGCGCAGCCGATCACCAATGGGTTCTTTACGACTGCCTTTACAACGTCACGAGCAGTTCTGGTAGTTGGTCCAAAGGTTGCCAGAACCGAAATATTCACCACATTGATCAATGGGATCAGAACGGCCACGCCAACGGCAATCAACGCCAATGCAGGCGGGCCACCAATCTGATCGGCAGCGGCGAAGGCGATGAAGGCATTCCACCGGGTCGAGGTCTGGAAAACCGTCGTGAACCTCGGGTTTGTAAGCCGATCTTTGGACATAAAAAGTCGAAAACTCAGAACCGTACAAGACACTGCAACAAAGGTGAAAAACATGGCAAGCGCCAGCGGACCAATGTTGCTGGGTGACAAATCGGCAGAATAGAGCGCCTCAATCAATACGATGGGTACAAGCACGCGGAAAGAGAACAGCTCAATCGCGGGCCAGTTCTCCTTCGGCAAAATGCCGGTTGCCACTAGCCCATAGCCCGCGGCGAACATCAAAAATATCGGCAAAATGGCGAGCGCTAAGTCCATGCGCCAGCCATGCTACGACTTCTGAGTGTTGTCGAGCGGAAAGCCTCTGTTATTAGGTTCGGGACTTTTCGAAGGCGGTCCAGGCAGCCTCAAAAGCAGCAAAGTCAAAGCCGTCTTCGCGCGCCGGGTCCAGAACCAGTTTTTCTGTCTCCAACAGCTTCAGAATGGCGGCTTCCAGACCGTCAATCACGTCTGTAGGGACCACCAAAGCACCGTGTCTGTCAGCGTGCACCAGATCACCGTCAGAGACTGGCATGCCAAATATTTCAACAGGTTGCCCGACGGACCGAACGTGCACAAACGCATGGCTTGGACCGATACTGCCCGCCACAACCGGGAAGTCCGCAGGCAAGTCACCTAGGTCACGCATCACACCGTTTGTCAGCGCGCCGTTCAGGCCAAAACCTTTGTGAACGGTGGTATTGATCTCGCCCCAATACGCACCGACGGCATCGGGAAAATCCAGGTCTTCCACCACGGCTAGGGCCGGTCGGGGACCGCCGGACATGTGGCGGTAGTAGTCCATGCGGCGTGCTTTTATCACTTCTGGCGCCTCAGTGGGCGCCTCCACCGCCGCTATCTGAGCGGTCCGAGCATACCCGACGATCGCTCGGCTGGTGTCCGAACACTGCATGGTCCCGCGCGTGTAAGCGTCGAACCCACGTTTGCCCTGCGCCACTTCTATCGCATTGCAGACCGTGGGCGTATCGACAGATTGCAGCAGTTTCAGCAGGGACGGCGTCATGCGGATGCCATTTCCGCACCACGGGCCAGGCTTTCTAGCTTTGCATAAGCAATGTCTGGGTCGACCGCACCGAAACCGGCAAAGGTGCCGAAACCACAGTCGCTGCCCGCGATCACACGATCCGCACCGACAATCCCAGCAAAGCGGTCAATGCGTTGGGCGACCAGTTCTGGGTGCTCCACAAAGTTGGTGGTGGTGTCCACGACGCCGGGCACCAGTACCTTGTCGTCTGGAATGTCAGCCTTACGGTCGCGGAACACGGTCCATTCGTGGGCATGACGCGGGTTCGACGTCTCAAACAACAGATAGCGCGCTTTGGTGGCCATCAGCGTGTCAAAGACTTTGGCCATATCAATGTCGCACACATGCGGTCCTTCGTAGTTGCCCCAGCAGATGTGCACCCGCACTTTTTCTGCCGGCACATTTTGCAACGCGTGGTTCAACGCCTCCACATGGGCATCGGCAATTTTCACGAATTCGTCGTCTGTCAGGTCGGCAAACAGCATGTGCCGGCTCAGCGCCAGGTCGGGGCAATCCAGTTGCAGGTCCAACCCTGCAGCCACAATTGTTTCATACTCTTCACGCATCGCCTCGGCGAGTGCAGCCAGATAGGCATCCCGCGTGGGGTAGTGATCGTTTTGCAGGAAAAGAGAGATCACACCGGGGGACGCCGCGTTCATGAAACCACGGCTGGCACCGTATTTTTTCATTGCAGCAGTAAGATTTGCGATGTCTTTTTCAAGTTCTCCCTGGCCTTTGCTGGCCACAGGTCCTGTGCACATCGGACGCGCGTATTGCGGCGTGCCGCCATCATCGGCAAGGCGCTTCAGAAAGGATGGAAACTGCTTCAAATCGGCAGGCGCATTACGCGGGCTGTCGCCGGAAAAACCGGTGTACCGGTCCTTCACATAGGTGGCGTAAGAGATCTTGGACGTTTCCCCGTCTGACACGATGTCGACGCCTGCATCCACCTGTTTGCGGACGGTTTCATCAACCGCCTCCGTCATCGCCGCGTCGAAATCCTGCTGCGAAAACGGCTCTTCATTTTCGCGCGCAAAGATGAAATCCACGACTTTTTGTGTACGCGGCAGGGAGCCGACGTGGGTTGTTTGGATCTTTGTCATTTAGCAACTTCCCTATGCAGAAAAGGCTTTGAAGAAACACGGCTCTGGCCGTTCTCAAAGAATTTCACAGCCAGTTTATCAGGAGTGAATACGTATGCAATCTGTTCTGCCTGGTAAACGTATCATGCCGCCGTGAAACTAGCACGCGTCCCCGATGTAATCCCGCAAAGCTTGCGGCGGGTTGTCGAATAGAGTTGCCGTTTTGACCGGGGCGGCCGCTGTTCCGTCGGCGACTAGGACTGTCTGGTCTGCGATTTGACGCGCATCTTCCGGTTGGTGGGTCACCATCAACAGCGTCGCGCCGGAAGTTGTCACAATTTCATCTACCAAATTCAACATTTCCACGCGCAAGGCAGGGCCAAGGGCCGCAAACGGTTCATCTAGGCACAGCACGGGTTTGTCCCGCAACAAGACCCGCGCCAATGCGCAGCGCTGGCGTTGCCCGCCTGAAAGCGCGCCGGGCTTTTTATCGCCCTGATCCTGCAAACCAACCTGGGTCAGCGCGTCGTGCACGCGGTCCCATTCTGCTGGCGACAGGCGCAGGTTGGGCCGGATCCCGAGACCGGTATTCTGCAGCACAGTCATATGCGGGAACAGGTTGTGATCCTGAAACAGCATGGAAATCGGCCGTACACCCGGATCCTGCGCCGCCATGTCCGATCCTTGCCAAAGCACGCGCCCCGCGCCAAGGTCGATAAACCCGGCCAGGGCGTAAAGCAGCGAAGATTTGCCGCCACCCGAAGGTCCGATCACCGCATATTTTTGCCCGGCAGGCAGCTCAAAGTCCGCGCTGAGGCGAAAACTGCCGCGGTCGATGCGGACCTTATCGAATGTGATCGTCAAGCCGCCCTCCTCGGTCAAAGGCAACAAACAGCGCCAATGCAGTGGCCACTAAAATCAGCGCCACACCGGCGGCGGCGTCCATCTGATACGACCCCATCAGCCGATACATCAGAAGCGGCAGAGTGGACAGATCAGGCGGCGCAAAGAGCGTGATCACGCCCAGATCCCCCACCGACATCGCGCCCGCCAGCCCGGCGGCAAACCCGGCTGGCCGCCGCAACCGGGGCCACAGGGCCAGACGAAACAGGGTCCATCCGCCCATACCCAGCGACGCACCTAACCGGGCGTAGTGGGCATCGGCCCGCTGAAACGCAGGCAAAAGGATACGCAGTGTAAACGGCAGTGCCATGACGGCGTTGATCGCAATCGTGACCGGGACGGCCATGGAAAACGGGTCGATAACCGGGTTCAGCACGATAAACAGCCCGGTTCCGATCACAAACGGCGATATCGCTAGAGCGAGGACGGAACTGCCCTCGATCAACCGGGCAAGTCCGGGGCTCAGCCGGGTCAGCATCCCCGCCATAGCCATCGCCAAAGCGGTGGACAACAGCGCCACAGGGACCGCGATCAGAAGAGTGGTCAGCAGCGCCTGCCAAAGCCCAGGCGGCAACGCGCCCAATTGCGGCAGGCCGCGTACGCCAACAGCGGACAGGGGCAGCAGTAGGAACAGCGCGACCAGGCCGATGACAGCCCAGTCGATTCCCCGTGCTAGCGCGCTGCGCCCGTCCCAACGGCGTGGCGGCGTGTCGAGGCCCAGGGAAAACTCCGCTCGTAGCGCGAAACCCAGCGTTAGCGCCGCGGCCACCAGGCACAAGGCGACCTGCACCAACGCCAGCGCCGCCGCCTTGCCGAGGTCAAAGTCAAAACGCAGCGCCTGAAAAATTGCCAGTTCCACCGTAGTCGCCTTCGGTCCGCCGCCGAGGGTCAGGACAACGGCAAAAGACGTGACGCACAGCAGGAAAATCACCAGAAACGTACCGGGCAGAACCGCGCGTAACATAGGCCATTCCAACGTGCGCCGCACCTCCGCCGATCCCATGCCCAGATTGGCCGCCAGCCGGAAATGCTCCGCCGGGATCGACATCCACCCCTGAAGGATCAATCGCGTGGCCAGCGGCAAATTGAAAAACACATGGGCCAGTACAACGCCCGTCAGCCCATAAATAGAAATCGGCGGCAGTCCGACCGCGACCAGCAGGCTGGAGGCCAGACCGCTGCGCCCCCAAATGGCCAGCAGGCCCAGCACAGCCACAATCACCGGCAGGATGAACGGCGCACCCAACAGCGCCACCAGAACCCCGCGCCCGATAAACCGCCGACGGGCCAAGGCGCGGGCTGCGGGGATCGCAATTACAACCGACAGCGTGGCAGAGATCAGCGCCTGCATCACGGTAAAACGCAGGGCCGCCCAGTCGCCAGCATTCAACGCCGTGGCCCGGCCCGGAAAGCTCAGCACAGCCGCCGTGCTGCCCAGCGTTACCGCCAGCAGCAGCACCACGGTGGCGGTCCCGAGCACCAACCTCATGCCAAGCACCCTCTTGGCGCGGACCAAAGGGCCGCAGGCCCGCCCCCAAAACGCAAAACCCCGACGCGCGCGCCGGGGTCTGTGTTTGGTGTCGCGTGGCCTGTCACTGGCTTAACGCTTCGGTCCATTCCGCCAGCGCCGCATCACGTTGTTCTGCGGCATCCGTGTCTGACAGGATCAGGCTTCTTTCCGGCGTAATCAGGGTCTCAAACCCGTCTGGCAGGCCATCCAGTGGGAACTTGGCCGGGTACATCCAGTTGGTGGTTGGGATCACGCCCTGGAAGGCTTCAGAAGTCACAAACTCCAGGAACATATCTGCCAGCTCTGGCTGATCGGTGGCGGCCAATTTGCCTGCAACCTCGATCTGCATGTAATGCCCTTCAGCAAAGCTTGCGGCCGCCTTGGTGTCGTCCTGTTCAGCGATCAGGTGATAGGCGGGCGATGTGGTGTAGCTCAGCACCATATCCGCCTCGCCGTCGAGGAACAGGCCGTATGCTTCCGACCAACCTTTGGTCACGGTCAAAATGCGTGGGGCCAGACCTTCCCAAATCGTCTGCGACGCATCTGGATAGGCGGCCTTGACCCACATCAACAGGCCCAGTCCGGGCGTGGACGACCGGGGATCCTGGATCACAACCTTCAACCCGTCCGCTTTGATCAGGTCCTCAAAAGACGCAGGCGGCGTTTCAAGTTTGGTTTTGTCGTAGACAAACGCGAAATAGCCCCAGTCGTAGGGCACAAAATTTGCGTCCGACCATTCGACCGGCAGGTCCAGGTTCGCTGGCTGCTTGGCAAGCGGTGCAAACAGCCCGGTTTTACGCGCCCGGTCCGTCAGGTTGGTGTCGATGCCCAGCACGACGTCCGCGTCCGACCGCGCGCCCTCAAGTTGCAGCCGCGACAAAAGGGAGGCACCGTCGCCCGCCGCCACAAATTCCAGCATGCAATCACAAACCTCTTCAAACGCGCTTTTCACCGCCGGGCCGGGGCCCCATTCGGTGACAAAGCTGTCGTAGGTGTAAACGGTAAGCACGGGCTTATCTTGCGCTGCGGCCTGCGCAGCAACAGTCAGGCCCGCAGCGAGAAGGAGGTATCGAAACATATGTCTATCCTTGTCTGCTACAGGCGGACGGATAGGGCTGAGTAAAGCACCTTCCCTCCGCCGGTATGATCCGGTTCAGGTTCTACGGGTCATGGCAGGACGCCAAATCTCAGGCCGTGATGGCCCCCCCGAGGTAGCACAACGTTTATGAGGCAGGCGCGCTTATGGCAAGAGGAGCGGAATAGGAATTTACTCATCCTATCGGGACGCATGGTTGCACGGACGTGACTGATATCAGTCAGGCACAAAATCCGCGTTCAAACCGTTCGCCCAGCCCTGATCCCGCTTTCCAGCGCGCCGTCGAAAAAGCCGCGCCAGCCTTTGGCTATGTCGGCGTTGGCAAAATGGATGCGGCCTTCGGGTTCCAGCGCTTGGCGGAAGTACTTCGTGAACTGACCCGGACGGAAATTGCCCCAGGTGCCTTGCACCAGATCGTCCGCAATCCAGTCATGGTGGGTATAGCTCAGAACCTCCAGTTCCGGATCGAAGCGTGAAATTTCACGCTGAAGGGACTCTTTCGTGATCGCGTTAAAGGGATGCTCGGCACTGGTGAACACGACGATGACAGAGCTTTCATCCCCTACCCAATGGGGCAAAACGCTTATGATGGGACCGCCGACCGCTGACCAGCGACTGTCCTGAAACCTGCCTTTGAGTTCGACGTAAATCTTGCCGCCTTTGCCGGACAGTTCCTCACGCGTGAACGCTGCCTTTTCTGGCGAAAGTTCCGGCGTGAAGTCGATGCCCTTCCAGACGTTCACCCCGGTTGCGACAATGCAGGCCTCCGCGCTGAAATCTCCGGCGGTGCAAGTCACCCTTACCCCATCGGCGTCCTGGTGAACCGCTTCGACACGCGCGTTCAGGACAATGTCCGCCCCCGCATCGCGTGCCATAAGGTCCAGCAGGTGACCGGTGCCTTGGGCAAGGGTGTAGCGGCTGACCGAGGCGGCATAGATGTCGTCATTGTTGTGGGCCAGGGCATACCAGCGCAGGGCCTCCAGATAGCCACCTTCTCGTGCGGCGTTGTTGCATTGCATCCCGGTGGTGCGCAGCAGCGTGTTGCGCTGAAGATCCGTTAGATCCATCTGCTTGATGCGATCTTCATTCGACAGGTGATCGTAGTCTGCAAACCCGTCGGTCGCAAAAGGGTCGTAGGGCGTTGGAAAGACATCTTTCGCCGGGGCCATAAACGCGCGGAAGGCCTGTGAAATTTGGGCCGCATCTTCCGGCGTAAACGCGGCCTGAGCCTCGCCATCCACCAAAAGCCGTGTGTTCCGCATGGCGTTCGTAGAGGTGTAGTAAGGGCGTTCTACGATCTCGAGCCCGTAACGACTGATCTCTGCCCAAGTATGCGGCTGCGACCAGTGCACATAGCCGCCGCCCAGCTCAATCGGGACGCCGTTCATATGTGTGGACCAGGCCCGCCCGCCAATCCGATCAGCGCCTTCCAACACGCAAACCCGCTTGCCACGCCATCCAAGTTCCCTTGCGGCGGCGATCCCGGCGAAGCCTGCGCCGATGATAATGACGTCATATTGGGGTGTGGACATAGTCGGCCTCATTCCGCGTTTTGGTGCCAGAAATAGGCTAATCTGCGCCTTTCTGCAGGGCAATGTGTTGCGATCTATTGGCAAAACCATTGACTCAGCAGGTCCGACCACCTAGGCGACACGTGCTACGTTATACACTATCGACAACCGGTCTCCCTGCGGTGACGGGCTTCGATCTTGCCCAGACGCTGCCAGGTTGCCGCATGTTGCGGGCAACTTAACTAAAAGGAGACCACGGTATGGCTCAAGGCACCGTGAAATGGTTCAACACCACTAAAGGCTTCGGCTTCATCGCACCTGACGAAGGTGGCAACGACGTTTTCGTACACATTTCTGCTGTTGAACGTTCCGGCCTCACCGGCTTGGCTGACAACCAGAAAGTTACTTACGATCTGGAAGCTGGCCGCGACGGTCGGTCCAGCGCGGTAAACCTCGCTGTCGTAGACTAAGTCACTACACAAAAAAGGTGTACGCCTTGTGTACAGGTTGTGTATGCGCGGCGTACGCCAATATTCTTGTGAAGGGTGAGAGGCTGGAAAACGACCCAAACGGGACTCGTTACGGCTGCTTCCTTCCGGACCTGACCGGGTTGGCGAGGCGCCTGCCCGCACCAACCTCTCAATCGGTCAGATAGCCCGTCAGCACAGCGATGACAAGCGTTGCACGTGCAAGATTGCCATGACAAAACGCAATCAACGGGCAGAGGGTTGTCATGAAAAACGCAGAAATGGTGACATTTGGCGGCTCCGGGCTGAACCGGGCGGCTGAACTAAGGGGTAAGACCGACGACCTTCTGGAACAGGCTGATTGTCTTGCCATCTGGCACGGTAAGGTCTTGTTTGATTTCGAGAAAAAGGCGCTGATACGACTACCTCACTGCCATCCTTTGATCGCGGAATCCGCTATTCCACCCGCCTTTATCGGGCTCGAAGACGACGGAAAGCCGGTGTTTGCATTTGATGTCAGCGCCTGGGTTGATCCAAGCGCGGACGCAGCGGCCATGGGTCAGTTCTTTGATCCAAGCCAGAACCGATACCCTGGCTTTACCGAGTCGCAGGTTTTTGTGGAATTACGCGGTATCATGGCAAAGCTGTCCGCCCGCGATGCGGAACTGGCGGCGTCTGCGCGTGGGCTATTCGCCTGGCACCAGAACCACGGCTTTTGCGCCAAATGCGGCGCCCCTACTCAGGTCGGGAAATCCGGTTGGCAACGGGATTGTGCTGCTTGTGGTGCATCTCATTTTCCGCGCACCGATCCTGTTGTTATCGTGCTGGTTTTACATGGAAATTCTGTCCTGTTGGGGCGTTCACCGGGCTGGCCAGAGGGCATGTATTCCCTATTGGCTGGCTTCATGGAGCCCGGCGAGTCAATGGAGGCCGCAGCCCGGCGAGAGGTGTTTGAGGAATCCGGTGTTCGACTGTCTGATGTGGGCTATCTTTCCAGCCAACCTTGGCCCTTTCCGTCCAGCTTGATGATCGGCTGTATTGCCACGGCAGAGACCACGGAAATTAACCTTGATCCCGAAGAAATCGAAGATGCGCGTTGGTTCACCCGCGAAGAGGTGGCGGCCTCAATGCGCGGGGAAAACCCCGAACTATATCCAGCGCGGCCTGGGTCTATAGCCCATTTTTTAATTCGCAACTGGTTAGCTGATACCCTAATTTAGCCATAATGATTCGCGAAAAGCGAACTTTAACAAGAGGCTTAGGATATGCAGTTTTCCTCGGTTCAGGACGTGAATGCTCCGTTGGATTTCGTGTTCCACGAACTCTCTGATTTCGACAGCTATGAAGCTTACGCGATGCGCGTCGGTGCGCAGGTTGAACGCAAGGTAGACCGTATCGAAAAAGGCCCTGGGATTATCTGGAACGTAGTCGGTGATTTCCGCGGTAAAACCCGCGATGTGGACATTGAACTGACTGAATATCGTCCGGATAACGTGTTGAAATTTATGATGACTTCCAAGGGTATCGAGGCTGGCGCGGATTTTGAAGCGATGGCACTTACGCGCAAACAAAGCCGCATCAAAATGACCCTGAACATCACCCCAAAAACCATCAGCGCGCGGTTGGTTCTACAGTCTGCAAAGCTTGCTCGGGGGTCATTGAACAAAAAGTTCAACCACCGCTTTTGGACCTACGCCAACTACATCGAAAACAACTACAACCGGAAAATGCGGGCCTAGGCGAATACAGGGTCAGTCGCACTGGGCCAATTCTGGTCAAAGCGCGCGCATTTTGTCACTTTATTGCCACAATTGGTGCGTCAGCTGCGGCTGAGATCCGCCTCGTAAACGCCCAGAATTTCCAGGTGCGTGGTGAAGTATCCCAATTCTTCCAAAGCGCGTTTGACCGGTGGATCATCAGGGTGCCCGACAATGTCTGCGTAAAACTGCGTCGCTGTGAAAGATCCGCCGACCATGTAGCTTTCTAGCTTAACCATGTTCACGCCGTTGGTGGCGAAGCCGCCCATCGCTTTGTAAAGCGCTGCCGGGATGTTGCGAACGCGGAAGACAAAAGTGGTCAGCAGCTCCTTGTCAGACTGTTCTGCCCTGCGCGGTTCCGGCGACATTACCAGAAACCGGGTCGTGTTATTCTGATTGTCCTCGATATGGCGCGCCAGCACCTTCAAACCGTAGATATCTGCCGCCAGCTCGCTGGCCAAGGCACCGCGTGATTTGTCGCCTTGTTCTGACACAACCTTTGCCGATCCGGCGGTGTCGGCGCCGGTTACCGTGACCAGTCTATGTTCCTTGAGGAATGTCCGGCACTGACCCAGCAAGACAGTATGGCTCATGGCGGATTTGATATCGGACAGTTCGGCGTCCGGCAGGCCCATCAAGTTGATATGCACCCGTACAAAGTGTTCGCCGACAATATGCAAACCTGATTCGGGTAGCAGGTGGTGGATATCGGCAACCCGACCGTATGTTGAATTTTCCACTGGCAACATAGCCAGGTCAGCCGCTCCCCGCCGCACGGTATCAATTGCCCCTTCAAATGTGCGGCAGGCAATCGCCGTTGCGTTAGGAAACACTTCTACACAGGCCTGGTGCGAATAAGCACCTTCTTCGCCCTGAAATGCGATCGTCTGTGCGGTTGTGTTCATTTGCTTACGGTCCTTAACAAAGGGCATTTCGTCGCGCTTTCTATACCTTGCGTATCCCGCTTGGAAAGGGATAGAGGTAACGGACGAAACCTCGCCAGGTGCGTGTCACACTTAGGAATGGACGGCCCAAGCATGGATACGATGGAATTCACCAAAATTGGCGGCGCGCTGTGCGGCGCTCTTTTGACATATCTGCTGCTCGGCTGGGCTGCAGAAGCGATGTATTCAACCCATGCCGCCCATCATGGGGACGGACATGGCGATGAGAAACACGCCATGGCGTATCCTATCGAAGTTCCAGAAGGCGACGGCCCGGATGTGGACGAAGGACCCACTTTTGCAGAATTGTTCGCGTCTGCTGATGCGGCCAAAGGGCAAAAGGTCTTCAACAAATGCAAAAGCTGCCACAGCGTGGTTGCAGGCGAAAACGGCACCGGTCCACACATGGCTGCAGTTGTTGGTCGGGCCATTGGCGGCGTGGACGGATTTTCGTATTCCGGTGCGATGGCTGAGTTCGGCGGCGACTGGACCCCAGAACAACTCGACGGGTTCCTGAAAAACCCGAAGAAGTTCATGACCGGCACGGCAATGGGCTTTGGCGGGCTGAAAAAGCCAGTCGATCGGGTCAATCTGATCGCCTATCTGCAGTCGCTGCAATAAGCGGCTGCCCCTTAACTTAGATTACAAATTTTCAACGTTGCGCCAGAAGCGGTTTACGCGGCGCGCGTTGCAGCTATCTTGCACCCCAAGACATGAACTTGCCGTTTGGGAGGCCTGATATGACGTCCAAAGCGAAAACCGCTGAATTACCCGGCTCTGGGAAAGGGCTCATCTGGTTAACCAGCGGGGCGGTTCTCGCGGCCGGGCTGGCCTGGGGCATCGCCGCACATGCACAGGACGTGACCGTAAGCCACGGCATTTCCACCTTTGGCGACCTTAAGTATCCGGCAGATTTCAAGCACTGGGACTACGTGAACCCGGACGCACCGCAAGGCGGCACCATCAGCTTTCTTGGCACCGGTGCCAGCGGCACGTTTGACAGCCTGAACCCCTTCATTCTGAAAGGTGAACCGGCCCAGGGTCTTGGCCTGATGTATGACAGCATGCTGACAGGGTCGGGCGATGAGGCTGACAGCTCCTACTGCTATGTCTGCGAAACGATGGAATACCCTGCCGACAGGTCATGGGTGATCTTCAACATGCGGCCGGAGGCGACATTTTCCGACGGGCACCCAATTACGGCAGATGACATTGTCTTTTCCTATGAAGTGCTGATGGAAAAAGGCCACCCGGTCTACAAGATCATCTACAAAGACATCGAAAGCGTTGAAAAACTTGGCGATCACAAGGTTAAGTTCACCTTCAAAGAGGGCGTCAACACCCGCGATCTGCCAGCAACCGCCGGCGGGCTGAGCATCCTGCCGGAACACTATTACGAAGAAAACGACTTCGCGGAATCTGGCATCAAGATCCCGGTCGTGTCCGGCGGTTTTATCGCAACCGACGTCAATCCGGGGCGGTCCATCAAGTATTGCAAGGTGCCGAACTACTGGGGTGTTACGATGCCCCACAGCATCGGCACGGGTAATTTCGAATGCTACCTTTATGAATACTTCGCTGACCGCACAGTGGCCCTTGAAGCGTTCAAAGCTGGTGAGTTCCTGTTTCATGAGGAGTTCTTTTCAAAGCTTTGGGCGACGGGGTATGATTTTCCGGCCATCAACAAGGGTTGGGTGATCAAGGAGAGCATCCCGGACGAACGCCCAAGCGGCACACAGGGTTTCTGGATCAATACGCGGTATGACCGTTTCAGCGATCCACGTGTGCGCAAGGCGCTGGGGATGGCGTTTAACTTTGAATGGTCGAACCGGGCGCTGTTTTATGGGCTTTACACCCGTACCGACAGCTTCTGGGAAAATTCAAATATGCAGGCTGAAGGCGCGCCTCAGGGTGCGGAGCTTGCGCTGCTGGAGAAGTACCGTGACAGCCTGCCGCCTGAAGTCTTTGAAGAGGCTTACGTGCCGCCGGTTGCCAAAGCTGACAAGGCGGACCGCCGTGTCCTGCGCCGGGCCAGCAAGTTGCTGGACGAAGCAGGCTGGAACGTGGGTGACGACGGCCTGCGCCGCAACGCCGCCGGAGAGACGTTGAAACTGACGGTCGTGGACGACAGTCCGGCGTTCGAACGGATCATTAACCCATTTGTTGAAAACCTGCGCCGCATCGGCGTGGATGCGTCGTATCAGCTTATCGACCGGGCGCAGATGCAACAGCGGCAAGAAGACTTCGACTATGACATGATCCCGGGCCGCCTGGTGATGAGCCTTAGCCCCGGTGAGGAGCTTGCCAGCACCTTTGGCACAGACGGGGCAAACACACCTGGGTCCTCCAACTTCTCCGGCGTCAGCCACCCCGCGATTGACGGGCTGATCAAAGATATCGCCAGCGCGCAAACCCGCGAAGATATGGAGGTCGCAGTGCGCGCGCTCGACCGCGTGTTGCGCGGTCTGCACATCTGGGTGCCCAATTGGTTCAAGGCCAGCCACAACATTGCTTACTGGGATGTTTTTGGACGCCCGGACACAAAGCCTAAATACGGGCGCGGCGTGATTGGAACGTGGTGGATCGATCAGCCAAAGCTAGACAAGCTTAAGGCTGACGGAGCATTGCGTTGAGCGCTGTTTATCTGAAGGGCGCTGCCTAAATGGGCGCCTATATCCTAAGACGGCTTTTGCTGATGGTTCCGACGTTGATCGGGATCATGGTGATCAACTTCGCGCTTACCCAATTTGTCCCCGGCGGTCCGGTCGAACAGATCATCGCGCAGCTGGAGGATGCCGGTTCCGCCACGGATCGGATCACCGGCGGCGGGGCGGAAACCACCGGTGGCGGCAACACAGGAGATGTGGAAGGTTACAAAGGCGGGCGCGGCCTGCCACCTGAATTTATTGAAGAGCTGGAAAAGCAGTTTGGCTTCGACAAGCCGCCGGTGGAACGGTTCTTTAATATGATGATCAACTATTTCACCTTCGATTTTGGTGAGAGCTATTTTCGATCCATTTCGGTCATTGATCTGATCCTTGAAAAGATGCCGGTCAGTATCACGCTGGGTCTCTGGTCCACCGCGCTGGCCTATCTGATCTCTATCCCGCTTGGCATTCGAAAGTCGGTTCGGGACGGAAGTTCGTTCGATACCTGGTCGTCGGGTATCATTATTGCAGCCTACGCAGTCCCGTCGTTCCTGTTCGCGATCCTGCTGTTGGTACTGTTTTCGGGCGGGTCGTATTTCCAGTGGTTCCCGCTGCGCGGCCTTGCGTCTGACAACTGGGACCAACTGTCGACGCTGGGTAAGGTGCAGGATTATTTGTGGCACATTGTGCTGCCAGTCACGGCATCGACCATCGGGGCGTTTGCCATGCTCACGCTGCTGACGAAGAACAGCTTTCTGGATGAAATAAACAAGCAATACGTGATGACTGCCCGCGCCAAGGGCCTGACAGAAAATCGGGTCTTTTACGGCCACGTCTTTCGCAACGCGATGCTGATTATCATCGCGGGCTTTCCGGGTGCGTTTATAGGCGTCTTTTTCGGGGCCAGCCTTATTATCGAGATTGTGTTCAGCCTCGACGGGCTTGGGCGGCTTGGGTTTGATGCAGCCATTAACCGGGACTATCCGGTGTTTTTCGGCACGCTTTATATCTTTGGCCTGATGGGGCTGATCGTGGGGCTGATCTCGGACCTGATGTATGTGCTGGTGGACCCGCGGATCGACTTTGAAAGCCGGGAGACATGATGTTCAGATCTCCTATCGCAAAGCGCCGCTGGGCGAACTTCAAGGCTAATCGCCGCGCTTTTTGGTCCGCCTGGATATTCAGCGTCCTGTTTTTTGTCTGCCTGTTTGCAGAATTTGTGGCCAACGAAAAACCGCTGCTCGTCAGCTATCGGGGGGAGCTTTTTACGCCCGCGTTCAAATTTTACCCCGAAACGTCCTTTGGCAGCGATTTCAAGACAGAGGCATCTTACGGCGACCCTGAGGTGCAATGCCTGATCAAAACCGGCGGTAGCCCGGACTGCATTGACGAAGACCCTGAGGCGATTATCGCGTCTCTGGCAGACGGCACATACGACGAAAGCACGGAGGGGTACTACAAAGGATGGCTCCTTTGGGCGCCAGTTCCCTACGGCTTTAACACCATCAACTATGACATTGAGGGGGCGCCAAGCGCGCCGGACGCAAATCACTGGCTGGGAACGGATGATCAGACCCGCGATGTGGTGGCGCGCATCATCTATGGCTTCCGCATCTCCACCGTCTTTGCGTTGATCGTTGTCGTGTTTTCTTCTGTCATCGGGATCGCAGCCGGTGCCGCCATGGGATATTTCGGCGGTTGGGTGGACCTGTTCTTCCAGCGCATACTGGAGATCTGGTCATTTACGCCAATGCTCTATGTTATCATCATTCTGTCAGCGATGTTCACTATGAACTTCATAATCCTGACAGGTCTGATCATCTTGTTTAGTTGGACGGGCCTTGTCGGGCTGGTGCGTGCGGAATTCCTTAGGGCACGTAATTTCGAATACGTACGTGCAGCCCGCGCACTTGGCGTGAAGGACCGCGTCATCATGTTCCGCCACCTGCTGCCCAACGCGATGGTGGCGACGCTGACCTTCCTGCCGTTTCAGATCACCGGCGCTATTGGTGCGCTAACCAGCCTCGATTTCCTCGGCTTTGGCTTGCCACCAACGTATCCATCACTGGGGGAGCTTGCATTGCAGGCGAAAAACAACCTCCAGGCGCCGTGGCTTGCGTTCTCGGCTTTCCTTTCGATCACCGTGATGCTGTCCTTGCTGGTCTTTATTTTTGAAGGCGTGCGTGACGCGTTTGACCCGAGGAAGACGTTCAAATGACGGAAGTTCTGAATGTCAAAAACCTGAACGTTCACTTCGGTGACACTGCCGCAGTGGACGGGGTGAGTTTTACCGTCAATGCAGGTGAAACCGTGGCGCTGGTGGGCGAAAGTGGGTCCGGCAAATCTGTGACAGCGCTTTCCACCGTAAAACTTCTGCCGGGTTCCGCCCAGGTAAGCGGGTCCGTGAAATATCGCGGGCGGGAAATGATTGACGCCGATGACGCAACCCTGCGGGACGTGCGTGGCAACGACATCAGCTTCATCTTTCAGGAGCCGATGACATCGCTAAACCCGCTGCACTCCATCGAAAAGCAACTGTCTGAAAGCCTTGCCCTGCACCAGGGTGTCACCGGCACTGCCGCGCAGGAACGGGTGCTGGATCTGCTCAACAAAGTTGGCATTCGCGATGCGGAAAGCCGTTTGGCCGACTATCCGCACCAATTGTCTGGCGGGCAGCGGCAGCGGGTGATGATCGCCATGGCGCTTGCCAACGGGCCAGATCTGTTGATCGCGGATGAGCCGACGACCGCGCTCGACGTGACGATCCAGGCGCAAATTCTGGAACTGCTGGCCGCGGTTCAAAAGACCGAAGGCATGGGGATGCTTTTCATCACCCACGACCTGAAAATTGTGCGCAAGATCGCGGATCGGGTGTTTGTCATGCAGAAGGGCAAGGTGGTGGAAAGCGGCCCAACCGCTGCGTTGTTTGACGCGCCAAAACATCCCTACACGCAAATGCTGTTGGCGGCGGAGCCGACAGGCACCCCTGATCCAGTGCCCGCCGGTGAGCAGGAGGTTCTGAGCACCGAAGACTTCAAGGTCTGGTTCCCCGTCAAGCGCGGCTTGATGCGCCGGATCGTGGACCACGTGAAGGCCGTGAATGGCGCGACCTTCACCGTGCGCGCGGGGGAGACCCTTGGCGTGGTCGGTGAAAGCGGATCCGGCAAGACCACGCTCGGGCTGGGTGTGATGCGACTGATCAGCTCTGAAGGGCCAGTGGTGTTTATGGGTCAGGACGTGCGGAGCTGGCGGAACAAACAGCTCGCTCCCCTGCGGCGCGACATGCAGATGGTCTTTCAGGACCCTTTCGGGAGCCTGTCGCCGCGCATGACCGTGGAGGGGATCATTGCGGAGGGTCTTGGCGTCCATGGGCTGGAGCCCGGCGCCGATGCGCGGCAGCTGGTAAAAGATATCATGGTTGAGGTCGGGCTGGATCCGGCGTCGCTCGACCGCTACCCGCATGAGTTTTCCGGCGGTCAACGCCAGCGGATCGCCATTGCACGGGCGATGATCCTGAAACCGAAGCTGGTGGTGCTGGATGAACCAACGTCAGCACTGGATATGACGGTTCAGGTTCAGATTGTTGAACTGCTGCGTGACCTGCAAAACAAATACAACCTGGCATACATCTTCATCAGCCACGACCTGGCGGTGGTACGCGCACTTTCCCACAATGTGCTGGTGATGCGCGCTGGCGAAGTGGTGGAGGCCGGGCCGGGCGAACAAATCTTCAACGCCCCGCAAACGGACTACACCAAAGCGCTGATGGCAGCTGCATTTGACGTAACCGTTGGCCAAGGGGTAGCGCAGTAGCCGGACCAGGTACTCGGCTGATTGCGTCGGATGTAACCCCGCTACTTTTTTGACTGCGGGAAGAGTGGCTCTTTGGCTCCGATAAGACTTGCAATCAGGATAGGCCGGGGATACATCCACGCCTCACGGACCGATAGCTCAGCTGGATAGAGTACCTGACTACGAATCAGGGGGTCGGGGGTTCGAATCCTCCTCGGTCCGCCATCTACCAATCTTCGCCAGTTTCGAATGGCACCTCTGAATTGTCTATTTAAAAGAAATATGGACTAAGTGTTGGGTTTCACCTTTTTGTTGGATATTCCTCAATCGCACCTATACTGTTTCACTGTCTGGTAGAAAATGTGGTATATACTCCATGGCTGTGCTGGGCGGGAATTTGGGCCCTGGTCGTCATGGTGATGTGGCTGGTCTTTATTTCGTGGTTGACCCATCAAGCGTACGGCGTTGGATTGTTCGCGTTACCGTCAAAGGACAAAAGAACCGCAAAGGCGCACCGCTACGCACCGACTTTGGGTTAGGCGGAGCTGATGTGGTCAACTTACACCAAGCAAGAGAGCGGGCGCTTGAATATAGGCGTATGGCGAAATCCGGATTAAACCCACGGTTCAATGCAAACCGCGAAATTCCGACATTCGAAGAAATTGCCCGCCAAACCCATATCGACCGCTTACCAACCTGGAAGAACGCCAAGCATGGCCAGCAATGGCTAAATACTCTGCGCGACTACGCCTTTCCTAAGATTGGTCGGATGCCAGTCGACAGCGTCGGCCAGCCGGAGGTGCTGATGTGATTGTCGACTATCTGGACCGAGAAA
This sequence comes from Pseudomonadota bacterium, assembly GCA_039030095.1. GTDB lineage: Bacteria > Pseudomonadota > Alphaproteobacteria > Rhodobacterales > Rhodobacteraceae > Amylibacter. Next base: position 1,921 of record JBCCET010000071.1, on the reverse strand, counting down.
CACGAGACTGCGAAACGGCTCGCTCAGCGCATCAAGACGGTCATTGATGTGGCAAAATCCAATGGCTTCTGTTTCGGCGAAAACCCGATCCAAAACATTCGAGACAGTAATGTCCTCCCAAGGGTCAAAGCCCGCGTTCACCATCACGATGCAATGCATTGGACCGATGTGCCTACATTCTATGCAGAATTGTCGACGCGATCGGCGATGGCCGCACGAGCGCTCAGTTTTACCATATTGACGGCGGCGCGCACTTCTGAAGCTTTAGAAGCTTAGTGGCGGGAGATTGATTTAGACGCACGCTTATGGGTTATCCCAGCGCATCGAATGAAAGCGGGTGAGGTACACCGTGTACCGCTCACAAACGAATTGCTAACCATTTTAGAGCCGTTACGCGCTTTGAACAGCCGTTATGTGTTTGAGGGCCAAAAACGGCACGCGCCATTGTCGAATATGTCGATGCTGATGCTATTGCGCCGCATGGGGTCCGAGAACTTCACAGTCCACGGCTTTCGGAGCTCCTTTAGGGATTGGGCGGCAGAGGTCGCAAACGCGCCTAGAGAACTGGCTGAGGCTGCGCTGGCGCATCAGGTAGGGTCCGATGTCGAACGCGCCTATGCGCGGTCAGATTTGCTGGAACGGCGACGCGGTTTGATGGATCGATGGTGCAGTTTTGTGGCCGGTGGGAATGGCAAAGTGGTGAAGTTTGGATGAGCGGCGAACTTCGAAATAAATTGCGTAAAGACAGCGAAGCCGGCGTGCGGGCGCTCCATGACTACTACGAGATAAGAAAGTTCCATCATATCAAAAATGGACATCATCAATCGGGATGGGCCGGTGAGCTACCCCACCCCGAGTTTGTAAGGCACCTTCCTGCGAATTTTGGATTAAGCACTGGGCAACTGTCATCAGGCCAGATTTACAGTCTCACAACCGACATCCTGCGGTTGGCTGGTGATTTCTCACAGCAAACCATTCGCGATAAAGCGATGAAAGACAAAGAGACGATTGAAAAACTGCTCAAAAATCTAAAACGACAACAAGAGCCGATGGAAAGTCTCTCCAAAAGCCTCAGTGGGTTGACAGGGTCCGGTTGCGAAACGTCCCCAGATGTTGCTTTAGCAAAGACAATATTTGAATTGGAGGAATATTGGCGAGCCGTTGAGTTAACGTTAGATGAGACACCAACTGGGAGAGGGAAACTAGATGCCGTGCCTCTTTGCCGTGCCGTGATTATCACGTTACTGAAATGGGTCGACTGTCCGAGCGGCAGGTTAGACAGAGGTCTCGCAGAGGCTATCGATCGAAATAGGTTTCTGAAACTTCCCTCGGTCGATGGGAAGTTCAACTCGGACCTTAGACTTTTTATTGAAGCCACCCAGGATGTGCTATGCACCGTAGGCTTCGAGTGTTGGGATTTCAGCCCCGAAAAACCTGCTCGCAAAGCACTTAGAGAGTTGAAACAATTATATTAAGTCAATTCACTCCAGTTTTGGAACCCAGGTGACTTTCGACTGCAAACGAAACCCACAGTACCGGTACGCCATCGAGAACGCTCAACTAGAAAGGAGCACAAGATGGCGCAAGCTGAAATCTTTGAAAATGATCGAACATACCCACTTGGTTCGCCTGAGTTGGAAATCCTGGGCACACGCGATTTGCTCGCCCAATGGCGGCACCGCAACTATGGACCTGCCTTTTTTCGTATCGGTCGCAAAATCTGTTATGCTGGGAAAGACTTATACGCTTGGTTGGATGCCCAACGTCAAGACCCAAGCAGAGAGGTGGTCGCGGAAATTCGGACCAGTTGTTAAGGTGGGTCGCCTGATGAAAGTGACGATCCCAAATGAAGAAACGAAAGAACCATTCGCCCGAGTTCAAAGCTAAGGTTGCGCTTGAAGCGATCCGTGAAGAGATGACG
>JBCCET010000070.1:0-21502 GCA_039030095.1 Pseudomonadota bacterium | reverse complement strand
CGACACCCAGAAAATGCCTGGGATGGAAGACACCGGCCGAGGTCTTCCGCGAAAAGATGATGGAAGAGGTGGGCCGATCCCCCTACCCTCGAAAGGAATAGGAGTCGCAGTTCAGGTATCGCTCACAGCAAGATGGCGAATGGGTCGATGACACCACGACTGGGTTGATCTTCGTCCCATTCTGGAGGCCCAAGAAGGTCGAGTACAGGCGGAACACAATCAAAAAAATCGAAACTTGAACGACGGCCCGCAAGGCTTTTCAGCCCTTCGATATGCGGGGTCTACGGGCTCAAAAGCCTCGCTCGCGTTGCACCCAGGGTGACACTTCTGCTTTGCAGAACCAGTGACATTTCTGAATGGTGTTTACAGTGCCAATATTGAGTCAAACACAGTAAACTACGGCTTTGCCCAACTCCCCCCATCAGGATTGTTGCTAAAACCGGCTAAACCGGTTTACGGACGTCATCTTGCGTTGACAGGCTCTGGCCAGTGGCCCAAACCTTTCGCCAGACTGCTTAAGCTTGGGGAACTTTGACAATTTCGGACACCGCAACCCCTGCCCCAGTGATTGAGCTGCGCGGCATCCACAAAAGTTATGGCGCTCTTGAGGTGATCAAAGGCGTGGACCTGACGGCGCAGCGCGGTCAGGTTGTTACGCTGATTGGCTCTTCCGGTTCCGGGAAATCCACACTTTTGCGATGTGTGAACCTGCTGGAAACCGCCCAGGCCGGCGATGTGATTTTCGATGGAGAGCCGGTAAGTTGGGCTGACAAGACCGGTGGTCGCGTTCCATCCGATGCCGCTCAGGTTCGGCGTTTTCGCACAAACCTGTCGATGGTGTTCCAACAGTTCAATCTTTGGTCCCATATGACTGTGCTGGGCAATGTGACGGAAGCCCCCATCAGTGTCCTTGGCCAATCCAAAGAAGCCTCAGAGGCTGAGGCGATGGAGTTGCTGGCCAAGGTCGGCATCGCGGACAAAGCACAGATGTACCCTAGCCAACTGTCAGGCGGCCAGCAGCAACGCGCGGCCATTGCGCGTGCGTTGGCCATGAAGCCTGCTGCGATGCTCTTTGATGAGCCGACGTCCGCGCTGGACCCGGAAACCGAGGCTGAAGTGGTCGTCGTCATCCGTACCCTTGCCGAAGAAGGCCGGACAATGCTGCTGGTGACCCATGATATGAAAATGGCCCGAGACGTGTCAGATCACGTGATATTCCTGCACGAAGGCCGTATCGAAGAAGAAGGTCCGCCCGACCAGGTGTTTGGCAACACCCAGTCTGAGCGGCTAAAACAATTCCTGAAATCAACCCACTAAGTATAACAGCAGAGGAGTGAACCAATGAAAAAGCTGGTACTGATCGCAGCCGCGGTCGCAATGACGGCAACCACCGCCTGGGCCGATACGGTCCGCATGGGGACCGAGGGCGCCTACCCTCCGTACAACTTCATCAACGACAGCGGTGAAGTAGACGGATTTGAGCGTGAACTGGGCGATGAGCTGTGCAAACGCGCAGGTCTTGACTGCGTTTGGGTCACGAACGAATGGGATTCCATTATCCCGAACCTCGTGTCCGGCAACTACGACACCATCATCGCGGGCATGTCCGTGACCGATGAGCGTAAAGAGAAAATCGACTTCTCTGACGAATACATCCCAGCCTCGCCGTCCGCTTACGTGGCACTTGCAGGATCCACACCTGACCTCGCCGGCGGTGTGATCACAGCGCAAACAAACACCATTCAGGCAGGACATGTCGCTGCATCCGGTGCAACGCTTGTGGAGTTCGCAACACCTGACGAAACCATCGCTGCCATCAAAAATGGCGAGGCAGACGCGGTGCTTGCAGACAAAGACTATCTGGCACCAATCGTCGCTGAATCAAACGGCGAACTGGCATTTGTAGGTGATGACGTCCGCATCGGCGGCGGTGTTGGCATGGGCGTGCGCAAATCGGATGCTGAGCTGCGCGATAAAATGAACGCAGCCATCGCATCGATGAAAGCAGACGGCACGCTGAACGCGATGCTGGTCAAGTGGTTCAAAGAAAACCCACCACAGTGGTAATTTGATCCATGGGCGGGCGGCCCCGGCTGCCCGCCCTGCCCTGTGATGTTTGAATTTTGCACTGATCCCAAGACACTCGAAGGCCTGACCTGGCTGACGTGTTACGTGACCACCCCAAAACACATGAACCTGTTGTGGTCGGTGTTTGTGGTGTTTGGCCTTTTGGCGGCTGTCATCCCTCCAATCCTGATGCTTGGCTTTGCTGGCGCACTTGCTCGCCAGTCAAAGATAGCGCCGGTGCGTATGCTTGGCCTGGGCTACACCTCTTTGGTGCGCGGCGTGCCGGACATCGTACTATTTTTGTTTTTCCCAATCTTCCTTGACCAGATGATCGAGATCTTGCGACACCTGATGATCTGCCCCGGTGACGGGCGCGCGTTTTACCAGGGCAACGAGTTTTCCGTCTGTACAGAGGCGAAAATGCCGCTGGGCTCTTCCGCGCAATGGGTGCATCAGACCTGGGGGTTTGTGCTGGCCGTGTGCGCCTTTGCCTTTGTCTTTGGGGCATTCACGGCCAATACGCTTTACGGCGCGCTGCAGGCGGTTCCGCAACCGCAACTGGAAACCGCACGCGCGTTTGGCATGACCGACCGGCAGACCTTCTGGCGCATCCAGATGCCGCAAATGTGGATTTATGCCCTGCCCGGCCTGTCGAACCTTTGGATGATCCTTCTAAAGGCCACGCCGCTTTTGTTTCTGCTGGGCGTGCGCGACGTGGTTTATTGGGCGCGTGAACTGGGCAGCATGAAAACCCAAGCCTATGAATACGCCCACCCGGATTGGCGCGTTTATTACTTTGGCGGCCTGTTGGTTTTCTATCTGGCACTTACCTGGGGCAGCCAAAAGGTTTTTGACCGTCTGCAAGCCCGTGTGGGACGCGGACAGGCCACCATTGGGGCCACAGCGTGAGCTGCGCCCAGACCCTGGCTGACTACGGCCTGCGCGCCTTTGGCTACGGCGAACGGCTGCTGCCCAAGGGTGACATTACGCTGTGCGAACAGATCGTGCTGATCGGCTCAGGCATGTTGTGGAACGTCTATTTCGGGCTTTTGGCGGTGATCTTTGGTTTCATCTTTGCCACTGCCATTGCCGTGGCGCGCGTGACCGGCCCGTTCTGGCTGCGCTGGCCGTCAGAACTGTTCGTGTTCCTGTTCCGTGGCTCGCCGCTGTTTATCCAGTTCTTCTTCGCCTATGCGCTGTTCTCCTCCCTGCCCCGCACAGGAGTTGAGATCAATCTGGGCCTCTTCACGCTGGCCCCGCACACAAGCTGGCTGACAAAGGCTTGGCTGGGGGCAACCATCGTGCTGTTCCTCAATACATCGGCCTATTCGGCGGAGATTTTTACCGGCGCTCTGCGGTCGGTTCCAAAAGGTGATGTGGAGGCGGCAGATGCTTTCGGCCTGTCCGGATGGTCACGCTTTCGCCGGGTCTTGTGGCCCACGACACTGCGCCTCGCCTGGCCCAGCTATTCGAATGAAGCGATCTTTTTGTTCCATGCCACGGCTCTGATCTTCTTCTCAGGTTTTCCGGCGTGGCGGCAACAAGGTGACGGGCTTTATTATGCCAACTACTTTGCCGAACAGACCTTCAACCCGTTTGTCAGCTACCCGATTGTGGCCGGCTTTTTCATTTTGTACTCGCTTTTTATCCTGATGTTCTTCGGTGCGGTTTCAAAACGATTGAACCGCCATATCGCCAGCCCGGTCGGGCGACCAAGATTACGCCCGCTTACAATCCTCGGCCGCTAAGCACCCGGGACCGAGATTTCCCGTTTGCCGCCATAGTGATCCTTTATCTTGTCCCAGAACTTCATGAATTCGGCTTCCGATAAAGCGGCCCTTGGAACCACATAGGTGTGAATTCCAAAGGCAATTGCCCCGGTTTCTGGTAACTTAATCAAAGTCTGACGTTCACAGCGGATAAACCGACCGGTTTCCAGGTTGGCACGCTCCAATCGGTTCGGCTGATGCAATTCCGCATTGGCATAAAGCAGGAAATTCATCCGCCACATCGGGCGATCAGGGCGCATTTTGTCGAACATCAGGCCGACGACACGCGCAATCTGGTCCGAATATTTTGGGACCGGCTCATGGATGACGGTCATAGGTTTGTTGAGCTTTTCTGACAGCCGCCAGTTTGAGGGGAAACACAGGGCCGCCGCGGCCAACACGAATTCCGCGCCCCGCCTTTCCATGATGCAAATGTCCTGCTGCAAAAGCCGCGCTGCCACCAATAAGGGTGAGCCACCAGTGGGCACCACGCGCCCGTCAGGGCAGCGCACCTCCCCTTCCCCCACTTCATAACCCGCTGTTGTTTTCAACCGCTCCAGCACCAAATCCAGATGCTCTGACGTCGCTGCATCTGCCCCGTCGGCGAGCACAGCGCCTGGAATTTCAGTCAAAAGACGCTCTTTCAGGGCCATCTGATCGCGATAGGCTTCATCCACCAGCACCCAATTGTCCCAATCGAGCATGTTCACGCCCGGCATGTTGGCGGTGCGCGGATTGTCCCACGGATGCAGGGGAAGACTGGTTTGCAAGATCTCTGGCTGAATGGGAAACAAAGCTGAGGACATGGCCTATTCGCGACATTTTTCGACAGCAAAGCCGCAAACGGGCGGGTTGGCAAGCCCGCCCACAGGCAGCTTCAAAGTGGGAGGCCAGACATGAACCAGCACTTTTCCCAAACCCGCAAGATCGACCCGGGCCGTGGACCGACCCTGGGCGACGGTACACCTAACGATATGGACCGCATTGAGATTGGCCCGACCCAATTGGCGTTTTCCGAATGGGAGGCTGCGGGCCTGACGCTGCCAAATCTCAAATCGATGCGGGAGTTTCGTTGGAAGCGTCTGACCCAATCCGTCGTCGACCGCGACTATGGCGGGCTTTTGATGTTTGACCCGCTCAACATCCGGTACGCCACCGACTCGACCAACATGCAGCTGTGGAATTCCCACAACCCGTTTCGCGCCGTTCTGGTCTGTGCTGACGGATATATGGTCATCTGGGACTATAAAAACTCTCCGTTTTTATCCACGTTCAACCCGCTGGTGCGTGAACAACGCTCTGGTGCAGATCTGTTTTACTTTGATCGCGGTGACAAGATCGACGTGGCCGCTGACAAACTGTCAAATGAGATCCGCGAACTGATCAACGAACACGGCGGTGGCAATATGCGCATCGCCGTCGACAAAATCATGCTGCACGGCCTGCATGCCCTGGAGGCGCAGGGATTTAAAGTCTTCGATGGCGAGGAAGTGACGGAGAAAACCCGTTCCGTCAAAGGCGTGGACGAAATCCTAGCCATGCGCTGCGCCAACCATGCCTGCCAGACAGCTGTCCAAAAAATGGAAGATTTCGCCCGCGCAAATGTCGGCGACGGCAAAACGTCCGAAGACGACGTCTGGGCCATCTTGCACGCAGAAAACATACGTCGCGGCGGTGAATGGATTGAGACCCGTCTGCTTGCCTCTGGCCCGCGGTCAAACCCATGGTTTCAGGAATGTGGGCCGCGCATCACCCAGCAGAACGAGATCATTTCTTTCGACACAGATTTGATCGGTTCCTACGGCATCTGCATCGACATTTCGCGCAGCTGGTGGATTGGGGATGAAGCGCCGCGCCCGGACATGGTCTATGCCATGCAACACGCCCATGAACACATCATGACAAACATGGAAATGCTCGCCCCCGGTGTGCATATGCGTGACCTGACAATGAACACCCATGTGCTGGACGATCAGTTCCAGGAACAAAAATATGGCTGCCTGATGCACGGCGTGGGTCTGTGCGACGAATGGCCGTTGATTGCCTACCCGGATCAATACGTGGAAGGTTCCTACGACTATGTGTTGGAACCCGGCATGGTCCTGTGTGTAGAGGCCTGTGTCGGTGCCGTGGGTGGTGATTTTTCCATCAAGCTTGAAGACCAAGTGCTGATCACAGAGGACGGGTATGAAAACCTGTCTACCTACCCGTTCGATGATGCCTTGATGGGGCGGTAAAAAGAAATTTTGCATGCCCTGACCGGCATCTGTCACGCGAAAGTGTGATCTCAAGCACTTCTCTGGCCATCACTTTGATGCACATGTCGAGTAGGAGGTATTCAACATGATCCGCACAGTTTCTTTACTCGCTTTGTCTATTGCTATCTTCAACTTGCCCGCGGCTGCTGAGGCAAGATCAAAGGTAGGCATCAACCAAGCTGAGAATATTTGCATCAAACGCGTCCAACGCCAACTAGAGCAGTCGACAGCAGGCGACCGTGGTGGGTTAACGCCGTCGCAAGTAAACGACCGATATCGCTCCTGCGTGTGGGCAAAATCCGGTCAATACCCGCGCAACCGCCTCAAGGTACGTGGATTTCGAGTAAGCAAAGTGCCGCGCTAACCATTTTGTTGAGGGCGCCCAGACATCGCGCTTGGTCCGGCTTACCAAAAAAAGCAAAGCAAATTGGGCCGTGTCCCGGCTTGGCATGCTGTTGGATATGGCCCTAAATTCGGTGCGGTTTTCTTTCGCCAAACCGCGAAAATTGATTGGTTTTCCATGTGACAAGCAAGGTCAAAGGCTTTTGACACCTTTGCCGAGCAGCTTTTGGCATCGGGAAGATAAGTAAGGCTCCAGTGTCTGTGTTCCCAGACCGCGACGGTCAAGTAAGACCGCAAGCGCAACAGCCCGCGACTGTTGCGACAGATACCCGAACCATCCGGCCTCATCTGCGGCCTGTAACTGAAAAACCCCAAATCCTGCGATCACACACCCTAAATCGGTGGCCAGTTCATGAGCTTCCTCCCCGCCTGGAACTTCATGTACGACGTCATGGAGCCGGGCGTGCATCAACTCATGCGCGACGAGGTTAATGAACTGAACTGGCTGCTTGAGGTGTACGGGATCGTATCGGATGATGGATGTGCCACCGTCATCCTGAAAAGTACCCGCCACTTCGCTGATAGCTTGATAGCTGTGCCGATATTCCGGCGGCAAAACGTCGAGCGGGGCAACTTCCACGGCGACGTCCAAGTGCAGGTGGGCTTTCACCTCTTCCACAACGGCCTTGGCCGTCTCTACGCCTTGCCACCGCCGGCTGAAAAGAACTCTTTGGTCGGTAGGATCGGTTTTTCAGGCGGTGTGAAGCGCGCGTCGAACCAGTCAAAGCACTCGACAATCCAATGCTTCATGTCGTCAGAAACAAGCGGCTTGGACCAAAACATCAACGGCCCTTTCGCATGGGCTAGGCGCTGGCTGTCTCTTCCGGTTTTTCGGCGTAGACAATCAACGGTTCAGCTTCGCGCGAAACGGCGTCTTCGTTGACCACGACTTCCTGAACGTTTTCCATGCCAGGCAGTTCAAACATCGTGTTCAACAGGATGTCTTCCATGATCGACCGCAGCCCGCGTGCACCGGTTTTGCGCGCGATGGCCCGACGGGCGATTGCGCTGAGAGCGTCCTCGGTAAAGGTCAGTTGCGTGTCTTCCAGCTCAAACAGGCGCTGATACTGTTTGACCAGTGCATTTTTCGGTTGGCTGAGGATCGTGACAAGCGCATCTTCGTCCAGGTCTTGCAAAGTTGCGATCACCGGCAGACGGCCGACAAATTCTGGGATCAAACCAAATTTCAGCAGGTCCTCAGGTTCCAATTCCGTGAACATCTCACCTACACCGCGGGTGTCTTCCTCTTTCACTTCAGCGCCAAACCCGATGGCCGACCCTTTGCCCCGTTGCGCAATGATCTTTTCCAGACCGGCAAAAGCGCCGCCACAGATAAACAGAATGTTAGTCGTGTCGACCTGTAGGAATTCCTGTTGCGGATGTTTGCGCCCACCCTGGGGCGGGACGGAGGCAACCGTACCTTCCATAATTTTCAAAAGCGCTTGCTGCACGCCCTCCCCGCTGACGTCGCGGGTAATGGACGGGTTGTCAGACTTACGGGTGATCTTGTCGACCTCGTCGATATAGACGATCCCGCGCTGTGCCCGTTCCACGTTGTATTCAGATGCCTGCAAAAGTTTGAGGATAATGTTTTCCACATCCTCCCCCACATACCCGGCTTCAGTCAGCGTGGTTGCGTCGGCCATGGTGAACGGCACATCTAGGATCCGCGCCAATGTTTGCGCCAACAAGGTTTTGCCGCAGCCGGTGGGGCCGATCAGCATTATGTTTGATTTCGCCAGCTCAATCTCTGCCGATTTTTCGGCATGATTCAGGCGTTTGTAGTGGTTGTGCACGGCCACGGATAGAACCCGCTTTGCCATGCCCTGTCCGATCACATAATCGTCCAGAACGCCGCAGATCTCCTGCGGGGTGGGCACGCCGTCGTCGGATTTCACCAGCGCGGATTTTGCCTCTTCCCGGATGATGTCCATGCACAGCTCAACACATTCATCGCAGATGAAAACTGTAGGGCCCGCAATCAGCTTGCGCACCTCGTGCTGGGATTTTCCGCAGAACGAACAGTAAAGCGTGTTTTTGCTGTCGCCGTTGCCCGAATTTGCCATGCTCTTACTCCGCCGTCCGCCCGGTTACGCCGTCAATTGGCGCAAGAAATATGGCTGTGTCGTCCAGCCTTAAGGTATCGTATGGCAGATCGTATAAACAGACAATGCCAATTTAGCGTTACCAAAACGCCCGCTCATGTCGGGCAATGCCCTGCATATGTGGGGCTTGCCACGAAAGGGTGAAGAAACCCTTTCGTGGCTTTAGACCAGATTACTCTGCCGCATCCTCTTCGGTGCGTTGCTGAACAATCTCATCGATATGTCCCCACTCTTTCGCCTCTTCCGGCGTCATGAAATTGTCCCGTTCCAGGGCATTTTCCACCGTCTCCAGCGACTGGCCGGAGTGTTTCACATAGATCTCGTTCAAACGACGCTTCAAGCGAAGGGTTTGTTCGGCGTGGATCATGATATCAGTGGCCTGACCCTGATACCCACCCGATGGCTGGTGCACCATAATCGAAGAGTTTGGCAGGGAAAACCGCATCCCCTTTTCACCGGCGATCAACAACATCGACCCGGCAGAGGCCGCCTGCCCCACACACAATGTGGAAACCTTCGGGCGGATGTACTGCATGGTGTCGTAGATCGACAGGCCGGAGGTAACAACGCCGCCGGGGCTGTTGATATACATGGCGATATCTTTGGTCGGGTTCTCTGCCTCCAAAAACAGTAACTGCGCCACAATGGTTGTGGACATACCATCATGGATCGGGCCGGACACAAAAATGATCCGCTCCTTTAGCAGGCGCGAAAAGATGTCATAGGCACGCTCCCCCCGGCTGGTCTGTTCGACCACCATGGGAACAAGCGTGTTGGCGTAAACTTCGAATGGGTCTCTCATGCCGCTGCCTCAATGTCGGGAATAGGGTTCACATCAGATTAGTGTGGCCCCCATAGGGCTTCAAGTCGGGAATTAGGCCAAAGCTTAGCGAACCTTGGCTGACGCTAGGTTAACTTGAGGCCCAAACGCGTCGTCACCCCACTTCCGTGAAAAGCTTGTGAATACTGGGATACTACTTCCCAATACTGTTTTTTTAACCCACCCTCATCTTACAAGCCAATTTTTCAAGTCAATTTAAGGAGCAACCCAATGAAGAACATTCTATTACTAGTGTTTACCTTTGCCTTTGCAACTTTCGCAGTTGACGGGATTTCCAGCCATCAGGGCGCAGCACTCGCTGAACCTGGAGGCGACGGTGGCAACTTCGACCCGGAACCGAAAAAGAAAGTAAAGCGGACGGCAAAGTCCAAAAAGAAGAAAACAACTTTCGAAGTCTATGACGAGTACCGTGCTAAGGCCAAAAAAGCCCGACAGCACAAGCTGGCCCGCGCCATTCAAAAGGCCAATTCCGCGCGAGCGGAGGCAAAGCGAGGCGCCGCACGTGCGGACAAAGATGTAAAAACGCGCAAATCGACGCTAAAACGTCAGAAAAAGGTCTTACGCCAGTTGCGGAAGCGAAAAACTTTCAACAGCAATGCCGCAGCGCGCAAACATCTAAAACAAGTTGCTGACCTGGAGAAAGCAATTGAAAATGGCCCGTCGCGCATCAACGCCGCGGAAAAAAGAGGTCGCGGTCACCGCAGCAACGAACGCGCGGCTGAAAAGCAACTTCGTTCTTTGATCAAAGGCGTGAAAGGAGCCTGACTGACAGCGCAACATTCACGTAAAAACAAAGAAAGGGGCGCCAAATCTGGCGCCCCTTTCTTTTTTGTTGGTCTGGGTGCTTAGCCTTCGTCAAGCGCCTCAACAGCTTCTTGCAGCTTGTCTTTGGAGATCGTCTTTTCAGAAACTTTCGCCAGCTCAAGGATGTAGTCCACAACCTTGTCTTCAAAGATGGGCGCACGCAGTTGCTGTTGCATCTGCTCATTTTGTTGCAGGAATTCAAAGAACTGGCGTTCCTGACCCGGATATTGCTGGGCTTGTTGCATGGCCGCCTGCTGCATTTCAGCCTCTGTGACCTGGATCTCTTGCTTTTGACCCACGTCAGCTAAAAGCAGGCCCAATCGCACGCGGCGCTCAGCCAGTTGCGTGTTTTCGTCGCTCACTTCGACTTCTGGGTGATCATGGCCTTCCACATCTGGATTTTCTTCATGGAACAACTGATGCGCGATGGATTTCGCTTCATTTTCCACCAGTGTCGGCGGCAAATCGAAGCTTACCAGATCAGCCAATTTATCCATCAGTGCGCGTTTCATGACCATGCGCGTAGCACCACCGTATTCAGCTTCCAGACGATCTTTGACCTGGCTTTTCAGATCGTCGAGCCCTTCAGCCCCAAACTTGGTGGCCAACTCGTCATTGATCTCAGCTGCGAAGGGCGATTTCACTTCTTTGATAGTGCAGGCAAAAACCGCGTCTTTGCCGGCAAGGTTCTCAGCGCCGTAGCTTTCCGGGAAAGTCACGTTGACTTCTTTTTCTTCACCCGCTTTCACACCGACAAGCTGTTCTTCAAAGCCGGGGATAAAGCTGTTTGACCCGATGGTCAGGGGGTAATCTTCGGCGCTGCCACCGTCAAAAAGCTCACCGTCGACGGACCCTTTAAAGTCGATAACAACCTGGTCGCCATCTTTTGACTTGGAGCCTTTCTTGCGGTCTTCAAAGGTCGGCGCGCTCTCGGCCAGATTTTTCAACGCGTCATCCACGTCGCCATCTTCCACGGCCGCCACCAGCTTTTCCAACGCGACGGAGCTGAAATCAGGCTCCGGCACTTCTGGCAGGCATTCATAGTTCAGCTCGACAGCTACGTCGTCACCTTCTTTCCAGTCTTCATTGGTCATTTTGACCTCAGGCTGGAAAGCAGGGCGGTCGCCGGAGCTTTCAAAATGTTCACTCATGGCGCCATCAATGCTTTCCTGCATTGCTTCGCCCAAAACAGATTTGCCAAACTGCTTTTTGAGGAGCGCCATAGGCACCTTGCCCTTGCGAAAGCCCTTCATCTCCACCTGAGGCTGGGCCTCTGCCAATTTGGCGTTCACTTTGTCGTCCAGCTCGGTGGCTGTCACAGTGATGGAGTAGCCCCGTTTGAGCCCCTCGTTCAGCGTCTCGGTTACCTGCATCGTCATCCTCATATATCGAAGGCGGCCAACGCAATGGCGGGGCCGCAAAATCACGCGCCCTTCTATGGGCGGGGTGCAAGGCGCGCAAGGGGAAACGTTGCCGTAATCATCCCGTAACGCAGCGGTTTGATGTGGTGACGAAAGGGCGCAACCAAATGCGCAAAACACGGATCACCGTAAAAGACCTGAGAATAAAGGCGGCACACTTCGTAGGATAAGTGTGCTTTGGTGCGGATGAAGGGACTTGAACCCCCACGCCTTGCGGCGCCAGAACCTAAATCTGGTGCGTCTACCAATTCCGCCACATCCGCGCAGCAGTGCATCTAGCAAAGCATTTGGTCGATTGAAAGGGGCATCTCGCCTTATTCGGGCTGTAACATCCCTTCACGACATTGACGGCCTTTTCACGCGTAACTTGCCGCAGTTGGTGCTACCTTAAAGTTATAGAAAGACACATACATTTAAGATCCAAAGTATTGAGGGCCTGACGCTTCCCGGCCAAAGCCCTTGTCCCCAGCGCCTGATCCGACCCTCCCTGCGGATCGGGCGCAATCATGTTTTAACCCCGAAGACTCCCTGAAACTGTCCCACGGCTGCCGAATTCTCGCCCCATTTCAAAGTAAATGTCCGTTAACTGCTTCAGAGAGGACACTGCCATGTTCACCGCACAAGACCAAACAACCGCATCCACCATCCAGTCCGGCATCCATGCAGGCACCCAGATCTTAACTTTGATGGGCGCACGCGCCATTGAAACTCTGGTGCCCGGCGATCGGATCATCACCCGCAAGGGCGCTGCCCCGCTGCGCGGGCTCGAAAAAGCACGCGGCGGCTTCGCCTTGCGCTTTGACGTGCCGCAAGTGGTGCTTATGGAAAGCGGCCAGGTCCACAGCGAAACCGGCTTGCCGTTCGCGGCCTAATAGTTCCCGGCCAGCTATTCCACATTTGCTCGTGTCACCCCGGTGACGACCGATTTGAGCCGCGTGTCGGCTCTCTGCCACCTGACTTTGCGGTCTTCTGCGACCAAAATTGCACCGCCTTGCTATTCACGCCCTTTTCACAAGGGATTGCTTCTGGTTCGTGGTATTAAGTGTTGAATTAAAACACTTTTTAGGACCCAAATTATGTTCACAGAAGCAAAGCACAAGGTCGCAAAACGCGACACCTTGATTACGATTGCCAAAAAGTACAAGCACAAGTCCTGGAAAACCATCTGGGACGACAAGCGCAACGCCAAGGTAAAGAAAAAACGCGGCAATCCGGAAGCGATTGAACCTGGCGATGTATTGATAATCCCCTTCAACGAAGACCAGCTAAAGGCGCTCAAGCTCAAAGCGATCTCACTGATGTCCTTGATGGAGGCGGAAGCCACGCTATCCGCTGCACTGGAAAAGCGGGCAGACGCCAAAGATCACGCCGCCAAGTTGACCAGGAAACGGCACAAGACAGTCGACAAAGACTACAAAGACACAATCGCAATGCTGGAAAGCTGTCGTAAAGACAGCAAAAAGTGGAAAGACGGCGTCGATGTCACTTACAAAGTTGTAAAAGTGTTGCGCGACCTTAAAGGCATGGCAAAAACTGCCAAATCAGCATCAAAGGCTTCTGGTGACGAACTGGCAGCGCTCAATAAAAAAATGAAAACTGATGCTGTGGGCATGATCACCGGACCAGTGCTTGATGCGGCAAAGGACGCCGGGATCAAATATCTGACTGACGAAAGCAATGAGATCTCTGAAATCGGCAAAACGGTCGGCCACATCTCGAAATGGTGGGGTGATTTGGAAACCCCCTCGTTCTGGGCCGGTGCTATCACCCGGTTCTCGGAAAAAGGGGACTGGTCGATCAACGGTTGGCAAGATGCTTTCCAGCACGACCTAGACGTGGACATTGACTCTAAGATCCACGTCGTTGACAAACAACGAATTTTTGCAACCAAGAAACTGCTTCGCGACGCACAAGCAGCGGAGGCGGAGGCCAAAAAGCTTCGCAAGTTGGCGGATAGCGCGCAAAAAAGAATGAAAGCGTGGGAAAAAGAGCTGACCGCCTTGCCCTAGTTCAATCCGCCAAAAGCTGACGCAGTACCTTTGGCAGTTCCTCCGGCAAATCTTCTGCGATGAGACCCGGCCCGAATGAACGCGCGCACTCCACATGCAGCCAGGCAGCGGTTTCTGCTGCTTGCATTGGTGGCAGACCTCTCGCCAGCAAGCCAGTAACAAAACCGGCCAGCACGTCCCCTGCCCCAGCCGTCGCCAGCCAAGGCGCTACACGTTCATAATGGGCGGCATGAATTGAGCATTGCCCATCAGGCGATGCGATCACCGTATCTGCCCCCTTGAACAAAATCACGCAACCAGCCCGCGCAGCAGCGTCCCGTGTGGCCGCCACCTTGGAGTAGGCCGGCCCCGCTTTGGCTGGCGTGATTAAGCGCTCATGAATGTCGGGGAAGAGCCGCCTAAATTCCCCGCCGTGAGGCGTCAACACGCACCCCGCGTGGATTTGGTCAAAGACCACCTGCGGGTCGTCCTGAAAAGCCGTCAAAGCATCAGCGTCAAGAACGGTTGGTCGTCGTCCCCGCGCATTTAAGGCAGCAGCAACTAAATCCTGCGCCCGATCAAGGCCCAACCCCGGCCCAAGGCACAGTGCATTTATCCTCTGATCTTTGAGCAGAACCGCAAAATCACCTCCGCTGTCACAAGATTTCAACATTATGGAAGTCAGTTGGGCCGCGCATTCTGGCAAGGCGTCTGACGGCGCGCCTATGGTCACAAGCCCCGAACCAACCCGCAAGGTCCCCCGCGCTGCTAACCGGGCTGCACCTGTTTGCGTGGCCGGGCCAGACAGGACCAAGGCATGGCCTGATGAAAACTTGTGGTGGCCTAACTTGTTTAGCCGCGCAAAGCCATTGAAGTCCAAAAAGCTTCGCGGGTCAGGAACAATCGGCTGTTGCGTCACCAGTCGCTGTTTGGGAACACGCGCCTGACCTGTCCGCTTTTGACCTGACCCCGGCTCAACGACCCGCCAAGGTTCAAGGCCAATGTCTTTGACCACGATTTTCCCACACAGCTGGGGGCCGTTTTCCAGAAAATGCCCAACCTTTGGCAGGTCAAACGTAACAGTCAGCGACGCCAACCATTCTAGGGGCATTTTGGATCGCGCCGGCAGAATTCGGGTGTGCTGCTGCATCGCTTTCAACCCACTAGGCAGTTCGGGCTTAAGAAAGATGCCGCTGTCTGCACAAAGGCCGGATGGAACGTCGATGGACACCAAATGATCCCGGTAGTGATCACCGTTCACCCCGGAAAGATGCCGGACCAAGTTCAGCAACTCACCAGAGAGTGGCCGGTTCAGCCCAATTCCAAAGAGTGCGTCAACGACAATCGCCCCGGCCATGCGGCCGTCGCTGGCTCGAAAGCTCCTTTCCGTCAGCGAGCGCACCGGCCCAATTTCCAACCACCGATCGTGGTTCACCCGTGCATCAGCAGGCAGTTTTTCGGTATCTCCATAGAGAAACACCTCCACCGTCCAGCCAAATTCCTGCAGCAGTCGGGCGACAACAAATCCATCACCGCCATTGTTTCCCGGCCCGCAAAGCACCACCGCCCGGTGGGAGGTTTTCGCAAACTCCGGCCATTCCTCGAAAATCGCTTCCACAACGCCCTGCCCGGCGCGTTCCATCAACTCCAGCCCGGTTACCACTCCAGACTCAATCGCGGCCTGTTCAATGGCGCGCATTTGGGCAGCGGTTAAAAGCTCGGTCATAACCAGCCTTTCGAATGTGCACCTCAAATAGGCAACTTGCCTATTTTTTAATCAGCACAGCCTGAATCGATCTCTCACCTTATTCCACCCTACCCGGCCTGCGTGGACAACCCCGCACGGCGCGGCGATGGGGGGCGACAACCAATGTCTGGGGAGTCACAGCATGAAAAAGATCGAGGCGATCATCAAACCGTTCAAACTCGACGAAGTCAAAGAGGCGCTTCAAGAAGTAGGCGTTCAGGGCCTGTCCGTTATCGAGGCAAAAGGCTTCGGTCGGCAAAAAGGTCATACCGAACTATACCGCGGTGCAGAATACGTGGTCGACTTCCTGCCCAAAGTGAAAATCGAAGTGGTTTTGGCAGACGACCAGGTCGATGCCGCTATTGAGGCCATCATCGGCGCAGCCCGGACAGAAAAAATCGGCGACGGAAAAATCTTTGTCTCCGAAGTTACGCAAGCCATTCGGATCCGCACAGGTGAAGAAGGCCCCGAAGCGCTCTGATCGGCGCTGCTACACCACCAAGAACACAACTCAAATCTAAGAGGGTAAGCTATGAGTGCATCTGACGTCGTAAAGATGATCAAAGACGAGGAGGTCGCCTACGTCGACGTCCGTTTCACCGATCCCCGCGGCAAGCTGCAACACGTCACGGTCATTTCGGACCAAGTTGACGAGGATTTCTTCGAAGAAGGCTTCATGTTTGACGGCTCCTCCATCGCGGGATGGAAATCCATCGACGAGTCGGACATGAAATTGATCCCCGACACAACCAGCGCCTACATGGACCCGTTCTACGCTGAAAAAACACTCTGTGTGCATTGCTCGGTTGTTGAACCTGATACCGGCGCTTCTTATGAGCGTTGCCCACGATCCACAGCAGAACGTGCTGAGGCCTACCTGAAGGCATCTGGCATCGGCGATCAGGCTTTCATGGGCCCGGAAGCTGAGTTCTTCTTGTTTGATGACGTGCGCTTCTCAAACTCCATCAACAAGGTGGGGTATGAAGTGGAT
Organism: Pseudomonadota bacterium; assembly: GCA_039030095.1. GTDB lineage: Bacteria > Pseudomonadota > Alphaproteobacteria > Rhodobacterales > Rhodobacteraceae > Amylibacter. The sequence goes on along the minus strand of JBCCET010000070.1, from coordinate 5,109 downwards.
GCAGCAGACGCTTCCTGGAACACCGATACCGAATATGAAATGGGCAACATGGGTCACCGCCCTGGCGTCAAAGGCGGCTACTTTCCGGTCAATCCGACCGATGCAGCCCAAGACCTGCGGTCTGAGATGCTCAGCACCATGAAATCCATCGGCATGAAGGTGGACAAACACCACCACGAGGTGGCGTCTTGTCAGCACGAACTTGGCCTGATCTTTGATAGCCTGACCAAACAAGCCGATGAACTGCAAAAGTACAAATATGTGATCCACAACGTGGCCCATGCCTACGGCAAATCGGCGACCTTCATGCCAAAGCCAATCGCGGGCGACAACGGCACAGGCATGCACGTAAACATGTCGATCTGGAAAGATGGCAAACCGCTCTTTGCGGGCGACAAATACGCGGACCTGAGCCAGGAAGCCTTGTGGTTCATCGGCGGCCTGCTGAAGCACGCCAAAGCGCTGAACGCGTTCACGAACCCGTCCACCAACAGCTACAAACGCCTGATCCCGGGCTTTGAAGCGCCGGTTCTGCGCGCCTACTCTGCCCGTAACCGGTCCGGCTGTGTGCGTATCCCTTGGGCTGAATCACCAAAGGCAAAACGTGTAGAGGCACGCTTCCCGGATCCATCGGCGAACCCGTACCTCTGCTTCTCGGCCCTGATGATGGCTGGCCTTGACGGGATCAAAAACAAGATTGATCCGGGTGAGGCGCAGGACAAAGACCTCTACGATCTGCCACCAGAAGAGCTGGCCGGTATTCCAACTGTTTGCGCATCCCTGCGCGAAGCGATGGAAGAGCTGGAAAAAGACATGGATTTCTTGCTGGAAGGCGATGTTTTCACCCGCAGCCAGATTGAGGGTTACATGGAACTGAAGTGGGAAGAAATTTTCGCCTACGAACACACCCCCCACCCGGTGGAATTCCAAATGTATTACAGCTGCTAAAGCAGTTGACAGCACACTGACACTCCCTGCAGTGGCTGGCCCTGGGCGCTCGATTTTTCGGGCGCCCTTTCTTTTGCCGTCAGCGAAAAAGGAAATGTTCTGTTCCGGCTAAGTCGGACGGCACAATATAACTTAAAGGTCTGCTATGAGCCCCTTTTACCGATGCTGCGCAACGCACAAAGGTCTGCTATGTTATGGCAACCTGAACCAGCCAATGAGTAGAAATGACCGATATCGCAAAACGAGATACGGCTAGGAAAGAGTTGCTCCGGCTTTTGAAAGGTTTAGAGTTCTATCGCGCTTGGCGGATTGCTGGCATAAAAGCGGCCAATGGAAAAATCCGGGAAGAAGACCTAGATGAGATTGTCGAACCAAGCGCAACCTTCCTTAAGTATTTCGACAATGCGGGTGGCCGATATGGCCAAGTTCTTCAATTCGTTCGTGAGTGGTACTCGCACGCCTATACTGAACTTTGTCTTCCGGCGAAAGCTGACGGGAAGGCGATTTCATCTGAAATCCGAAAATTCCTTAGTGATTTTAGAAACGAAGTAGGTTTTGAGTTCCAGTCTGAGGCAGGTTTGGTTGCGAAGACTGTCAAAAAAGTTCGCAAGAGCGGCAAAATCACTAGGCAAAAAGACTACTACATTCTCAAAGAACTGGAGAACAGCACAGATCAGACCCTTTTGACGGGGAATGAACTTGATGCCGTTTCAAACTTGCTCCGCCATTTCGAAAGCCGCTGACAAACTGGTTGAATTGGAATGCCGGGTGCACATGCACCGATGTCGCTAAACGGCGGTCAATTGACTATCATCGCTTCGAGTTTCGGTCGTCGCCCTGCAAAGCCGACATTAGTGCAGCTGCAGCGAAAGCTCGCTTTGTCCGCAAAGACGACTTAGAAGTATTCGGTATGAGTCCACTCAATCTCAGCTTAAACAAACTTTGAACGTTAATGGGCAAATTCGCGGAGCGCGCAAAGGTTTTCGCAAAGAACCATCTCTTCCGATCTCACCACTTGAGAGATAGCAGGCCCAAAGCTCTTTACCTACCTCTTGGTTAGTTGGTCAGTGGGGTAACGTGCGTGCGTCGTTGCAAAATTGGGGTACTAAGTCATGTTTGCGGGTATGACGGCACTCAAAAACCTGGTTTCCGGCGTTGCCATTGGCCTTGTGCTCGCTCAACCGCTGGCAGCGGCGTGTTCGCGTGATGCTATTATGGTGTTTGACGGGTCCGGGTCCATGGCAACGCCTGCAGCGGACCCGCCGCATCTACCGCGCATTGACGAGGCCCGGTCGGCGCTTGGTCAGGCGCTGCCAGATGTAACTTCGTTGCGACGCGTAGGCCTGATGGTGTACGGACCAGGACCGCTCGGCCCTTGCGACAATGTTGAGATGCGCGTGCCGCCCACGCGCGATGCCCTGGCGATTATGGGCGCGCTTGCAGGGACCGTGCCCGAAGGTGATACACCGCTCACAAAAGCGGTGCGTGCGGCCGCGAACGCACTGACGCCCGAAGGGATCATCGTTTTGATCACCGACGGGCGGGAGACCTGCGGCGGCGGCACCTGTGCGCTGGCAGCTGATCTGGCGGCGTCAGCGCCTGGCATCACCGTTCATGTGATCGGCTTTAAAGTTTGGGAGAACTTTTCCCGCTGGCCCGGATTTCACGCCGAAAGTGGCGCGTTGGAACGCCAGCCAGCGCGCTGCATGGCCGATGAAACCGGCGGGCTGTTCATCAGCACGGATTCGGTGGAGGAGCTGGTTGATGCGTTGCGTGAAACACTTGGATGTGCGGTGATCGGTCGTGTGGCCGGTGAAACCTTGCTGCGTAAAACTTGACAGGCTTCCCTACTTCATTGGAAAATATCGGCATCGTTTCTCCAAATTGATGGTCTAAATGCACAAATTTGTCGTCGCGCTATTTGCATCCATACTGCCGTTTTCCGCACAGGCCGTGGAAGATAAATAACCCACGTCAATCCACCTGGTGCCGTGGTTTTCAGGCGAAAACTCCACTTTGCCAGATGCCAAATGCGCACCGGGCCGGGTTATCGTGGGCGTTGGCAACTGGGACTTCGGCGGTGGGGCGCAATCCGCCTATTTCATCTGCGCCGATCTGCCGCCCGGGGTAACTTTGAAAGAGCCCGTCTGGGTTCCTGTCACCTGGACCCCGGGCGGAGGGCAAAAAGCGTTTGGGCTCTGCAATTACCACCCAGGCCGCTCAAGATCCGTTGCGGTCGGCCTGAAGCTTATCGATGCAGGCAACAACAATCAGTATATCGGAGTTGTGTTCTGCGCAGAAGCCTCGACGCTGCCGGGTAACACCTTCTTACCCGTAAGAGATGTGGAGTGAACCCCCGGCGCCGCTCAGAAACCGGTTGTCGACTGCCGTTACGATAAAGACGGGAACAAGATTGCAGATTTCGTTTATGTTGTGGGCATCGCGAACCGAGACGACGGTGACAACAATCAAAGTGTGGGTCGGATCCAGTGCTTCATCCCTAGGCCTAACCCTTAAGCGTTTTGCCTTTTTCTGACGTCTCAGATTGGGGGCGAAACGCTTTAGTCGCCGGGCGGTGCATCCGGGTCCGGCTTGCCCACGCCTTTGAAGGCAAATTTAAACGGGAGTGCCCAGGCCACGCCCAGGAAGATGTAAACCACAAGCTCCACCAGAACAGGCAGGCGCGGCAACACGGTCATAAGTGTGACCGCACCCACGATGTAGGCGGGCAAAAACACCAGCAGCAGGAACAACGACAGGCGGCGGCGCGCTTTGTAGGATAGCTCTCGCATCTTACCCCGCGAATGGATCGGTCACTAGGATTGTATCCTCGCGCTCTGGTGAGGTGGACAGTAGCGCGACAGGGCAGTCTATCAACTCCTCCACGCGGCGCACGTATTTGATGGCATTGGCCGGCAATTCGGCCCAGCTCCGCGCGCCCTCGGTGCTTTCGTCCCAGCCCGGCATGGTTTCATAAACCGGCGTGCAACGCGCCTGTTCGTCAGCCGCTGTGGGCAGGTAATCCAGTTGTTTCCCGTCCAGTTCATAAGCCACGCAAAGCTTGAGCTCCTTAAATCCGTCGAGCACGTCGAGCTTGGTCAGCGCGATGCCGTTCACCCCGCTTGTGGCGCAGGTCTGGCGCAACAAGCAGGCGTCAAACCATCCGCAGCGACGTTTGCGACCAGTGGTCACGCCAAATTCGTGGCCGCGTTCCCCCAACATCTGGCCATCTTCGTCGAACAACTCCGTTGGGAAAGGGCCTTCACCGACCCGCGTGGTATAGGCTTTCACGATGCCCAGAACAAAATTCACCGCCCCCGGTCCCATCCCGGACCCGGTGGCAGCTTGACCAGAGATCACGTTGGACGACGTCACATACGGATAGGTGCCGAAGTCCACATCCAAAAGCGCGCCCTGGGCGCCTTCAAACAAGATCCGCTTGGAGTTTTTGCGCGCCTCCGCCAGGACTTTCCAGACCGGCGCAGAATATTTCAGGACCTTAGGGGCAATTTCTTCCAGCTTGGCCATCAGTGCAGCGCGGTCGACCGGCTCCATTCCAAGGCCGCGCCGCAACGCGTCGTGGTGCGTCAACGCCCGGTCGACGCGCGTCTCAAGCGTTGCCTTGTCGGCCAGATCCGCCACCCGGATCGCCCTGCGGCCAACCTTGTCTTCATAGGCCGGGCCGATGCCGCGCCCGGTGGTTCCGATCTTGGCGACCGAGTTCTGATTTTCCCGCGCCCGGTCCAATTCCCCGTGGATCGGCAAAATAAGCGGGGTGTTTTCTGCGACCATCAGGTTGTCGGCAGAAATATCCACCCCCTGCCCCCGGATTTTTTCAATCTCTTCAACAAGATGCCAAGGGTCGAGCACAACACCGTTTCCGATCACGCTCAGCTTGCCGCCGCGCACGACGCCGGATGGCAAGGCGTGCAGTTTGTAAACTTCTTCCCCCACCACCAGGGTGTGACCCGCGTTGTGGCCGCCTTGAAACCGGACGATTACATCAGCCCGTTCGCTCAGCCAGTCAACGATCTTGCCTTTGCCTTCGTCGCCCCATTGTGCGCCGACCACCACTACGCCTGTCATGCCCGCCCATCCTTTGCCAAGCCAAACCCAGCACTCTATACCGGACGCCAAGCGGACGTTGAACATCAAAATGAT
>JBCCET010000069.1:0-21689 GCA_039030095.1 Pseudomonadota bacterium | reverse complement strand
TTGTCTTTCTCATCGTCCACTCCTCGGTGGTTACGATGAGCAACAAACTCTCCCTTAGCAAATGACCCTAATTGGTCCCATAGGCGCTGACGTCAGACATGAGTAGACCTTCGATCATCTGATTCCCTCAGTGCCGTTTTTCAACGAACTTTTCGGTACTTTGAAGCCGTGTTTCGGTACCGCGTGGGTTGGGGTGAAAAATCAATCACCCCAAGCTACTGATTTTAATTCATTTTTCATGGTCGTGCATTCGAAATCAGACTTGATTCCAGGGTCGCCCACCATCTCTCTCAAAAAAATCTTGTTCTGAACTCGTTCAGGCCTGTTGGCTCAAAGTGGTTTCCGTCTGATCGGATCAACCATTGTGAATCTTAGTGCATCATTCAGGTTAACTGTATCTGCGCACAACTCGGGTGAAGGCGGATATTGCCGTACATGGCCCTCAGCTTCCCACGAGAACAGGGTGAACGGGCTGGTTTCTTCGTAACCTAAACTCCAACGCGTTGGGTTTTTGTATATTTTCAGGTATTTTCCATGATCGCGATATGACAGGAAAAGGGCTTTTTCTTTACCTTCAACCAACCGAACGACTGCTCTGTGCTTTGGACCTATGCGTTCAAATAAGACTGGATTTCCCGTTGTCGTTAGCTGCAAAAGACAGTTCTTTTCCAGCCCGTCAGGCGACGTGACATAGGCATTTTTTTCCGCGCAGTAGAGGAAGAACTGTTCAAACACAGGTTCCGTGCCTGCGATGCTCAGCCCAAACATGTCCGAGCCATCCTCGGCCGCCTCGTCGATATCGAAATACAGGTTTCCCGACATGCTAGAAAGCCGCATGTATTGTTGGCATTCCAGGCTGAAGACCCGGTAGAAGCCTGCGCTACCTTCAATCTCTTCCAATTTGAGCTCTGACGTGTGGACATCGTCGAAGAGCTTCACTGCGCCCGAACTCGTACGATAGTTCAGGTAGAGAGATGTCTGATCCTGATCGCTACCAGGTCGGTTAAAGGTCAGAAAAGTCCCTTCGCCGAGAGCGCCGAATGAGTTGAAATAGGCTCGTGGCCGACCGTTACAGAGAAGCCATTTCCGGGAATCGGCATCCTTAGTCGCGACCCACTCACCATTCACACCGCGCAGAGCAAGGTTTTTGTGGATTGGAATATCCACCCCAAAAGAACGCTTCGTTTCTTTGTGAAATACGTTGCACCAATCGACAGCCTTTTGGGCGCTCCCAATGTGGTATTGGTCAACAGCAATGAAATTGGGAATGTGATCGTATTTCTGAAAGAACTGTAGTGCCTGCGCGCGTAGCAGTTGATGCTGGTTTGTCTGCTCAAAGAACCTTTCTTCGAGTGGCAAAGAGATTTCGTCGGGGTTTGCACTCAAAATCGTTCCGGGAATCCAGGTTGGAAAGTGGTTTACTATCCCCAAACTTACATCGAGGGACTTTGACTCTTTGGACTCATCGCGAAGATCTGCCCAGGTACTTGTCGTAAGGCTCGCGTCGCCATGAACTGTTTCGCGGCAATAGTGCCAAATGAGCGGAAAACCAAATCTATCATTGCTGTTTTCGGATGTGCCGCCTTTCGGCCCCCGATAGTCGGAGAAAACAACCAACCTTTCGGTCATTTTTCCAAGGGGCGTATCAAAACCTTTGGAATAGCTTTGGGGGTCAAACAAGTACCTTTGAAAATGAGTTTTGATCAAATCCATACGGCGGCGTCCCTCTTTCGAGCGGATCAGCCCCCCATCTTCTTGCCTTGCCGTTTCAATGAAAACTGTAATGACTTCTTCAGGGTGAGCGTCCAGAAATGACGTGAACGTCTGAAGTGCGCCCTTTAGCGTTTTGAATTCAAAATTTGATCCAGGGAACTTCGCCGTTCTGTTTTCATGTAATAGGTAAATGTCTTCCACGCCGTCGATTTCCAGGAGCCATGCATCAAGCATGAAAGCGCGAATGCCGTCTTCTAGCTGGCCTTGAAGGGACTTCTTTTGCTGTGCCCAGGTCCACCCATCCGCGACATTACAAAAAGCATTGTGCGAGGTAAGGAAGGTGCATTTCGAGTAAGGTTCGGAACGGTCCAGCGACATATCGCCTCCAATGGCATTCATCAATTTGGCTAGGTTATGCGTGCATACCTGCTGCGTCGAGAAATAAGTCCGACTGAACCCAGCGAACTGGATTCTGGAGGCAGTTAGCCTATGTCAGCGCCTGGTCGACTTATCGCGATACAAATTCAGTATCATGTCGAATCGGAAGATCGTCCCCGTCACGACATATGTTGCCAAAGCGTTTCGCAAACCGGCGGAATTTCAGCCTCAATAGCTTGCATCGCATCGACGATCAGGTCCTCGCGCCAGCGCCGTCCGGCGATCTGTACGCCAATCGGTTGCGGGCCTTTAGGTAGGTCGGCGATGTGCGTGGGCAGGTTGCCGGCAGGAAGCCCGGTGAAGTTCATAACAAAAGACCAATGCGCCTGGCCAAGGGCTTCGCGTGCGCCTTCAACGCCTTGTGCGTCGCGTCCTGCCTCAAAAAAGGGCTGCAACAGGAACGGTGTCAAAACCAGCGGATAGTCTTCCAAAAACAGCGACCATTGGCGCGCATAGTGCGTCCGCTGGGCCATCATGGCGAGCTGTTCGGCGCCCTCATAGGGTGGATACTCCCCATAATAAGCTTCAAAAATTGCGTTTAGCGTTTCTGAGCCATAGGTCTGAACATCGTTGCCGATCAGGGCTTTAACCTCTCCCATCAACGCGCGGTAGCCGACTTCGGCAGTTTCGTGGGCCAAAGGCGGCTCTACCTGTTCGACTGCATACCCGGCATTTGACAGCGCCGAAGCGGCCTTATCCAGCGCGGTGGCCACATCCGGATGCAATCCAAAGCCGAAATCATTACGCGTCACCGCCACACGGATCGGGCCCTCCAGTGCCACGCCGCGCCAGGGCAAAGGTACGTGAAAGGGGTCACGTGCGTCGGCGGCAATCAGAGCAGGCATGGAGAGGTGCAGATCAGCCGCGTTTCGGGTGATGAGGCCTTGCACGGACATGGATTGCGCCAGCAGACCCCGTTCGGCTTTTTGGCTGGGGTTCCAGGCGGGTACGCGCCCCAAACCGGGTTTGACCGTGACCGCGCCGTTGGCAGACGCGGGGAACCGCAAAGACCCGCCGATGTCGTTGCCGTGCCCCAGGGCGCCAATCCCTGCCATAACCGCTGATCCCGCACCGCCCGACGACCCGCCAGCTGAAAGGTGACGCCCCCAAGGGTTGTACGTCCGCCCATAAAGTGGGTTGTCGGTGTCCGCGCGAAACGAAAATTCGGGGGTGTTTGTGCGGCCTATCACCACCGCGCCCGCTGCTTTCAAATTGCGCACAACCGGCGCGTCATCGGGGGCAATAAGGTCTTTGAAGGCGGGAACACCGTTGCTGGAAGCGTGGTTCTTTTGGTCCACGTTGATCTTAATGGTCACGGGTACGCCGTGCAGGGGTCCTTTTGGTCCATCACTTGCATCAAGGGCTGCTGCCTGCGCGCGCGCCTCATCAGCCAGATTTTCAACCACGGCGTTTAGGTCAGGGTTCACCGCATCTATGCGTGCCAAAGCCGCATCCGTGACCTCTGAGACGGATATTCGTCCAGCGCGCGTTGCGGTGGCAATTTCTTGGGCAGTCCACTGCCAGACCGGTGCGCTATCAGCCATCTTCATTCCCTTCGTCCCACAGGCAAATACTGCGGAGTTCACATTGCGGTTTGGATGGTCGCACCCTCGCAAGGAATGGCTCGGCATGGCAAGGGCGCAGGCACCGCTGCGCCCTCATTCGGTTATGCAGCAATCGGCAAGCGCATCATCATGGCGGCCATTTCGTCAAGATCAGCATCAACCACGGGGCAGGCGGAATTTTGTGACATGCCGTGATTGGCGGCATTTTTCATTTCGGCGGCCAAAGCCGCACCAGTAACCCCGGCGCATTCCGCGGGGAGCTGCGCTGGAATATTACAGGCCCGCATAAGATCGACGTAGGCTTTTGGTAAAGCTTCAGGCGTTGCTGCACCGCCCAACGCCTGTGCGGCCAGGGCGTAGTTTTCGGCGCCGTCCGGTCGCTGAACCAGCCAGGGCAAGGTCACCTCCAGCGCCAAACCGGTCGCGAGACCGTGGTGGACGCGCGCCAATGATCCCAGTGAATGGCTGATGTTGTGGCCCATATGGGTGTTACAGTTGTGCAGCGACAGACCCGCCACCATGCTGCCCCAAAGCACTCGTCCGCGCACGTCCACGTCAGCACCGTCTGCCACTGCGCGTGGCAAAGCATCCGCCAGGTTGCGCAACGCTTCCAATCCGTAGAGAAGGCCAGCCGCATTGGTGTTGCGCGCAGTTGATCCTTCCAGCGCATGGGCAACTGCGTCGATGCCGGTCCAGGCCGTCAGATGGGCAGGAAGGCTGACCGTCAGTTCCGGATCCAGTACAGCATGGCCAAACATCAGTTCTTCACCCCAATACCAGTTCTTCCATCCGTCCGGTGTGGATACGATGGACGTTCGCGTCACTTCTGACCCGGTGCCCGCAGTCGTAGGAATGGCGATGGCCGGCAGTCCGGTTGTCGGCAAAGGTTTGGCCGCCAACGCAAAATCGCGGGCAGGCGCTTTTGAAACTGCAATCGCCGCGACCAGTTTTGCGGTATCCATGGCAGCCCCGCCGCCAAGTCCGACCACACATTTGGCGCCCACATCACGGGCGCGGGCACATAGATCGTCAACTAGAGTTTCTTTTGGCTCACCGGCGACGTCCGCCGCGACCTCATGGCTGATCCCTTGGCTGTCCAGACTGCGCGTCAGCTGATCCACCACGCCAAATTGCACCAGGGCTGCATCGGCCACCACCAGCACTGGACCCCCGCCGAGGCCGGATATGATCTCCGCCACGTTAGCGACACAACCCGCGCCAAAACTCACCGGAGGAACCCGGCCCATGTCAAAACTCTTCATGTTGTCCTCCGAAGAATGCTTTGTTGTGCTTAGTGACGGCCCAACGCCCGAACAACCCGCCAGAATGCGACCAACCATGTCGTAATTTGAAAAAATGGTCGGCGCTTAACCTGTTCGCGAAGTTGTCTTTCGTGTCCGAATAGGCGCGCGAATTCAGGCGGATGGGGGATAGGTTTCGTTTGCCTACGTCGTCACAATTAAAGTTCGCGACCCGCCTTACGCTCTTGCCAACGTAGGTAGGCAGGCGCGCCAAGTTCTGGCAGCGGCCAAAGCGGCAAACGGCTTGGCGCAGGCTGGTTTGCAAATTCCTGCAACTCGGGCGTGTTAACGCCTGTGGCGAGTTCTGCCGCACGCATTCCGGCCAGTGTTCCTTTCACTGTACCTAACCCATTTTGGCAACATGCAGAAAACAGCCGAGGTTTTAGCTGTCCAAAGGCTGGCACATCGTTGCGGCTCAGGCATAATCTGCCGCCCCATTGATATTCAAAGTCCACATCCGGCAGCATCGGAAAGCGGGCCGCGAAACTCCTTTTATGCCCTGCCACTATTGCAGGTAGCGCATCAGGTGATTTCACCATTTTCGGCTCATATGTGAAACGGTTGCGGATCACGATGCGGTCGCCGCCCTGACCGCTTATGCGGCGCACGGTGGTTCCCATCGGATCCGCGGGGGTCACGCCCCAGTCGGCCTGTCCGCCTAGCGCGGCATTTTCTGCCTGTGTAAGCGGGCGCGTTAGTGATGCGTACGTGAACACATGCATCAATTGCCGGGGGAAGAAACCGAAAGATTGCACATGTCCGTTCACACCAAGGATCACCGATTTCGCCTGGATGCGTCCGGCAGGTGTTATGGCGGACCAGCCGTTTTCACGGGTCAACTCGGTGACCGGCGTGTCTTCAAAAATCTCTAAGCCCTCTGAAGCCAAGCCACCGGCCAAACCGCGAATGTAGGCCGCCGGTTGAAGGATTGCGGTGCCGGGAGTGTAGAGGCCTGAAGTATAAAAATTTGAGCCGCAGATGTCGTGCATCTGTGCCGCATCATAGAGCGTGTAATCTTCCCCCAAATCCTTCAAATGCTTGGCGTAATCCGCGTTGTGAGCATCGCCACGCGGGGTGGCCGCAGCGTTAATTTTTCCGCTAAGCCGCAGCGCTTCGTCCGGCATGGCGTAATCGGCCGCCGCTTGCGCTGCAAAGGCAATTGCCGCACGGTTTTGTGCCGTTGTTGCGCGGTCTTTTTCAGCCGCGCCCGTATAACTGTCAGAGGCCAGATCATGGGGCAGGTCGATCATAAAGCCGGAGTTTCGCCCGGCGGGTCCCGCGGCAATTTGCGTGGCATCCACCACCGCAATTCGATCTTTCGGGGCCAATTGCCTTAGCCGTCTTGCCGCTGATAGTCCCGCAAAACCGGCGCCGACGATCAGCCAGTCCACAGACAAGTCCCCGCGCAGCGCCGGATATCGCGTCGGCTCAGGCAAAATAGCGTTCCACCCGGCTGGGCCGAGGTCTTGGGGCAGGGCGCTGACCTTCACGGCAGGCTCAATTTCGCGGTGCGCCCGCCGTCGATGGTGAAAATCTGACCAGTGACAAACGATGCCGCGTCAGAGGCCAGCCAGCAAATGAAATTGGCTACTTCTTCAGGCGTGCCTGTCCTGCCAATCGGGTGAATGCCAGCCAGACCCTCTCGAAAAGCTGCCGGGTCAGGCATATTGGCTACAAAGTCGGCGTTCAGGTCGGTCTCAATCCAGCCGGGAGCAACCGCATTGATGCGGATACCCATGGGTCCGGCATCCACCGCTGCGGCGCGTGTAAGCCCATGAAGACCGGCCTTAGAGGCACCATAGGCCGCGTGATGGGGGTTATTGGCCAAGCCTTCCACGGAGCCGAGGTTCACAATCGCGCTGCCGGGCGCCATGGTTTTGATGGCGTCGCGCATCAACAACATCGGTGCGGTCAGATTGACAGCCAGTGTTCTGTCCCAAGCGGGTAGGGTGACCGCATCAATGGGTTCTTCAACCATAACGCCTGCGTTGTTGATAAGGACATCGATCGTCCCGTGGCGGCGGATGATTTCCGGAATTATGCCTTCTACTTCAGACGGTTGGGATGAATCGACTTGAATGCTTTCAAACCCATCTGCGGACCCACGCTGCGCTGTGATCACATGGGCGCCGCCTGCCGCCAGGCTCTTGGCGGTCGCCAGCCCCATACCCCGACTCGCGCCGGTCACAAGAGCAATTTTGTCAGTAAATTGGGTCATGACACGGCTTTTGCCCCATTCACCTCGATCAGTGCGCCACAGATGTAGCGCGCCTCGTCAGAGGCGAGGAACGCAACGACGTCCGCTATGTCCTCCGGCTCTGCTATACGGCCAAGCGGGACAGAGGTATTGAGCGTTTCAATGGCCTGATCCGGATCAAGGCCGCGCGTGGCAAACCCTGTGCGCAGCATCGGTGTGTTCACCTCGTTGGGGCAGACCGCGTTGACCCGGATGCCATCTGCTGCATGATCGATGCCAAGGCACTGGGTCAAAGAGGCTATGGCGGCCTTTGACATCACGTAAATCGGATGGTTTGGACCCGGATGCACGCCCCAGCAACTGGCGGTGTTCACAATACTCGATCCGGGCGGCAGGATTGGGATGGCAGCCCTGCATATACGCATCGGCGCTTCGACATTGATGGCCATTGAGCGGGCGAAGTCCTCGTCAGTGGCCTCGGTTAATTTACCACGCGTTATGATGCCTGCGTTGTTGATCACCGTGTCGAGCCCGCCCATCAACGCTTCCGCACGTGCGGGAAGTTCATCGCAAGCGGACCCGTCCATCAATTCCGCCGCAATGGCAAAGTCTGCGACTATCCCGCTCGTCTCGCGATCTGTTCCGCACACAACCGCGCCTTCGGCTTGTAGCTTGCGCACAATTGCAGCACCTATGCCGCCCGCCGCGCCTGTGACCAGAGCTTTGCGTCCTTGAAGCCTCATACTTCCACCTCGTATCCGATAGGCAGGCGTTCCGGCGCGGTGTTGCCGCTGTCGGGCAAATACACCGGTTGCCCGTCCATCCAGACGCGCTTGAACGTTTTGCGCAGACTGCGCAGGGCGGCGGCCATGTCGGTGCGCGCCATCATATGCCCGACGCAGTGGTGAGTGCCGCCGCCAAACCCGAAATGGGTTTTGCGGTCGCGGGTGATGTCAAAGTCCGGCACCTCGCAAATCTGAGGATCGCGGGAGGTGGCGTGGACAAGCAGATGGATCACTGTGCCTTCTGGGATTGTCAGATCGTTGATCACCACATCCTCGGTCGCTTCGCGGGTGACCCAGGTGGTGGTGGGACGCGCACGGATGAATTCCTCTACGGCTGAGGGTACGCGGGTTTCGTCGTCACGGAGGGCCTGCCATTGGGTGGGGTCTGCGATAAACAACGACAGGCCAAGCCCCAATTGCCCCCGAGTGGTGTCTACCCCGCCGAAAATCGCGATCACGATCAGGTCCGACAGCTCTTGCTGCGTGGTATCGCCGACCTTGTCAAACCGGGCCACCAGCCGCGCGATGAAACTGTCTTCGTCCTTACCTGCGCGCACGCGTGCCACAAGGTCTGCGCCCAGATCGCGCAAGGTTATGTAAGCTGCATCAAAGATCGGCTCATGGCGCTTTGCCTCGACGCCCATTGCCAGGCCCAACTCAGAAGCGCGCCGCGAAATCTCTGGCCAGTCCGATAGCGGCAGACCCAAAAGCGACGTGACGGCTTGCCCGGAAAACGGTACGGCAAACTCCGATTGAAACTCTGCCGTGTTTTTCTGACGCAAACCGGCGCAGAGCGTTTCGGCGATTTCCTCATAGACCGGGATCATTGACACCACATAAGCGTTTGACAGGGCCGACGTTAGGATTGACCTGAGCCTGCGATGTGTGCGGCCTTCCTGCCCGATAAGACAGTCGCGCCAGAAACGGGCAAAAGGCCCGGTAAGCCCCATTGTTTCTGGCCAATTGTGGCTACCCTGCCGAAACCGCCGATCCCGCAGGATTGTGCCGCATTCCTGCCAGCGCAACACCGCCAGCCCGTAGGGTGTTCGCGCCGCCCAAGCGGTATCGCGGGCCTGTCGTACGTCGCGGCCACGGGTGGAAAAATCCGGATCGGCAGTATCAAGGAACGGCAAGGCTGCGATCTGCATGGTCTATCTATTCCTGTAGGACCGGTTGCGGTTCCGGCCCAGCGGGTGAAAGGCGGGCAGGGCGGTGTCGCATCAATACTCCTCGTTCAGCGCATCAACGGCGGGGATTTCCGCCTCACGCTTGGCGATGTAGGCGTTGAGCGCTTCGTCGATGCCTTCGTCGAGCTTTGGCTCTTCGTAGTCCGCCAGCATGGATTTGGCCTCTTTCAGCGCCCTCTCCGTGATTTCCACAGCGCCCTCGGCCATCCATTGCTCAATCGAATTGTTGTCAAACATCTTTGGCATGAAAAACGCCTGCTGGAAGTTTTCACGAGTATGGGTGTGGCCCAGATAGTGCCCGCCCGGACCAATGTCTGACACCGCTGCTATCGCTTCGTCAAAGTCGTCCCACTTCAATCCTTCGGCCATGCGATACCCCATGGCGCACATTTCTGCGTCGACGACAAATTTGGCCATGGAACAGTGCATGCCTGCCTCATTCCAACCCGCAGAGTGCCAAATGTAATTTGCCCCCGCCATCAGAACGGCGTTAAGCGTCATCGCACTCTCATACCCGGCTTGAGCGTCAAATGTTTTGGCGCCGCCAAGTGTATTGGAGGTCCGCCATGGCACGCCATAGTATCGCGCCATTTGCCCGATCATGAAGTTCATTAGGCTGATCTCTGGCGTGCCTGCCATGGGCGCACCGGACTTCATGGACACCGTGGACAGGTAGTGCCCGTATATCGCCGGGCAGCCTTTGTTGACGACCTGAGTATAAGCCAGCGCGCTCAGGGCCTCTGCATTCAGCTGCGCAACAGCAGGCGCGGTGGAGGCAGGTGTATTGGCGCCGCCTAGCACAAATGGCGAGCAGAGCACCGGCTGGTTGCGCCTGTTGAACGCGCGCATGGCACCAAGCATGGTTTCGTCCCACACAAGCGGCGAATTACCGTTGCAGTTGCCCGTCACCACCGGATGGGTCTTCAGATAGTCTTTGCCAAAGAGGATCTCTGCCATGTCCAGCACATCTTCGGCGTTTTTGCCGCTCGTGGTCATCCCCATGAACGTTTTGTCGGAGTGCTTCATGGACGAATAAGTGATCCGCAAATGCCGGTGGCTGACCACATGGTCCATAGGCTCCACAATGTGGTGCGCGCTGGAATGCATGGAAGGTGACATATGCGCCAGCTTGTGGAAATTTGCGAGATCTTCGAGCGTTGGCGCGCGACGGTTATCCGCCAGGTCGCGCATGTAAGGCGCCCCCGTCATCGGTATGAAAATGGCGTTTTTGCCCCCGAACGGCAGGTTATTAGCCGGGTTTCGTGCGTGGTAGGTAAAGGTTTCCGGGATCGAACTTATCAGCTCCCGCACCATGCCGCGGTCAAGATGCACCCTGTCACCATCGCGTATATCTGCGCCCGCGCGCTTCCAGTCCTCAATTGCGACCGGATCGCGGAAAACCACGCCGACGTTTTCCAGGATATCCATAGACGCCGCGTCGATCCGCTCAATCTGTTCTGGGCTCATCGGCTGGGTTAGGGGCAGTTGGTTCGTCAGCGCGGGTAACATGGTGACGTCCCGCGCCTGGCGTGCCGCGCGGCGTGCGCCGCGACCTCGTCGGGTGAGCGTTTCTGTGGTCATCTTCGGCACTCCGTACGATGGGGTTTCACCCCATCATCGTTGCGGTGGAAGATGGGGTGAAACCCCATCCTACAGGACTTCATCAGCGTCGTTCGGATCGCTTAAATCTACCCAAATGGTTTTGACCTCGGAATACTGGTCATGGGCTTCCAGCCCGTTGTCGCGACCGCCGAAACCTGACTGTTTGTATCCGCCAAAGGGTGTCGTGATGTCGCCTTCGCCGTAGCAGTTTACTGTGATAGTGCCTGCCTTAATCTCCCGTGCTGTGCGCAAGGCCGTCCGCGCATTGGCGGTGAAAACGCTCGCCGTCAGGCCATAGGCCGTGTCGTTGGCAACGGCCACTGCCTCGTCGGTGGAGTTTACAGTGATCACACTCAGAACAGGGCCAAATATCTCTTCGGACGCACGCGCATCGCTCCGGTCGATCTCATAGATCGTTGGGCCGACGAAGTTCCCATCCACCGTACCGCCCAGCAGCGCGTCGTCGGTCAGGTAGCCCGCCACTTTCCCGCAATGGTCTGTGTCGATCAGCGCGCCGATGTGGTTCACCGGGTCCAGCGGATCGCCCACTTTCCAGTCGCGCACGCGGGCCACGATGCGTTCCATCAGCACGTCTTTGATGCTCGCGTCTACGATCAACCGCGACGCGGCAGAACAGTTCTGCCCAGCGTTCCAGAAGGCGCCGTTGACCACGTGGGCTGCCACCAGATCGAGGTTTTCGGCATCCGCCAGCACAACGGCAGGGTTCTTGCCGCCGCATTCCAGCGTGACCTTCTTGAGGTTGCTTTCAGCGGAGTATTTCAGGAACCGCCGGCCGGTTTCGGTCGAGCCGGTGAAGCTGACCATATCCACGCCCATATGCCGCCCAAGCGGTTCACCCACCGTCGGCCCGTCACCCGGCAGCACTTGCAGCACACCGCGCGGCACACCTGCCTCATGGGCCAGCTCTGCCACGCGTAGCGCGGTCAGCGATGTCTGCTCTGCCGGTTTCACGATGACCGAACAGCCCGACGCCAAAGCCGGGCCAATCTTCCAGCCAAGCATCATCAGCGGGAAGTTCCACGGCAGCACCGCTGCCACAACGCCGATGGGTTCGCGCACGATGACAGAAAACGCATCATCCCCGGATGGCGTCGTCTGGCCGGTGATTTTGTCTGCGGCCTCGGCATGCCACTTAATGCAGTGGATCGTTTCCGGGATGTCGATTTCTTCGCAATCCTTGATCGGTTTACCGCTGTCCAAGGATTCCATAACCGCCAGTTCACGCCGGTTGCGCGTGATGAGCTTGCAAAGCCGGATTAGCACATCCTTGCGGTCAGATGGGTGCATTCGGGACCAGTGCCCCTGATCGAAGGCTTCTCGAGCCTTGCCAACGGCCAGGTCCAAGTCCGAGGCGTCACAGGCGGCGATTTCACAGATCACCTCACCCGTGGCGGGGTTGGTCGAGAGCATCGTCGCGCCTGAACCTGCGCGGTACTTTCCGTCGATAAAAGCCGCACGCGGGAGGTCCAAGCTGGCTGCGATGGCGGTGTATTCGTCACGGGTGAGGAGGTCTGTCATCGTTTGGCGTCTCCCGTCCCGTACTTGATCCGGGACCTCTTGGTTGTTTGTGCCAGGCCCCGGATCAGGTCCGGGGCGCGAAGGTTGAGGTTTCTCATGACGCCGCCTCAATTGTCGCGATAGCTGAATCAAGCGTCCGGATCACCTCCGCCAACTGCCGCTTGTCATCTTTGTTCAGCGGCTGCAGCGGGCGGCGCGGCGGCCCGGCGTCGATCCCGCGCAAGGTTAGCCCGTATTTGATGCACTGCACAAACTTGCCACCCTGTTCCAGCACGCGCATTAATGGCAGCATGGCCGACATGATCCGGCGACCTTTGTCAAAGTCACCTTCCAGCGCGCAAGCTTTGTAAAGCGCGAGATGTGCGTGCGGCGCAAAGTTTGACCCAGCGCAAACCCAACTGCGCGCGCCCCAGGCGAAAAACTCCAGCGCCTGGTCGTCCATCCCGCAACTCAGCGCGATATGGGGATAGTCACGTGCCAGCATATGCACCCGATTGATGTCCCCTGAGCTTTCTTTGATGGCGCAGAAGTTGGGTGACCGTCCCAAACGGTCCAAACACTCCTCATCCATGTTCACGCTCATCCGACCGGGGTAGTTGTAAAGCATCACCGGAAGGTTTGCCGCCCGGTCAATGGCCAGCGCGTGCAGCGCCACCTCTCGCCCCGTTGGGTAGGCGTAGGGTGGTGTCGCAATCAGCAGGGCATCAGCGCCCGCTTTGACTGCGGCCTCGGCGAACATGATCGAATCTTCGGTCCGGATGGCACCGGTGCCTACAATCAAAGGCACCCGACCCGCGATCAGGTCTTTAGCGCGCGCCATCATGTCGATGCGCTCTTCGTTGGACTGGGCGTAATATTCACCGGTTGTGCCAGCCACGATGATCCCATGTACGCCAGCATCCACAAGATGATCCACCTGAGATGCCAACGCCGCTTCATTCAATGAAAAGTCGGCGTGATAGGGCGTGATAAGCGGCGTGTATATGCCTTCGAATTTCATGGCAGGGCCTCTCGGTTTAAGGGGTCTTCCAACGGATCTGGGCGAACAAAACGTTCCATCCGGTCACGGCTCAGCGCCCAGTGGGCCAAGGTAATCTCTACCGCGCGCGCTGCCTCACCCGCTGCAATTGCCGCAATCATCTGATCGTGGTCACTGACGGCGCGACCCACCAATGCTGCTTCATCCGGCCCGGCCGGGGAGAAAAACATCTCGCTAAGGCGGGTGTGATCAATCAGGAGTCGATCAAGTGCAGCTGACAAGTAAGGGTTGCCTGCCATTTCGCCGATCAAGTTGTGGAAGTGGTGATTGAAAAGGGCGGCCTGGTCCGCATCACCGGCCAACGTGGCAACGCAGAACTTGGCCTGAATGGCCCGCAGTTCTGGCACGCGTCCTGCGCCACGGTGTTCGGCCGCAAGCCGCGTGGTTGCGGCATAGATCATCGGTGCGGTTTGAAAGAACTGCCGCATGCGCGGCATATCCATGGAAGAGGCCACCGCCGACCGACCCGGGCGCAAAGAGATATAGCCTTCGCTGTCGAGTTTCTGAAAAACTTCGCGCAACGGTGTCCGAGAGACGCCGAACTCTTCGGCCAATGCGGCCTCATCCAATGCAGCACCCGGCGCAATTGCAAGCGTCAGAACACGCGTCCGCAGAGTTTCCAGCAAGTCAGATTTTTTCGGTGTCACAAGCGAATCCTATTCGTATACGAAATGTATACAAATTGAATACATATCTTAAACAGATATTTGCGACACGTTTCTTAACGCACGCGACTAGGGTAGTTGGATTTGCGCCCGATCGTAAGTCATCTCGCTCAAAGAGCCGTCATCGTATGTGATCACAACGGTGATGGTGCGAACTTCCATCAACGGCAGCCGGTCATAGATGCGGTCGGTGGGCTTCAGTGCAAACGGCGAAGACGTGCCTTCATAGCAATCCGGCATCTCCCAAACCGAGAAATATTCGTCGTCGTTGATGCCGTAGGCTATTTCCTGCAAGCCACAGCGAAAGGTCAGAATATGCGTGAAGTAGAGCAGGTCGCGCCCATCGAATTCCCGTACACCGACCCAATTGGCCTTTGTCGCTTCCAAAATGGGTCGCACCTCGCTGGCGGTCATAAACTGAGCCTGCGCAGTGGGGGCGATGCACAAAAGTGCTGCAAATAGAAAACGCTTCATGGAATGATCCTTCTAAAATTGTTCCGGACCATTCCTTATTAACCAATCTCATCTTATAGACGTAGCTAAAAAATGGGGCGGCGTTTCGTGGCGCAGGATTACAATGTATTTGCCATCGTCCAGGGCGGACGGCTGAGCTATGAGGCGGTGATTTTCGCGGCCACTTTCTTTCACAAGAACCCGAACTTTGCCGGTCGCCTGATCTTTGGCGAACCGCAACCGTCAGACCGGTGGGATGACGACCCGCGCGTCTTAAACGACAACTTGCGCGGTCTACTGACCGATCTGGGTGCAGAAATTGTGCCGTTTCAAAACGGCGTTTTCGGGTCGCGGTATCCCAACGGAAACAAAATAATGGGGCTGACATGTCTGCCCCCTGACGAGCCTTTTGTTTTCTTTGACACCGACACGATGTTTGCAGGGCGCATAAACTCGGTGCCGTTTGATTTTGACAGGCCACAAGGGTCGATGAAGCGGGAAGGGACCTGGCCCGTGCCGGACCTCTACGGCCCCGGCTATCACGAGATGTGGAAATCGCTTTACGACAAGTTTGACCTGGACTTCGAACCTACAATCGACCCCGATCAACCGCTAGAATATTGGAAACGCTACCTTTATTTCAACGCAGGCTTTTTCTTCTACAAAGACGCGGGCGAATTTGCGACCTGGTTTGCGCACTACGCGACAGAGATTGAAAATGACCCGCCCTGGCAGATCGAAACCCAGGAATTTTATCCCTGGCTCGATCAGATTGCACTGCCATTGGTCATAACCAAACTTGGCGGCGGGCGTGACACGATCCCGCCGGGGTTGATCGACGGCGAGGTCACGCAGCACTACCGCTTTTTGCCGCTACTCTACGCTACCGCCCCGGAAGAGGTTATTGAAACGCTCGAAAAAGCGGTCAGCCCGAACCCGGTCAAAAAGGTGCTGAAAAACTGGGAACCGGCCCGAAAGCTGATTTACCAAGGCAAAGGCAGGGACAAGGTCCGCGCGCTGTTCGACCAAAATCGCCTGCCGCGCCGCGAAAAGGTGATCCGCCAGCGGATCAAAAAAGAGGGCTGGTGGCTGCGATAGGGCCGCTTGATCTCCTACGGTTGTCCAAGTGCTCCGGGAAAGCGCCGCAGGTAAGTAAGGAACGGTTTTTTTGAACAGTTAGAGGCCCGTTTGCGCTGTGACTTCCGAAAGGGGCGCTGCCCCTCGGCTGCGCCTCACCCCGGGATATTTCTAAACAAAGGAAGAAAGCCGGGTGTCAGAGCTCACCGTCCATGATCTGCTGATAGACATGGGGGTCGGTCACGCCTTCGGACCCGATCAGAACCACTCGTGAGGTGTCGTTTAGACCAAGCCTTTCTTTCAAATCCGGCTGCAGCGCACCGCTAATCAAGGCGCAAAGACCTGCAACTGCACTTTCGCCGGACGCCACGGAGGTGTCCGACAGCGCGCTTTGAGCCAACAGTCTCACCGCAGGCGGCACTACCGTGTCGGGGATGGTCACAAAACTGGATGAAACCCCTTCCAGCACATCCCACGCGATTTGGGAGGCTTCGCCGCAGGACAGGCCCGCCATGATCGTTTCTGTTTCAATTTGTATGGCTTTGGCCTGCTGCGCCTGGGCGCTGGCAAAAAGGCAAGGGGCCAGATCAGGTTCCACGATCACCACATGGGGCGGGGTTTCGTGCCATTCCTGGGCAAAAACGGCTGCCACGCCAGCCGCAAGCCCACCCACGCCACCTTGCAGGAATACATGGGTCGCGGGCGGGTCCATGTCGCGCACAATCTCGCGCGCCATCACCCCGTAACCGGCCATCACATCCATCGGTGGCTGTTTGTAGCCAGGCCAGGAGGTGTCAGACACAATCAGCCACCCGTGGGCGTCCGCATCGCGCCGGGTCTGAGCAACACTTTCGTCGTAATCCCCGTCGACGCGGATCACGTCCGCACCAAGCCCCCGCATCACTTCCGCCCGGTGTTCGCTTACTTCCGCATGGATGTAGATACGGCACTTTGCCCCGCAGCGGGTTGCGCCCCAGGCCACGGATCGCCCGTGGTTGCCGTCCGTGGCGGAAATGATCGTCTTGCTTGCCAATTGGTCCGCATAGACACCCGACCGGACATCGTGCATGGGTACAGTTTGCCCCAACTCTGCTTCCAGGGCCGATTTCAGCACCCTTTGCACGGCGTAAGCCCCGCCAAGCGCCTTAAAACTGCCGAGGCCAAAGCGGGGCCCTTCGTCTTTGTAAAAGATCTCTCCAGCGCCCAGGATTTCCTCCAGCTTGTGCAGCCTGATAAGGTCGGTCGCCTGATAACCTTCCCAGCTGGTTATCTCGCGCTCTGCCGCGTCGAAGCCATCGCGGGACAGCGTGTTCACGGCCTTGTCCGAGAAACTGGGGGTTGCGGCATAGTGGGCCACATGGGCGTTTTCGAAAGCTGACAGCATGGGATCCTCCGGATATTCGTGATAGAATAACTCATCCAATGCGAGGTTTGTGCTCAAAATTGCCAAACAACGCGATGCAAAATTTCATGACGGACTGGAAACTTGATGGCTTCAGTATCTTTGGACAGTTTCGACCTCGCAATTCTGCGACATCTCCAACAGGATGCGACCCTACCGCAGCGCCAAATCGCGGAACAGGTGAACCTGTCCGCCCCGTCGGTCCAGCGCCGCATCCGCCGGATGACGCAGACCGGCGTGATTGAGCGTCAAGCAGCCCATATTGACCCGGCACGCGTGGGCCTGCCGCTGACGATCCTTGTGGAAGTGGAGTTGAACGTAGAGACCGGCGGCAAAGTGGACACGCTGAAACAGACCTTTACGGACGCGCCGGAAGTGCAGCAATGTTACTATGTGACCGGCGAGGCTGACTTTGTGCTGGTCATTCTCGTGGCGGATATGGCGGAGTATGAGGCGCTGACCCACCGCCTGTTTTTTGCCAGCGAAAATATCAAACGGTTTAAGACATTTGTTGCTATGGACCGAACCAAAGCGGGGATGGAACTCAATATCTGAACCATCCCCGGCGTCAGAATGCCTGCTTAAGCAAATTGATGGCCGACCATCTCTTCTGATATGGTCCAAAGCCGTTCTGCGGCGTCAGCATTTTGCGCATATGGCCAGACCACCGAATCCTTGCGGACGCGTTCCTGGCTGATCGGCGCGATACCGCAGTTCGCCAGAAAGCGCCCGCCTTGCCCTTTGATCTCTGGCGCGGTGGCTGCGTAACATTGTGTGGCAGCGCCAGCTTGAACGGATTTCATTGCAATCCCGCCAAAGAGGATCCGCGGCAAGAATTTCAGAATGTCTACAAAGCTCAGATGCCGCCCCAGCCCGGTTTGTATTGCGCCCGGATGGACAGAAAACACCTCAATCCCACGCGCGGCAAGGCGTTTGTTCAAGCCGATCGCAAAGAGCGCGTTGGCGGTTTTTGATTGGCCGTATGAGACCCATTGATTGTAGCCTGACTTCGCGAAATCGATATCATCAAAAAGCACGTCCGACATCTGGTGGGCCGACGATGAAAGCGCCACCACACGGCCCCCATCTTTCAACGATTGGGCCACAAGTGCCGTCATCAGGAAGTGGCCCAGGTGGTTGGTACCGAACTGGGTTTCAAACCCGTCTTCTGTCTGGCCTTGTGGGCAGGCCATGATGCCTGCGTTATTGATCAGCACGTCGATCTTTTCACCCCCGGCATTAACCCGTTCTGCAAAGGCGCGGATAGATGCCATCGATCCCAGCTCCAATTCCTCCACTGCGACGGTTTTCCCGGTCTGGGTTTTGATATCTGCCACCACATCCGCTGCCTTTCGGGCGCTGCGCGCAGTTATCGTGACATCTGCGCCGCGCGCGGCCATGGCCCGCGCCGTTTCAGCGCCAAGGCCTGAGGTGCCGCCCGTTATCAGCACGCGTTGGCCCGTCATGTCGATGCCGTCGAGCACCTCATCAGCAGTTGTTTTAGGCCCAAAGGCCGTGCGGTTGATCATGGTGAGGTCCTTTGACGAGTTGACAAAAAGTGATCTTCTGTCAATATTGACACAAGGACGAAAAATGTCAATACGTCTCATATGAGCGATAAAGAAGATCATCTTTTAAACGCGGCTGAACAAGTTTTCCTGCGGTACGGCATAAAGCGCACGTCGATGGCTGATGTTGCCGAACAGGCAGGGGTGTCACGGCAGACGCTTTACAAGTCATTTGCCAATAAAGACGCGGTGATGTTGGCTGGTATGCAACGACATCTGGCGCAAAAGGCTCAACTGATCAAAGCAGGCCTGGCAGCTTATGATGACGTGTCCGACCAGATCGACGTGATCTTGAATGCGGTTGTGGTTATGCCCCATGCCGCGCTGACCAGCTCCCCCCATGCAGCAGAACTTATGGATGGCATTGGACAGATCAGTGAGGCGGAACTGGCGCGTGCGGCACAAAAGACGACGGCGTTTTTTGCGCAGGTTTTTGCGCCTTTTGAAGCGCAACTAGCGGGCAGGGGGCTGACACCTGCTGATTTGGCGTCCCTTGCACAGATCGCATGTAAATCGATCAAGGGCGCTGCAAAAGATGAGGCGGACCTAAAACAACTTCTCGCCACGTTGAAAGCGGCTTTGCTGGCAAGTCTAAGTGCGGTTTAGTTTGGCGCCGAAAGGCACAAGTCCAGCAGACGACTAAACCCATCCGGGTCGAGGCTATCAAATTGACCGGTCAGGTCCTCCAATTCCTTCGCATCTTCCGGGCGCAATGCGGCGCTGGACAGTAGGCGGAATTTTTCGCTGATCTCTGCATCGCTCAGCGGCTGATCCACATCACCGCGCGGTGTGGCAGGCTGGCCCTCAATCCGACGCCCATCCTGCAAGATCAAGCAGACTTGCGCCCACCGCTGTTCCACGCTGCGCGCTGTCAGCTCCGCGTCATCAATCAGCTCGGTTGCCTGTGATAAGCGCAAAATTTCGGGGTCGTGTAATGTCTCCGGCGTTAGTTCCGACGGTCCGATTTGCCCACGCACAATGATTGCTGCCACGGGAAACGCGATGGCGTAGCTGAATTCGTCCAGTGTTTTTGGGGCATGTCCTGCCAGCCGGGTTGCGTAGTGGAACGTGCGTATTTCGACCCGCGCAATATCGCTGTGATGCAAATTGTGGTTTGCCACCAAGCGGGTTGCCTCATCCATTGCCGGATGGGCCCAGCGACAGCACGGGTAGCGTTTGTAGTGGGTGTGCTCGAGCGTGAGCCAACGGTCGCCCAGGCCTTTCCAATACGGTGCGGCGTCTTCGCCTTCACAGGTCAGCGCGGGCGCGCCAGTAAACCCTTCGTGGGCAAGGTACGCTGCTGTCACACCCGACGGCGCGCCCCATCCGACACCGTCACGCAGCATGGTCGGGTGGTCGATGCAGCGCATCATCTGGCTGCGTGGCCCGTGGTATTCGCCAATGCCTGCTGCGTGCCGTATCTGATCCGCATTACACCCCAGCATCCGGGCAACGGCGGCGGCGACACCCACAGCAGTCCAGGCGCCAGAGGTATGGTAATCTGCGCACGTGGCATGTTGCACCTGCCCGGCGCGGTAGCTGACCTCATACGCCAATGCCAGCCAGAGCGCGAAGTCCTGCCCGGTCACGGAACGGCCTTGCGCCCGCAGCGCGTCGGCCATGGCAAGCAGGGCAGGGAACACCGCTGACCCAGCATGACCTTTGTTCGGCGTCGTGCCATCGTGGGCATCTATGCTGTCGACCATAAAGGCGCCAGCCATGGCGGCCCCGGCGGGGCTGACAGGTCGTCCGTCCATCAGCATCCGCGACATCCCCCTGGATCCCGTACCAAACAGAGCCAATGCCCCGCGTCGCGCGATCTGCGACATCTGCGTGGTAGAACCGATAGCGGCCACGCCGATGATATCGGTAAAGCTGCGACGCAGCAGGGCCAATAAGTCGTCGGGCAAATCCTCGAACCGGCAGTCAGCCACAAATGTTGCGAAATTCATGCGTGCTTCCTCTCAACAGACAGTTCGACGCTTACCGGCACGCCTGTCAACGCTTCATAAGTGTGGCCATTTCGTCTGGCTTGCCAAAAAGGACGACAAAGTAATTTTCAGGAAGGGTTTCAAAAGGCCATGCGGCTTCAAGGGCAGTGTAATTTCCACGCCTCAGCCAAAAGCCGGTGAATATGCCACCGCACCTTGGGGCGAAACCGCACCGAATGCCAACCATTGCACAAATTTCGCGTCAACCTCGCCGTATCGGATCGCTCCGTCGGCTTTGAAACCAAAAAGCGAATAATATCTTGGATCGCCTATCAGCACGCATCCAAGGGCGCCCCCCGCTTTCATTTGGGCGAGTCCTGCTTGTACTAGGGCGGCCCCCAGACCCATGCCTTGTCGTGCAGGTTCCACTGAAATGGGTCCAAGCCCAGTCCATCCCAACTGTCCGCCGATGGTGACCGGGGAAAACGCGATGTGCCCGATGATTTTCTTATCTTCGGCCACCAAAGACAGCGACAGATCACCGTCCGCGCGCAGTTTGTCGATAATCTGTGGCTCGGTCCCGTCGCTGTAGGACAGCCCGTCAAAAGCGCGTTGGGTCAAGCTGTGAATGGCTTCGGTATCTTCTTTGCGTTCCGTCCGAATGTGTCAGTTCACGGTCTAATCCGCATCATGGTGCCAAGCATTGTTGCGATGTGTTTTCTGGTTTCACCGGTTAGGGCGTAGACCTCTGTAGCCGTAGTCAGGACCTGGCGTCCTTCGCGGATGACATGGCCCTCGGCCAAGACCCTGTCGCCCACACCAGGACGCATAAGGTTGATCTTCATCTCCATGGTCAGCACCCGTTCCCCCGGCGCCATAAGCGATAGTGCTGCATACCCCGCTGCACTGTCCCCCAACGACCAAAGAAGCCCCGCATGCGCAAAACCATCCTGTTGTGCCACCGCGTCTGATATTGGTGCGCTGATTGCCACATCGCCAGGGACGACACGGTCCAGACGTGCATTCAGCGTGGCCATCAATCCCTGCGCCGCAAAACTGGCGCGCACATCTGCCTCAAATTCTGGATTAGCCGTCATGTGATTTGATCATTTTGATGTTCAACGTCCGCTTGGCGTCCGGTATAGAGTGCTGGGTTTGGCTTGGCAAAGGATGGGCGGGCATGACAGGCGTAGTGGTGGTCGGCGCACAATGGGGCGACGAAGGCAA